>JBKPRS010000512.1:0-10079 GCA_046734695.1 Actinomycetota bacterium | reverse complement strand
CCCGCCCACCACGAACAGCAGGGCCCACAGGCCTCCGAGCCCCAGGGCAGCGGCAGCCAGCGCCCCGCCGACCAGCCCGGCTCCGCTCCACGCCAGCTGGCGGACCCGGAAGCCGGTGACGTCGAGCGGCGAGTGCACCCGCTCCAACCGCAGGGACAGGGCCTCCGTCACCCCGAAGGCGCGGGCCACCGCCTCGCCGATGGCCTGGGCCAGCGGGCCGATGACCTGGCCGAACGAGGCGGCCGACATGATCGCCCCCCGGCGGGGGGCGGCGTGGCCGCCGGGAACGTAGGGGGCCAGGCGGTCTACCAGCGGCCGGCGCCGGAACCAGCGCAGCTGACTCAGCAGCAACGTCGTGCCCACGAACAGGGCCAGCGTCGCGAGGGACAGGAGCTGGGTGCTCATTCGTAGAACACCCGCTCTTCCTCCGGCAGCTTCAGCAGCCGGCCCGCCCAGAGCCAGCAGGCGACGATCCCGACGATTCCGACCCCCACCATCGCCTGGCCCCCGGGCGTGGCGTAGGCGGCCCGCCCGTTGCCGATGCTGAGGCCCACGGAGGCCATGCCGGCCGGCACCAGGAGGACGAAACGTCGTGCGAAGCGCACGCCGGCCTGTTTGGCCCTGGCGTCCTTGCGGCCCTGGACGTCGATGACCCGGTCCTCGATCAGGGCCTCCAACCGCCGGTCGAGGTCGGTCCCGCCGACCTCGTGGGCCACGAGGAGCGTCTCGCACGCGGCGTCGGCCGTCGGGTCGGCCAGCCCCGCCTTGAGCACGGCCACGGTCCGCTCGAAGTCGGTGGACAGCAACCACTCCCGCTGGGCCGCCTCGAAGGCGGGCCGCAGGCCTTCCGGCGCCCGGCGCCCCGCCTCCAACAGCGCCTGAGGCACGGAGCGCCCCAGCGCCGAGGTGAGGATGCGGATCTCCTCGATGAGTCGGGGCCACGCCTCCTGGGCCGCCGCCCGCCGCTGGTGGCGCCGCACCCGATAGGACGCCAGCGGCGCCGCCCCCAGGCACAACCCGATGACCAGCGCCGGCAGGAGGCCGCCGAAGAGGGCCAGCCCGCCGACCGCTCCCAGCCCGGCGAGGGCCGCGGTGACGAGCGAGAGCTCCCGGACGTCGACATCGCCCAGCCCGGCCTGCACCAACCAGTCCGCCCCCCGCCGCCGACTCCGGACCGTGCGAGCCGCCCTGGGCCCGGGCCCCAGCCCCGCCCACCGGAGCACCAGCGCGGTGTACAGGTAGAAGACCCCGCCCGCCATGCCGACCGACACCACCAGCGCACCCATCAGCCGGCCCTCCGGTGGTCGAGGAGGCGGCGGACGTCGTAGCCGGCATCGGCGAGGGGGCGGGCGGCGCGGGCGGGGATGTCGCCCGTCGCGAGCAGCGGGCCGGCGGCGCCCGGGCGGCGGAAGACCTCCGTGACCGTGAAGTGCGTCGCCTCCGCGCCACCCGCCAGATCCTCCACCAGCACGATCTCGGTCACTCGGGGACCTGCGGCGGTGCGGGCGCAGTGCACGACCACGTCGACGCTCTCGGACACCAGCGTGTTGAGCGCCGCGAGCGGGAGCGCGCCGGAGGTGTCCGCCAGCTGGCACACGAACCGCAGCCGGGTCAGGGCCTGGCGGGCCGACCCCGCATGGATGGTCGTGTAGCCGGATACGCCCGACGACAGCGTGAGCAGCAGGGGCAGAGCCTCGCGGTCGCGGACCTCGCCGACGATCGCGACGTCGGGGGCCATGCGCAGGAACCCGGCTACCAGCCGCCGCAGGTCGATGGCGGGCCGGTCGGCCCGGGCCGTGCGGGTCTGCATCTGCGCCACGTTGGGCACAGGCACGTCCGACTCGAACACCTCCTCCGCCACCACCACCCGCAGGCTCGGGTCTAGCTCGGCCGTGGTGCACGACAGCAGCGTCGTCTTGCCCGATCCCGGCGGTCCTGCGAACACGATCGACAGCCGCGCGTGCACGCAGGCACGCAGGAAGAGCGCCGCCTGCGTGCTGAGCATGTCCCGCTCCACCAGCTCGCCCAGCGACTTGAACGGGATGCCGGTGAACTTGCGGATGTTCACGATCACGTGCCCGCCCCGGGCGATGTCGCCGTGGACGATGTGGACCCGGGCGCCGTCGTCGAGCTGCGCGTCCTGCAGGCCCTCCGCCGGGTCGAGCTTGCGGTGGGCGGTAGCAGCGTCGTCCAGCAGCTTCGTCAGCGTGCGCAGGACGTGCTCGTCGTCGTGGAAGACCTCGTCGTGGTACCCGGACGGGCCCCGGTGCCGGCGCACGAAGATCGCGTCGGGGGCGTTGAGCATGATCTCCCAGACGTCGTCGTCGCCCAGGAGCGGCGTGAGCGGGCCGTAGCGGGCCAGGTTGCGGAACGCCCGCTCGACGACGAGCGCCGGATCGGGCAGCCCGAAGGCCCGGCGGCCGCGGCGGTGGTCGTCGTTCCAGCGGGCCACCTCGTCGGCGATGAGCGCGCGCAGCTTGGCCTCACCGCCGGCCGCCGACATCTCCAGCGAGATGTCCTTGGCCCGCTCCTGCACGGCGCGCTCGATCTCCACCAGCGGCGACACCCCGGTGGGCGGTCCGGCGGCGGTCATGCCTCGACCGCCTCGTCGTAGCCGTCGTACCAGCTGCCCAGCGATCCCGGTGTCACCGGGACCGGCTCGGCGGTGACGGCCCCGCCCGTGCGGCGCTCCGCGACGTCGAGCAGCCCGCGCACCGCGCCGGCCAACGGTCGGACCAGCGGGGCCGGCGGGGCCGCGTTGTCGCGCAGCAGCTCGGCCACGCGGCGGCGCTCCGGCAGATAGACGGGGCTGGACGCCAGCATCACGCCGGGGTTGGTGGCCGTGAGCAGGCGGGCGTAGGCCGCGCCGGCCTCGGCCCGCATCCGGGGGTTCCGGGGCGCGCGGTTGACGACCGGCACGATGCGGTCGCCGGCCAAGCCCAGCTCCAGCAGGTCCCGAGTGACCCGCAGCTGCGAGTGGACGCCCGCGATGCCCGGTAGCCCCACCACGAGCACCAGGTCGGCATCGCGCAGGGTGTGGCGGGCCAGCACGTTGCGGTCCTCGACCTCGACCGAGCCGCACTGATCCTCTCCCTCGACGTCGGCGTCGACGTCGGCGACCACCACGCGGTAGGTGCCGCGCACAGCCTGCAGAGCGGCGTCGACCGCCCGGGGCCGCAGCGCGGTCCAGTCGCGATGGCGGCGCAGCCCGATCAGCAGGTCGTAGCCGCGGTCGGGCACGGTGAAGCACATCGCCCGCACCTGGGGCGCCGGCAGCGCCGCGGCGCGGTGCGCATCGACCAGCTCCGACAGCCCCGGCACGACGTCGCCGGCGTCGTTGAGCAGCGCCTGGTGACCGTCGAGCGCGAGGTCGGCCAGCACGACCAGGCCCCGGTCCCGGGGATCGGCCGCCAGCCCCGCGGCCAGCGCCATGGCCAGCGTCGAGCGGCCCACGCCGCCCGCCCCGGTCACCGCCACGAGCCAGCCCCGCCAGGCTCCCGGGGGCTCGGCCGCCGTCTGCATGGTGGGCATGGCCAGCTCGTCGCCCCGCGACAGCGGCCGGGCGACCGCTCGCAGCCCGTCCAGGAGCTGCTCCCGCTCGAAGTCGGCGGGCAGGACCGCGTGCACGCCGAGCTCGCGCCACGAGCGCACTGAGCGCCCGTCGTCCACTGCGATCACGACGCAGCCGTGCTGCCAGGCCAGCTCCACCAGGTCCCGGTCGAGCGCCGCGAGCCCGGCGTCGACCAGCAGCGCCGAGAAGGGCCGCCCCGTCCGCAGCCGGGCCCGGGCCTCCTCCCCCGACACCACCTTGACGAAGTCGACGGGCAGCGCCGCCGAGGTCGCCCAGCGGGCCACGTCCCCGAACCACGGCGCCCGCACCCGCGCCAGGCCGAGGACGACATACCGGTCGCCGTCGGTCACGTCGCTGCCCCTCCTGCATCCTCGCCCGCGGGCGCCGGCGGCGACCCGCGGCCCGCGTGCGTCGTGCGGAGCAGCGTGATCGCGTCGTGGCTGGCGGCATCGACGATCGCCACCTGCTCCTCGGATCGGGACACCCCGAGCGTCACCGTCAGGTCGCCGCCACCGTCGAACGCGCCGGTCGCCTCGCTGACGTCGAGGACACGGATCCCTTCGGCCACCAACTGGGTGCCGCCGTCCTGGGTGGTCGCGTAGACGTCCACCAGGTCGCCCGAGCGCAGGCGGCCGTTGACCGCCCGCTCCCGGGCGAGCGCGACGGACAGCTCGGCAGTCGGGTCGTGCCCACCCTGGTCGCTCAGCGATGCCGCCTGGATCAGCTCGCCCTCGGCGATCGGAGCCAGGGCCACGCGGCCCTCCAGCTCCGCCGCGTCGCCGAACGCTGCGCCGGCCACGCCCGCGGGCAGGTCCATCCGCACCCAGCGCACCTCGTCCGGCCCCACCGGGTCGCCGGGATCGAGCGTGCCGGCCGCCACCGCGTAGGCGTGCTCGGGCGTTCCTGCCGCCTGGGCCCACATCATGAACGTGGCCAGGCCGGACAACGCCACGAGCACGCCGCCGAGCACGGCGCGCGCACCGGGCACGCCGGCGGGCCTTGCCACCGTGCGCGCGGGCGCGACTGTCTCGACGTCGGTCGCGCCGCTGCCGGTCGACCGGGTCATCACCATCGTTTTCCTCGCCTCTCCCAGCGATCTGTCGTTGGAGGCTGTCCGGCCAGGAGCCGGTGCCTCGATTCGGGGGCGACGCCACCCAGCGCCTCCGCCGCGTCACCCCTCGGACGCACGGAGCGACCGTGGTGACCTACACACCATACGTGGGGGTCGGTCATTCACAAGAATATGACCGAAAGATGCCCAAACCACATGCAGAGAGGTAAGGTGTGCGCCGTGAACACCGACGAGACCGAATGGCTCTCGACCCAAGAGGCAGCACGACGGCTCGGGATCACCCCCCGAACCCTCTACCGGTTCATCGACCATGGAGAGTTGCCGGCGTACCGCTTCGGACGGGTCATCCGACTCCGCGGCCACGAGGTCGACGACTTCATCCGAAGGTCGCGCATCCAGCCGGGCGAGCTAGAGCATCTGTACCCCGAGCCCGCGGTCAAGGGCGAGGACGACTCCTGACGCACGACAGCGGTGGCGGGCCCGGCGACGACCGAGCGGTGGGCCCGCCGCTTGCACGCACACCCTGAGGGCGACAGGCCCGCGATCGGGCCGGTTGTCCACAGTGCACAGGGTTCGCGACAGGAACTCCACAGGGTTGCCCCTCTCGTAGCGCACAGGGCGCGGGTCGTACCGTGACACCCATGCCGACGTTCGAGGTGATCCTGCGAGACCGGACCGTCGAGACCGTCGACGGCGCCGACGCCTACCAGCAAGAGGGCCCGATGACCACGTTCTTCCGCCGTGGCGACGGCCGTGACGTGATCGACTCGTGGAGCACGCGCATGGCCAGCTTCCGCACCGCCGACCTGCTGGTGGTCCGGCGCTGCGAGCCGGCGGCGGGCACCCTCCGCTCCATCGCCGGCTGAGCCGTCCGTGGCTCAGCGATCGTCGGCGCTGAAGTGCATGTAGTCCACCGGACGCGTCCAGAGCCCGCCCCACGCCCAGCCGATCCCCGCGAACGCGCTGACCACACCGTCGCCGTCGGCGAGCATGCCCGGCCGCACGTTGGCCCGGTCGAGGTAGGACGAGGACAGCTCGGGCAGGACCAGGTCGTCGCGCTCGTAGGGGTTCTGGAACGGATTGATGTCGACCGCCCGGCCGTACGCGTGCGATGACCACGAGGTCCGGCCCGGCCCCGTGACCGGGCGGCAGGCGAACGCCGAGGTGTTGTTGCCGTCGCCGGTCGGCGGGGCGTCCAGGTCGGCCTGAGTGGTGATCCGCATCTCCTCGATCGGGTAGCGGGCGTCGAAGAGCCGGTGGAACACGCCCACGAACTGCTCGGCCTGGGTGGCGTCGACCATCAGCTCGCCCGTGTGGGCCCGGCCGTCGAAGCCCCAGAACGACACGGTGACGTAGCTCAGCTGCTCCAACGTGACCGGACAGGCCGCCTGCCAGGTGGAGCGGGCCGCCACGTCCGCGGGGACGGGCCCGACCGTGTCGTGGAACCCCCCGTCCGCGGGAGGGGGCAACACGTCGACGGTGGCCAGCTGGCGCGGGTCGAGCTCGGGCGGGGTGGGCTCGGGGCCGGCGGTGCCGTCGGCGCGCAACGGCAGGACGCGGGTGCCGAGCCAGGCCGGCCGGGCGAACGGATCGGGCGCCGTGGTAGGCGTGGTCGGCGTCGCAGGCTGAGCCGTGGTCCCGGTCGTGGCGGACCGGTCGGGCGCGCCGGAGCGGTCCGAGCTTCCGTTGCCGCCACCACAGGCGGCACTGCACAGGGCGAGGGCGGCGACGGCGGCCGCCAGCCACCGGTCACGCATGCCGGCGACGGTAGCCGAGGCCTGGGGAAATGCTCCTATCAGGCCTCGAGGATCAGCTCGGTGATGGCGTCGAGCGCCACGTAGCACGCGACCGGCGGATCCCCGCCGCCCCGGACCACGGCGACGTCCTGGCCCACGGACCGCAGTACGCCGGCGATCGCCTCGCCCTCACCCTCGCCCGCGCCGGTGACGAGCACGACCCGCTCCCGGTCGACGGCCAGGCCCGCGGCCACGTCGCGCAGCAGCGGGCGGCGGGCGTCGTCCTCGCCGAACGGCCGGTCCCCCACCACCGCGGGCTCGCCCGGCGGGGTGCGCAGCGACGTCACGGCCTCGAGCGCCACCAGGACCAGGCCGACGGGTGCGCGTACAGCGACGAAGTCCGCGCCCAGCGCCCGCACCCGTCCCCGGTAGCGGCGCCCGGACCGGGTGTGGACCGTGACGGCGGTGCCCGCCTCCAGCAGGTCCGTGAGGACGCCGGCCAGCGTGGCGCCCTCCTCCGCCTGGCGGCGCAGCCACCACTCCCGAGCCCGCCGCCGGGCCGCCTCGTCCACCCGGGCCTCGGACGCCCATCGGTGCAGGCGCGCGTCGAGGTCGGCGCCGACCGGTCCGACCAGCGCGCCCGCGTCCACACCCTCGAACCCCCGCTCGTCCCCGCGCACCACCGCCGGAACCTACCCCGCAGGCGGGCGCCGGCGGATCGCGTCCCGCACCTCCGCCGCGGTCACCGTGAACGGGTCGAAGCGGATCAGCCACCAGGTGGCGCCGGCCTCCACCCAGGGCCCGGGCGCCTCGTCGATGGTCCCCTGGACGGCGACGTCGTACGGTCCGGCCCCGGGCGGCCGGTGGGCGGCGATCACGTCGAGCAGGGCGGTCAGGTCGGCGGGCGACTCCAGCCCGATGGGGAACACGCCGTCGTACTGCGCCGCCCGCCGAAGCGGGGCCGTGAAGCCGAGGCGGGCTCCCAGCCACACCGGGATCCGGGGCTGCTGCACCGGCCGCGGCCCGAACGCGACACCGTCCGCCGCGAAGGCGGGGCCGGCGTGGTCGACCTGCTCCCCCGACCACATCCGCACCAGCAGCTCGAGGCCCTCGTCCAGGAGCCGGCCCCGGGCCCGGGCGTCGGTCTCCTCCCCCAGCGCGCTCAGCTCCCGTCCCGGATCGCCACCCAGGCCCGCCCCGAACACCAGCCGGCCGCCGGACAGGCGGTCCACGCTCACGGTCTCCCGGGCCAGCTTGTGGGGCCGGCGGCGGGGCACGGGCGTCACCATGGGGCCGATGCGCAGCCGCTCCGTGGACCGCGCGACCGCCGCCAGCGTCACCCACGGGTCCGCGATCGCGGTCACCGGATCCCGGTAGAGCATGTGGTCCCACACGAAGAGACCGTCCCAGCCGGCCAGCTCGGCCTCCACCGCCAGGTCGGCTACGAGGCCTGGTTCGGACAGCTCACCGAAGATGGGTAGGAAGAGGGCGGTGCGGGCACGACTGGTCACGGACGGCAGCGTAGGGGCCTAGGCTGGCAGCCTCGTGGCGACCACCCAGGTCAAGATCTCCGTCCCCGGCAACCACCTCATGGCCGACCTGCTCGGCCAGCGTGACGAGTTGTTGCGTGTGGTCGAGTCGGCGTTCTCCGGGGTCGAGATCCACGTCCGGGGCAACGAGATCGCCATCACCGGCGACGAGGCGGACCGGGTCGGCCACCTGTTCGAGGAGCTCGTGCTGCTGCTGGAGCGCGGGCAGAGGTTGGAGCCGGCCAGCGTGGTGCGCACCATCGACATGGTCCGGGCCGACGAGCGTCCCTCCGAGGTGCTGACGGCAGAGGTCCTGCGCTCGGCGCGGGGGCGCACGGTCCGCCCCAAGTCGGCCGGGCAGAAGCGCTACGTCGACGCCATCCGTGACAACGTGATCACGTTCGGGATCGGCCCGGCCGGCACCGGCAAGTCCTGGCTGGCCGTGGCCATGGCCGTGCAGGCGCTGCAGGCCAAGCAGGTCGACCGGATCATCCTGACCCGGCCCGCGGTCGAGGCCGGCGAACGTCTCGGCTTCCTCCCGGGCGACCTGGCGGCCAAGATCGACCCGTACCTGCGTCCCCTCTACGACGCGCTGTACGACATGGTCGAGCCCGAGGGCGCCCAGCGGCTGCTGGAGCGGGGCACGGTGGAGGTGGCGCCGCTGGCGTTCATGCGGGGGCGCACGCTCAACCAGAGCTTCATCATCCTGGACGAGGCCCAGAACACGACGCCCGAGCAGATGAAGATGTTCCTGACCCGCATCGGGTTCGGCTCCAAGGCCGTCGTCACCGCCGACATGACCCAGGTCGACCTGCCCACGGGTCGCAGCGGCATGACGCACCTCGAGCGCGTGCTGGGGGGCATCGACGGGTTGTCGTTCGTGCGCCTGTCGTCCAAGGACGTGGTCCGGCACCACATCGTCCAGGACATCGTCGACGCCTACGAGCGCGCCGAGGTCGCCCGCGCCACCCAGGCCGAGGGGTGAGGCCGTGAACCCGCCCGAGATCCCCCCACCGGGCGCGTCCCGGCCCGGCGACGACGCCGACATCCACCGCCCGGCGCCCCGGCCCGCCCGCCGCGGCCCCGAGGGCGAGGTGCAGGTGTTCGGGGCGGACGAGCAGACCGCCGCGGTCGTCGACGTCGACCGGTGGGTAGCACTGGCCCATGACGTGCTCCTGGCCGAGGGGGTCCAGGGCGACGCGGAGCTGTCGCTCCTGTTCGTGGACGAGGCCACGATCGCCGAGCTCAACCAGCGGTTCATGGACGCCGACGGTCCCACCGACGTGCTCGCCTTCCCGATCGACGACCCGGTCGTGGCGGGACGCTGGCCCGATGCCAGCACCGCCGGCCCCGACCGCGACGAGCCCGATCCCGGCGACCTGCCGCTGCTGCTCGGCGACGTCGTGGTGTGCCCGGCCGTGGCCGAGCGCCAGGCCCCGTCCCATGCGGGCAGCTACGAGGACGAGCTGGCCCTGCTGGTCGTCCACGGCGTGCTCCACGTGCTCGGACACGACCACGACGAGCCCGAAGAGACGGCGGTCATGCAGGCACGGGAACGGGAGCTGCTCGACCAGTTCCACCACCGGAGGTAGGCCGTGGCGGCGTTCCCCGGCCCGACGACGCTCGCCGTGACGGTCGGCGCCGCGGACCTGTGGCTGCTGGTGGCGATCGGGGTGCTGCTGATCTTCTCCGTCCTGCTGTCGGTGGCCGAGACCGCGCTCGTGCGGGTGCCGCGACCCCGGGCCGACGACCTGGCCGCCGAGGGCCGCCCCGGCGCCGACGCCCTGGTCAAGCTGCTGGCCCGCCCGGACCACGTCACGACCGTCGTGTTCCTCCGGGTCGCCTGCCAGCTGGTCGAGGCCACGCTGGTAGGCATCGTGGGCGATCGCCTGCTGGGGGTCGCCGGCCTGATCCTGGCGACCGCGGTGAACGTCGTCATCGTGTTCGTGATCGCGGAGACGGCGCCGAAGACCTGGGCGGTGCTCAACCCCGAGCGGGCCGCGCTGGCGGCGGCCGGGCCGGTCCGCGCCCTGGCGGCGTTCCCGCCGCTGCGGCTGATGACCCGGGGACTGATCGGGCTGGCGAACGTGGTGCTGCCCGGCCGGGGGCTGCAGCAAGGGCCGTTCGTGTCCTCGGAGGAAGAGCTGCTGGCGGTGGCCGAGGTGAGCGTC
>JBKPRS010000511.1:0-8581 GCA_046734695.1 Actinomycetota bacterium | reverse complement strand
GAGCCGCGGACGGGGCAGGAGTCGCCGCCCGCGAGTCCGGCTGGTCCGCCGGCGAGGCGGTCGGCGCGGGCGGGGTGCGAATGGCCGCAGGCGAGTCCGGCTGGTCCGCCGGCGAGGCAGTAGGCGCGGACGCGATGGGAGTGGCCGCAGGCGAGTCCGGCTGGTCGGCCGGCGATGCGGCGGCGGTCGGCGATGCGGCCGCGGTCGGCGGTGTCGGGGACGACGGCTCCGACGACGCTGCGGGTCCCGGCGCGGGGGCCGGCGGGGCGGGCCTGGGGTCCGCCGGCACGTTGGGTGCTGGCGGGGGCGCGGGGCGTCGGGAGTCGGGAGTCGCCGAGGCCGCCGTTGTGGGGGGAGCGGGGGGCGGCGGCGGGGGCGTGGAATCGTCCGCGTTCACCACCTCATGCATATCCCATGGGGCAGGAACGCGACAGGTCGGGGCGGGAATGCGGCGAAATCCCCGAAAACCGGGAAATCCCCCATGTCCCCCGGCGGGCAAACCAAGGAACATCCGGATGGGTTGGGTTATCGGGCGTGCCTCCCCCGGCACGGTGCGGGCGCTGGGCAGATAGATGGAGGAGTAATGGACACCGAGTGGATGGCCCGCGGGAACTGTACCCACGAGTCTCCGGGCCTCTTCTTCCCGAGCGATGGCGTCGGGGTCGAGGTAGCGCGGCGGATCTGCGCAACTTGCCCGGTCAAGGAGGAGTGCCTCGAGCACGCCCTCCTGAACCGGATCGACCACGGCGTCTGGGGCGGTGCCTCCGAACGCGAGCGGCGGCGCATCCTCAAGCGACGGCGGATGGCAACGATGGCAGGAGCAGGGACCGGCGAGTGAGCCGGTCCCTCACGACCCGGCCCTGCGCAATCAGGGCCTAAACGCGCCAAACCGCCCGGTGGCGGGGGCTACCGGGCGGTGAAGGTGCTGACGACTCAAGCCTTGTCGGTCGGCTCGTCGTCGTCAGGAGTGGGGTTGCTGCCTTCCTTCAGACCGCGCTTGAACTCGGTCTGAGCCTGCCCCATCGAGCGGGCGAGCTTCGGAAGCTTGGTCCCGCCGAACAGGACGAGAACCACCAGCAGGATGATGAAGAGTTCGGTGGGTCCGAGGTTCACGGCGGCAACTTTATCGGTGCGCCCGCGGCAATCCACGCCCGCGTGTGACAGACGCCACCAATTTCTTGTCTTCCCCGCGTGACCCGAACACAAACCGAGAGTTGCCTGTGAGCGGTGGAGGCCCGGACCGGGCCCCCACCACCCTCGCATGGATCAGGGCCAGCCACCCTGATTCTTCGCGACCGTCCCGCTGCCGGTCACCTCGTGGCGGGCCCAGGCGGTCCCGGACCCGACCTGCTGGCAAGGACCGACCGGCGGGACGCAGAACTGCAGGGTCCAGTCGGCCTTGGCCTCGGTCCTGTAGCGCTTGTGGCCGGTGCCGAGCCATCCTGTGCTGCCGGCGTAGGACCCTCCGACCCGCCAGCCGGCGGCGTCGCCGTAGCTGGTCAGGCTCGATCTGTGCGACGCCACCGGCGTCCCGTCGATCGACCCACCCTTCCAGCACCAGTCGGTCCGCAGGGTCAGCCGGGCGGTCCGCACCGCGAACGCCGAGCCGTCATGGTTGGTGATGGCCCAACCGCAGGTCGCACCGGCCGCTGCGGTCGCCTCAGCCTCGGCGGTCGGGGTGGCGAACAGGCCGTTCCCCACCGGGACCGAGTCGGTGCTCTCGGTCGGCCCGACAGTCACGTTGTCGCTGGTCTCGAACGTGGTCGACGAGCCGGCTGCCGACAGCGGGTCCTCGATCACCGTCACCACCTGCTCGTCCGTGAGCCCGGCGTCCCGCAGGACGGCGATGCGGGCCGCGGCTTCGGGACTCGCTGACCAGGCTTCGAGCTTGGCTGTCGCGTCGTCGCCGGGAGAGCCGGCACGGGCCTGCGGTGCGAGCGCGAGCATCATGGCGACAGCGGACCCGGCCGCCGTCACCCGTTTGCTGACAGACATGGAGTTCCTCCCCATCCAGGGCGCCGGAGCCCGATGCCCCAGCCACGACCGGAACCTATGGACGCCGCATCAGCCCCCCATCAGTTGGAGTGTGTGGTCAACATCAGCGAGGGCGCCCGGCCCGCGCTGGTGGACGCCATCGCCGCGGCCGCGGGCGGCGACCTGCTGGACGTGCACCGGGATCCGCATCACAACCGATCGGTGCTCACGCTCGTCGGCGAGGCGGCGCCTCGGGCGGTCGCCCGGGCGGCGGTCGAGCGACTGGATCTGCGGGAGCACCGGGGCGTGCATCCCCGGATCGGGGTGGTGGACGTCGTGCCGTTCGTCCCGCTCGCCGGAGCCACGCTGGCCGATGCGGTGGCGGCCCGGGACTCGTTCCTCGCGTGGATCGCTGCGGAGCTGGGCGTGCCCGGCTTCGCCTACGGGCCGGAACGGACGCTGCCCGAGGTGCGGCGCCTCGCCTTCCGGGAGCTGGTCCCCGACGCCGGCCCGCCCCGGCCCCACCCGAGCGCGGGCGCGGTGGCGGTCGGCGCCCGCGGGGTGCTGGTGGCGTGGAACACGTGGCTGGCCGAGCCGGACCTGGCCCGGGCGCGGGCGGTGGCGGCCGAGGTCCGATCGCCCGAGGTGCGGGCGCTGGGCCTGGCCGTAGGCGAGCGGGTGCAGGTGTCGCTCAACCTCGTGGACCCGGACACGGTCGGCCCGGCGGAAGCCTGGGACCGGGTCGCAGCCCGTGTCCCGCTGGCCGGCGCCGAGCTGGTCGGGCTCGTCCCCCAAGCGGTGCTCGACCGCACCGACCCCGCTCGCTGGGCCCAGCTGGACCTGGCGGCCGACCGCACCATCGAGGCCCGGCTCGCCGCCCGGGAAGCCAAGCAGGTGGAGGCGAACGACCGCTAGCCCGGTCTCGCCCCGTTCCGCATCGCCGGCCTTGTGGGGATCGAGGGAGGCGAGGGACCGCTAGCCCGGTCCCTGCCCTCCTCGCACCGCCCGCGAGGCTGAATCAGGCGCTGGTGGCCGCCATCTGGCGGGCGAGGCTGCGCTGGCGGCGGATGCGGCGCCGTTCGCGCTCGCTCATGCCGCCCCAGATGCCGAACTTCTCGCTGTTCACGAGCGCGTACTCCAGGCACTGGGCCCGGACGATGCACCCTCGGCACACCTCTTTCGCCTCGCGGGTGGATGCCCCACGCTCGGGAAAGAAGAGGTCGGGGTCGACGCCGAGGCAGTTGGCGTAGTCCTGCCAGGTGCGGTCGTCGGGATCTGTGGCCACGGGGAGTTTCATCTCTGGCCCCCTTCCCGGTGCTTCGCCATCGGTCCGTGTGTCTCGGGTGAACCACGTAGCTCGGATGAACTATCCACCCGGGATTCCACACGTGTAATTACATTGATGGGATTCTTCCCCAGTTACAAGCCGGGCGCAAGGGGAAGGGCACCGTTTCCGTGGCCAGCCGGGGCGAGCCCGCTGTCAGCTGTGGCCCGCTGTGCGCTACAGCACCTCGTCCAGCTCGGCCATGAGGTGCTGGCGGCCCCGGGCTCCGATCATGCGGAGGACCGGCTCGCCCTCGCGGAAGAGCATCAGCGTGGGCATGCTCATCACGCCGTAGCGCCGCGTCACGTCGGGGTTGGCGTCCACGTCGATCCGCACCACCCGCAGGCGATCGGACCACTGCCCGGCCAGGTCGGCGAGGATCGGCTCGATCATCGTGCACGGGCCGCACCAGGTGGCCCAGAAGTCGACGAGGATCGGCAGGTCGCTCGCCGCCAGCGTCTCGTCGAAGGTCACGTCGGTCACGTCGGGCAGAAGGGTGGTGGTCATGGCTCCGTCGCTTTCGGGGTCGTGTCGATGTCGAGGCTGATGCAGCCGTCCTCGCCCGCCTCGCAGGCCCGGAGGAGCAGGCGCAGCCGGGCGCGCCTGCGCTCGAGCTGGACCGCCTGCTCGTCGAGGCCCGCCAGCCGGTGGCGGGCTGCGGCCAGCACCTCCGCGGCGGTGCCGCCGCCGTCGAGGAGCTCGCCGATCTCGGCCAGGGTGAAACCGAGGTCCTTGGCCCGCAGGATCAGCGCCACGCGGTCGGCATCCTCCGCCTGGTACTGGCGGTAGCCGGCCGGCGTGCGCGGCGGCTCGGGCAGCAGGCCGCGGCGCTCGTAGTAGCGGATGGTCTCGGGGTTCACGCCGGCCGCCCGGGCCAGCGCCCCCAAGGTCAGGGCACTCATGGGCTCACGCTACGGCCCGTACCCCGGTCCAGGGTCAAGCCCGAATCAAGGGCCGGTCGAACGCCTAGGCTCCCCGGGCGTGGCGAGCGCCGGTCCGTCCCTCGTGGCCGTCCGGGCGGACATCACCCGGCTGGCCGTCGACGCCATCGTGAACGCGGCCAACGCCAGCCTCCTGGGCGGCGGCGGAGTCGACGGCGCCATCCATCGGGCGGCCGGCCCGGGCCTGCTGGCAGAGTGCCGCGGCCTCGGCGGCTGCGAGGCCGGCGACGCCAAGGCCACAGGCGGGCACCGGCTCCCGGCCCGCTGGGTGATCCACACCGTGGGCCCGGTGTGGCATGGCGGCGGGCGCGGCGAACCTGCCGTGCTCGCGTCGTGCTACCGCCGCAGCCTCGAGGTGGCGGACGAGCTCGGTGCGACCACCGTGGCCTTCCCCGCCATCTCCACCGGCCTCTACGGCTACCCCCGGCCGGAGGCGGCGACCATCGCCGTGGACACCCTGCGCGCGACCCCGACCGCGGTCGTCGAGGTCACGCTGGTGGCATTCGACGACGAGGGCCTGGCGATCTACCGCGAGCGGCTGGCTTGACATCGCGGGGCTATCCGACGGGCGCTCGCCACGTGCCCTGAACCTCGCGTTTACCGGGAGCGCCCGGGCGTAGTCAAGACTCACCCTGCAGGGGGACTGGCGCACGGGCGCCCTTACCTGCATCATTGCGTCGATGCCGCTGGGGGACGAGGAGCTGCGGACCGACGACGGGTCCGGCACGCCCGGCCCTGCCGCCGCGCCCGGCGTCATCGAGGCCGTCGTCCTGTCCGAGGAGCCCGGCGTCCCCGCTGAGGACAGCAGGGCGCAAGTCCCGATCATCGCCGACGCGGGTGCCTACCCGGAGGTGGCCCACGTCCCGTTGTGGGGCCCGCCGTCCGGCGGGCGAGCCGTGGCCCGGTGGCAGCAGGCCGCGCCGGCAGACGGCGACGGGGACGGCAGTGGTTCGACCGCCATCGAGCCGGCGCCGCTGGCCCCGGCCGGCGGCGAGCGGCGCCACCGGACGCCCGCCCTGGTCGGCGTGGCGCTGGCCGGTGCAGTGCTGCTGGCCGGTCTGGTGGCCGTGACCGCGTGGCCCGGCACCGACACCCCACGCTCGCTCGCCAACCAGTTCGGCCCCGGGAACCCTGGGCCCACCGACAGCGACGGCCGGCCGATCGACCTCCCGCCCAGCCAGCCGGCCACCCCGGTGTCCTTCGCTCCAAGCGGCGACGTCGTGCGCCCGGAGCCCCGGCGGGCGCGCATCATCGATCCGCACTCCGGCCACGAGGTGATCGTCGACCTGCCCCCGGGCACGACCGTCGACACCACCACCGGCCAGGTCGTCGTCAAGGTGACGGGCACGCCCACGACGGTCGGGAGGACGACGTCGACGAGCCGGCCGGCCACCACGACCACCACTGAGAGCACCACGACGACCGAGGACACCACCACCACGACCGAGGACACCACCACGTCCACGATCGAGGAGACCACCACCACCGAGACGTTCCCGATCCCCGAGGGCCTCCCGTAGAGGCCCCGGCGGGATCAGGCGGTGCGGCGGCGGCCGCCGCTGCGGCGCAGCTCCCTCTTCTGCTCGATGAAGTCGACCAGGACGTAGTCGCCCAGCGTCTCGGGTGACGTGAAGAAGGCGCGGCCCTGGTTGAGGCGGGTCAGCTTCTCCACGAACGTGCGCAGGTGGCCGTTGGGGTCGAGCATGAACGTGTTGATGCGGATGTTCTCGCGGGTGCAGCGGACCACCTCGCGCAGCGTCGCATCCACCGTCTCCCGCACCGGCGGGTAGGCGAAGAACGGCTCGGGCATGCCCGGCTCGAAGTGGGCCGTGGGCTCGCCGTCGGTGATCATGATGATCTGCTTGGTGCCGGGCTGGCGGGCCAGCAGGCGCCGGCTGATCTGGAACGCGTGCTGCATGTTGGTGCCGTAGACGAAGTCCCACGAGACCTCGGGCAGGTCCTGCGGGCGGATCTCGCGCGCCACCTCCGAGAATCCGACCAGGCCCAGGTAGTCACGCGGGAACTGCATCGAGATCAGCGAATGCAGCGCCATGGCCACCTTCTTGGCGGCCAGGAAGTTGTCCCGCATCGGCATGGACAGCGACAGGTCCAGCATCAGCACGGTCGAGGACCGCACGAGCTGCTCGGTCCGCTCGACCTCGAAGTCCTCCGGCGACAGGGAGACCGGCGTGCCCTGGCCCGAACGGCCCACCGCGTTGCGGACCGTGCGCTCGATGTGGAGGTTGAACGGGTCGCCGAACTCGTAGGCCTTGGTCTCGTAGGTGCGCTCGTGGCCGACGCCCGTGCGCTCCAGCTCGTGGCGGCCGAGCTTGTCGCGGGTCAGGCGGGCGAACAGGTCGTGCAGCGCGTTGCGGCCGATGCGGCGCAGGCCCTTGGGCGTCAGCTCCAGGCGGCCCTCGCGCTGGTCGATGAGGCCGGCCTCCTCCAGCATGCGGGCCAGCCGGGCCAGCTCGTCCAGCGAACGGGCCGCGTCGTCGCCCAGCAGCTCGCGGGCCCGGTCGATGTCGGCCTCGGCCAGCGCGCCCGGGTTGGCGGCGCCCCGCAGCAGCTGCTCCAGGCGGTCGAGGTCGCCCAGCTCCTCCAGCGTGGACGCGGCCTGCGAGAGGCCGAGCGGGTCCTGGCCGCGGAAGTTGTAGCCCTGGTCCCAGCCCATGTCGGGGAACATGCCCCGCAGCTGGGCGCCGAGCTGGTCGACCTGCCAGCGCAGGTCCATGTCCTCCAGCAGCTGCTCGGCCAGCTGGGCGATCTGCGCCCGCTGCTCGGGCGTCATCGACGCCAGCATCGCCTGCATGGCCGCCATGCGCCGGGCCAGCACCTCCAGCAGCTCGTCGAGCGTCTCGGGGTTCTCGGGGAAGAAGTCGCCGTACTGCTGCATGAAGCCCTCGAAGTCGGGCTCCTCGCCCCGGGCCCGGGCCTCCAGCATCTGGTTGAGGGCGGCCATCATGTCCTTCATGCGGGCCATGTCCTCGGGGGTCATGGACTGGACCGCGCCGGTCATGCGGTTCACGTAGGAGTCGAGCACCTGCTGGCGCAGCTTCTCCATCAGCTCCTCGAAGCGCTGCTGGGCCCGACCGGAGGCGAAGTCGTACTCCTGCAGCTCCCGCACCATGCCCGCCAGGTCGGACGGCAGCATCTCGAGCTGCATGTTGCGCTCGTCGGCCGCGCCCTGGGCCGTCTCGGCCCGCCGCGGGTCGCCGCTCTGGACCGCCTCGCGCACCTGGCGGTCGATCTCGTCCCGCTCCAGCTGGACGACCTCGCGCAGCTCCTCGGCGATCTCGTCGTACACCCCGCCGAGGTCGAAGCGGTCGAGCCGCTCCTGGCGCTCGCGCCGCAGCCGCTCCAGCAGCTCGCGGATCCCTTCGACGTTCTGGCCCTGCCGGTCACGGAAGCCGTGCTGCAGCAGGCGCCGCAGCGCCGCGTGCAGGTCACCGTGGTAGAGGAGGTCGTCGGTGATCTGTTCGAGGACGGCGTCGGCGTCGAGGTCGAAGCCGACCTGCGTGCCGTCCCATCGCGAGTAGCGGAAGTGCGGCCGCGGCATGGCGCCACGCTATCGGGCCTGGGGGTTCCCCCGGAGGGGGATGGGGGCCGCGCAGCATCGTCCCGACCCGGGCCACGCCGGACGCTGGCCCCATGACCACCCAGACCCTGCCCGAGACCCAGCCCGCGCACAGCGCCGCCTGGGTCACGCAGACCTACATCTCCTTCGCCGTCTCCCTCGTCGCCCTCGGCATCGGCATCGCCTACCTGCCGGTGGACGACTGGGTGCGGGCGTTCCTGGGCGTGTCCGCGCTGTACGCGGTCACGTCGTCCATCTCGCTGTCCAAGACGCTGCGGGACCAGCACGAGGCCCGCCAGGTCGTCGCCCGGGTCGACGAAGCCAAGCTGGAGCGGCTGCTGACCGAGCGCGACCCCTACAAGGCGAGCTTCTAGGACGGCGCCGGTAGGGTCGGGGCGTGCGAGTCGACATCTGGTCCGACGTCGTGTGCCCCTGGTGCTACCTGGGCACGCGCCGCTTCGAGGAGGCAGTGGCCCGGCTGGAGGGGCGCGAGGTCGAGGTCGTCCACCGCGCCTTCGAGCTCGACCCCAACGTGCCGGCCGAGGGCATGGACCTGGCCGAGTACCTCGCCCGCAAGTTCGGCGGCTCGCAGCGGGTGGCCATGACCCACGACCGGCTGGACCGGGCCGCGGGCGACGTCGACGTGGACTTCCGCTGGGACGGCAAGCGGCGGATCAACACCTTCGACGCCCACCGGCTGGCGGCGTGGGCGCTGGACACCTCGGGCCCCCAGGTCCAGAACGACCTGCACCAGCGGCTGTTCCG
>JBKPRS010000510.1:0-5927 GCA_046734695.1 Actinomycetota bacterium | reverse complement strand
GCTCAACCTCCGCACGTTCGGACTGATGGTCGCGCTGGGCGTCCTGCTCGGGTCGTGGGTGGCCGCCATGTACATCGAGCGCTTCGGCATCCCCCGTGACGAGGTCTACCGCGTCGCCACCTACATGGTGCTGGCCGGCATCGTCGGCTCCCGCCTGACCTGGGCTGCGACCCACACCGACCAGATCCACAGCCTGGTCGACGTCATCGCCATCTGGGAGGGGGGCATCCAGTTCTCGGGCGGGTTCATCTTCGCCCTGCTGGTGGGCCTGCCGTTCTTCAAGCGCTGGACCCGCCTCCAGCGCTGGCACGTGCTCGACGGCTACTCCCTGGGCCTGGCCCTGGGCCTCGCCGTGGGCCGCATCGGCTGCTACGCCGTGGGCGAGCACTTCGGGCGCACGTCCAGCTTCTTCCTGGCCACCCGCTACGACGGGGGCGACGTGCGGGAGTCCAATCTCGGTGACCAGCCGCTGCTCGTGGGCACTTCGTTCCACAACACCGCGCTGTACGAGATGCTCTACATGTTCCTGCTCTTCGCCATCCTCGGCGGCATGGTGCTGCTGGCCCGGCGCCGGGGGAAGGAGCTGATACCGGGGACGATCGCGGGGATCTTCGTCCTCTACTACGGCGTGGTTCGCTTCCTGAGCGACTCGCTGCGGGTCAACGACGAGCGCATCGCGGGACTGACCGGTGCACAGTGGATGTGCATCGTGATGATCCCGGCCGGGCTGTGGATCCTCTGGCAGGTCCGGCCCAGCCTCGCCGAAGCCCAGGCGGAGGCGGACGAGGCCGCCGCCATCGAGGCCGAGGCCGCGGCTGAGGGCGAGGTGGGCGAGGACGCCGATGCCGAAGCGACGGCTGGCGCCGACGGCGCCAAGGAGGGCGACGAGGCCGCGGAGGAGGGCGACGAGGCTGCCGAGGTCGAGGTCGAGCCCGCCGCGGAGGGCGGCCACGACGATGCGTACGAACCGGCCGAACCGGGTACCGACAAGGCCGTCAGCACGGCGGTGCCGATCCGCACTACGGTCGACAACGCTTCCGAAGACGACGAAGCGACGGTCCCAGGCGCCGAGCATTGACTGCGCGGAGCCGCCGGAGCTCAGAGAGGCTGGAGACATGAACGACGCTCGCCCATTCACCCGCGCCCGGCGTGTCGCCGCCGCGCTCGCAGTTGCCGGGATCCTGATGAGCCTGGCGGCCTGCGGCGACGATGACGACGACGACACCTCCGCCGGCACCACGGGGACCACGCAGGCCGACGACAACGGCGGTGGCGGGGGTGGCGAAGGCACACTCGACGTCACC
This sequence comes from Actinomycetota bacterium, assembly GCA_046734695.1. GTDB lineage: Bacteria > Actinomycetota > Acidimicrobiia > Acidimicrobiales > VFJN01 > ZC4RG19. The sequence goes on along the minus strand of JBKPRS010000510.1, from coordinate 4,623 downwards.
GAGTTCAAGTTCGAGGACGTGAGCGCCGCCGCCGGCGGCACCCTGGCCGTCAAGAACGAGTCGGGAGCCGGCCACACCATCACGGCCGACGACGGGTCCTTCGACGAGGAGCTCCCCGACGGCGAGACCGTGGACGTCAAGGTCCCCAGCGAGCCGGGTGAGTACCCGTTCCACTGCGAGATCCATCCTTCGATGAAGGCCACGCTCACCGTCAACTGAGCCTGCCCATCTGACAGCGCCTGGCACCGGCGTCCGCTACGGCCTTCGGGCCCGGGCGGACGCCGGTGGCGCGCTCAGGGCTCGAAGCAGCCGTGCTCGAAGCGGACCAGGCTGCTGGTCTGGTTCTTGTGGCCGGCCGCCACCAGGTCGAGCGTCTGGCCCGGGCGTACGCACGCAATCGGGCCTGCGTTGCGGGGCGAGAACCGTCAGGCCGGCGCGGGCTCGGGGATGTGGCGGACCAGCCGGGCCACCGCCCGGTAGGCGGCCTCGGCCGGGCCGAGCTCGTCTTCCCGCAGCAGGTTGGCCATGATCCGCAGCACCCACTCCATGAGCGAGCGCGAGCGCATGCCGATGCGGGTCAGCTCCCGCATGAGCACGGGCTGGCCGATGATCGTGGCGAAGTGGCGGGCGACCTTGAAGTACAGGCCGTACTCCGCCTCCAGCCGCACCGGGTACTGGGACAGGGGCGTGCCGGTGCCGGTGACCAGCGCCTCGTCGATCAGGTCGGCGGCCATGCGGGCGGTCTCGTAGGCGTAGTCGATGCCCTCGCCGTTGAACGGGTTGATCGACCCGGCGGCGTCGCCCACCAGCAGCCAGTTGGGACCCACCTTGGGGTTCACCGAGCCGGCCATGGGCAGCCGCCCGCCGGTGGGCGGGGCCAGCATGGCCTCGGGGTCGATGCCCCAGCGCTCGGGGGCGGTGGCGGCCCACTCGTGCATGAGGTGGGTGGTGTTGACGTCCTTGTAGCCCTTGAACGTGGAGAGCAGCCCGATGCCCACGTTGATGGTCCCGTCGCCCAGCGGGAAGATCCAGCCGTAGCCGGGCATGGACTGGCCGGCCCGGTCGTGGACGTCGAGGCACGACTCGATCCACGGGTCGGCCGAGATCGGGCTCTCGAAGTAGCCCCGGATGGCGATGCCCTGGGGGTACGCCTTGTTGCGGCTGGCGCCCAGCGCCCGTCCGAAGCGGGACAGCGAGCCGTCGGCCACGATCACGTAGCGGGCCCGCACCTCGCGGGTCTCGCCGCTGACCTTGTCCTTCACCACGGCCCCGGTCACGAGCCCGTCGCGGGTCAGCGGGCGGACCGCCTCGCTGGACGGCAGCACGGTGGCGCCCGCGCCGGCGGCGTGGTCGGCCACCAGGGCGTCGAGGTCGCGGCGGCGCACCACATAGCCGTAGTTCGGGAACACCGGGTGCTCGGGCCAGGCCAGCTCCAGCGTGATCCCGTGGGCGACCGCCCGCAGCCCGTCGTGGCGGTGGTGGCGCTCGGCGATGTCGGGCTCGAGGCCCATCTCCCGGATCTGGTGGACCGCCCGCGGGGTCAGGCCGTCGCCGCAGGTCTTGTCCCGCGGGAAGGCCTTGCGCTCCAGCACGCAGACGTCATGGCCGGCCTTGGCCAGCCAGAACCCGGCGGCGCTCCCGGCCGGCCCCCCGCCGATGACGAGGACGTCGTGGCGGTCGGGGGTCATACGGACCAAGCCTAGGCCCTGTCCTGCAGGACAGGGCCTAGGCGGGTCAGCCCCCGAGGTCGGCCTCGGTGACGCCGTCCGCTTCGGACACCGGGCCCAGCCCGGCGTCGACCAGCGTCTTCTCGCCCCGGGCCACCGCGTAGATGTCCGCGTTGTCGGGGTTCGTCTCGCTCATGTCGTCGCCCGAGATCTGGCGCTCGTGCAGGACGACCGCCGCGATCTGCTGGTCGGTGAGGGTGGTCCAGCTCGGCATGGTGCCGCCGCTGCCGCCCACCGGCTTCTCGGTGTCGCCGTAGTTGGCGGACGGCCAGTTGGCGGTGCCGAGGCGCACCCAGGCGGCCTGGTCGCGCCAGTCGGTGAACGTCTCGAGCACCTTGCCGTCGGACAGCTGCGGCGCGTTGCCGATGCCGCCACCGGTGCCGCCGTGGCAGGAGGCGCAGTTGCCGGCGAACACCGTGGCCCCCATCACCTGGGGGTCGTCGGCGCCGGCGGGCGGCGGCTCCAGGGTGCGGACGTAGACATAGCCCCACAGCGGCAGGGCGGCCAGGACCGGCAGGGCCCAGAACGGGATGCGCTTACGCCGCTTGGCCGCCTGGATGTAGGGCGGGTCGGGCTTGGGCGGCACCGGCTTGGGTGCCTCGACCGGCGCCGGGGTGGCCGGCGCGGGTGTGGCGGCCGCCGCCGTTGTGGCCGGGACCGTCTCCGCGGGCGCGTCCGACGGCGCCGGTGCGTCGTCGGAGCCGCCGCCCCCCAGTCCGAGGGCGGCTCGGCGCTCGCGGGAGCGCTTAAGAAGATGCTCGGGGATCTCGGTCAACTCCAAGCCTCCGTAGAGGGATTCCGGTCGGTCACTCTATGCATGTCCCCGAGGGCACCACCAAGCCGGGAAGGGGTGCTCCGCGGGGCGCCGGGGCGAATGTGAAGGAATGAACACGCCCGTGCTAAACCTGCCGAGGACTGCCGCCCCCCGGCGGCAGGTAACATTTATGTGAGCGATTTCACGAGGGAGTCGCCATCTCTTGGTCGCCTTCATCTCAACCCTGGTGGTCGGCATCCTAGGTGTCGTCGCGGCCCTGCTCTTCAGCAGGCGCCGGCCTGTGGGCGCGCCGTTGTCCTGGGGCGAGGCGATGGCCGCCGCCGTGTTCACCATGTTCATGTTCCTCTGGTGGTACGCGATCATCCCCCACCAGTGGCTGACCTACGCCGGTAGCGAGCTGCGCTGGACCCCCGACCGCCTGCTGATCCGGCCGACGCCGGTCCAGCCGCTCACCGTCAGCTACGAGACCCTGCGCGACATCATCGCCGTGGGCATCTACGGCATCGGCATCGCCCTGCAGGTGACGCTGTGGGCCGTCTGGAACGACCGGGGCAAGAAGGCGCCCGCGCCGGTGCCCGCTTCCCGCTACGGCCGCCCGCTGGTGAGGAAGGGGTAGATCTTGGCCAAGAACGACGCCAATCCCCCGATGCCGGAGTTCCGCGACGACTACGTCCTCCAGGAGGTCGACGCGGCCTGGCTCGCCAAGGCCGTCAAGCCGAAGCAGTTCATCCACATCGACCAGTCCGAGTGCATCATGTGCGAGGGCTGCGTGGACATCTGCCCGTGGAAGTGCATCCACATGGTCACCCCCAGCGCCATCGACGAGGCGATCGGGGTGGACCAGCCCGGCGTCGATCCGTCCGACCACGTGATCTTCACCATCGACGACGACGTGTGCACCCGCTGCGCGCTGTGCGTCGACCGGTGCCCGACGGGCGTCATCATCCTCGGCAAGGTCGGCGACCCGGTGGCCACCGGCGACGCCCACCAGCGCACCAACACCCACGGCTACGGCTACGGGATGCGCCTCGGATGACCAGCCTCACCCCCCACCCGCTCACGGCCGGCCCCCGGTCTCACTGAGGAGAGCCTGTTGGCCAAGACAATGGATCCGAAGCCCCCGCTGGCAGACCGGGCGAAGGCGACCATCAAGGGTCTGCCCGACCAGGTGCAGGGCTCGCAGGCGTGGAACTCGATCTTCCGGCCGGGATCGATCTTCCGCAAGGGCTACAGCGACAGCCCCCGGAACCGCTCCTACGTGATCATGAACAGCGTGCTCTACCACCTCCACCCGGTGAAGGTGAAGAGGCACGCGGTGAAGGTCAGCTACACGCTGTGCCTGGGTGGCCTGAGCTTCTTCCTGTTCATCCTGCTCACGGTCACCGGCATCTTCCTGATGTTCTTCTACCGGCCCACCGCCGCCCAGGCGTGGTCCGACATCTACACCCTGCAGACGTCGATCACCTTCGGCCTCCTCGTGCGGAACATGCACAGATGGGCGGCCCACCTGATGGTGATCTCCGTCTTCCTGCACATGGCCCGCGTCTTCTACCACGGCGCCTACAAGCCGCCGCGGGAGTTCAACTGGGTGATCGGCGTGGTGCTGCTGATGCTGACGCTGCTGCTCAGCTTCACCGGCTACCTGCTGCCATGGGACCAGCTCTCGCTATGGGCCGTGACCGTGGGCACCAACATGATGGGCTACACGCCCGTCTTCGGCACGCAGGTGCGCTTCGTCCTGCTGGGAGGGTCCGAGATAGGTACAGACACGCTCCTACGCTGGTACACGCTGCACGTGCTGATGTTGCCGTTCGTGATCGTGATCTTCATGGCCATCCACTTCTGGCGAGTCCGCAAGGACGGCGGCATCTCCGGGCCGCTGTGATGAGGGACTTCGAGGCACACATCTCATGACCGAGATCCCAGAGCACCTGCGCAAGCGGGCCGAGGAGGCCCGCCGCAAGGCCGCCGCCGCCAAGTCCGGCGGGAGCGAGGCCGCGGCCACGCCCCCCGCGGGCGGCGACGGCGGCAACGGAGGCGGCGAGGCCGCCGCCGCGCCGGCGAGCGAGGCCGCCAGCCGCATCCCCGCGCACCTGCTGGAGCGGTCGCGTGCCGCCAAGG
>JBKPRS010000509.1:0-15317 GCA_046734695.1 Actinomycetota bacterium | reverse complement strand
GGCCCGGTCCCGGCGGCGGGCGCCCGGCCACGGATCCCGCGGCGCTGCTGGCCGACGGGCGGGCGCTGGCGGTCTACGAGGCCATGATCCGGGCCCAGGGCGGCGACCCGGCCGCCCCGCTGGCCGAGGCCCCGACCCGCTACGTCGTGCCGTCGCCCGGCAACGGCTACCTGCGGCGCCTCGACGCCCGGGCCGTGGGCGTGGCCGTCTGGCGCCTGGGCGCGGGCCGGTCCCGCAAGGAGGACCCCGTGTCCCCCATCGCCGGCGCCGTGTGCCTGCGCAAGCCGGGTGACACCGTGAGCACGGGCGATCCTGTCCTGGAGCTCCACCTGGACGACGAGTCCCGGCTGCCGGGTGCGCTGGCCGCCCTGGAGGGCGCCATCTCGGTGGGGCCCGAGCCGCCCGATCCCCGTCCACTGGTCATCGAACGGATCAGCTGAGAGCTGGTTAGCCTGGGGTATGGCACCCCCCACGCTCGAGCAGATCCGGCGGGCTCCCAAGGTCGTGTTGCACGACCACCTCGACGGAGGGCTCCGCCCTGCCACCGTGATCGACCTCGCCCGCGACGCGGGCCACACCCTGCCCACCACCGACGTGGACGACCTGGCCCGCTGGTTCGCCGAAGGCGCCCACCGCCGCGACCTCGACCTCTACCTGGAGACTTTCGAGCACACCGTCGGCGTCATGCAGTCCAAGGACGCCCTCGTGCGGGTGGCGGCCGAGTGCGCGGAGGACCTGGCCGACGACGGCATCGTGTACGCCGAGGTGCGCTTCGCTCCCGAACTGCACATCGACGGCGGGCTGTCGCTTGACGAGGTCGTGGAGTCGGTGCTGGAGGGCTTCCGCCTGGGCAGCGCGGGGCGCGGCATCACGATCGGGACGCTGGCCACCGCCATGCGCCATGCGGCCAACTCCAGCGAGATCGCCGAGCTGGCGCTGCGCCACCGCGACGACGGCGTGGTCGGCTTCGACATCGCGGGCAGCGAGGCCGGCAACCCGCCCACCCGCCACCTGGCCGCGTTCCAGGAGATCGCCAAGGCCAACAGCCACATCACCATCCACGCGGGCGAGGCGTTCGGCCTGCCCTCGATCTGGGAGGCGCTGCAGCTGTGCGGGGCCGAGCGCCTCGGCCACGGCGTCCGCATCGTCGACGACATCACCGTCGACGAGACCGGACGGGCGCACCTGGGCCTGCTGGCCGCCTTCGTGCGGGACCGGCGGGTGGCCCTGGAGATGTGCCCCACCTCCAACGTCCACACCGGCGCGGCGCCGTCCATCGCCGAGCACCCGATCGGGCTGCTGACCCGCCTGCGCTACCGGGTGACGGTCAACACCGACAACCGGCTCATGTCCGACATCACGCTCAGCCAGGAGTTCCACAACCTGGTGGAGGCGTTCGGCTGGGGCTGGGACGAGATCGAGTGGTTCACGGTCAACGCCATGAAGTCGGCGTTCTGGCCCTTCGACCAGCGCCTGCGCATCATCCAGGGCACCATCAAGCCCGGCTTCGCCTCCCTCCGGGCCGAGGAGCTCTGATCCCTGTTCCCGAACCTGCAAGTAACCTGAACGGGTGACTGCGACCGCCGACCTCGCCGACCTCACGGCGTCGGCCGCCACGCTGCGCCGGTTCCTGCACGGGCTGCCCGGCGTGGACCAGGTGGGCGTCGAGGCGCGGGCCGCGGGGCTGGCCACCCGGTCGATCAAGACCACGGCCAAGCAGTTCGCCCTCGACCTGGCCGTGAGCATGATCGACCTCACCACCCTGGAGGGCCAGGACACGGCGGGCAAGGTGCGGGCGCTGTGCGCCAAGGGGCGCCGGCCCGATCCGTCGGACCCGTCGTGCCCGGCGGTGGCGGCCATCTGCGTGTACGGCGACCTGGTGCCGGTGGCGGTGGAGGCGCTCGCGGGCTCGGGGATCCACATCGCCGCGGTGGCGACCGCGTTCCCCTCGGGCCGGGCCCCGCTGGACGTGAAGCTGGCCGACGTGCGGGCCGCGGTCGACGCCGGGGCCGACGAGATCGACATGGTCATCGACCGCGGGGCCTTCCTGGCCGGGCGCTACGTCGACGTCCACGACGAGATCGTGGCCACCAAGGCAGCGTGTGGCGACGCCCACCTGAAGGTCATCCTCGAGACCGGCGAGCTGGCCACCTACGACAACGTCCGGCGGGCCTCGTGGCTGGCCATGCTGGCGGGCGCCGACTTCATCAAGACCTCCACCGGCAAGGTCTCCCCCGCCGCCACCCTGCCGGTGACGCTCGTGATGCTCGAGGCGGTGCGGGACTTCCGGGCCCAGACCGGCCGTCAGGTCGGGGTCAAGGCGGCCGGCGGCATCCGGGTCGCCAAGGATGCGGTCCGCTACCTCGTGGTGGTCAACGAGACCTGCGGGGACGACTGGCTCCATCCCGACTACTTCCGCTTCGGCGCCTCGTCGCTGCTCAACGACCTGCTCATGCAGCGGCGCAAGCTGTCCACCGGCTGGTACTCCGGTCCCGACTACTTCACGCTGGACTGAGGTGGCCTCCTGATGACCTTCGAGTACGCGCCGGCGCCCGAGTCGACCTCGATCGTCGACATCGCGCCCAGCTACGGGCTGTACATCGGCGGCGAGATGGTCGAGCCGACCGATGGCACCCGGTTCAAGACCGTCAACCCCGCCACCGAGGAGGTCCTGTCCGAGATCGCGGCGGCCGGGCCCAAAGACGTGGACCGGGCGGTGGCCGCGGCCCGCTCCGCCTACGAGGGCCCGTGGTCCCGCCTGCCGGCCCGGGCGCGGGGCAAGTACTTGTACCGCATCGCCCGCATTCTCCAGGAGCGCTCGCGGGAGCTGGCGGTGCTGGAGTCGATCGACAACGGCAAGCCCATCCGGGAGAGCCGCGACGTCGACCTGCCGCTGGTCGCCGCCCACTTCTTCTACTACGCGGGCTGGGCCGACAAGCTCGGCTACGCGGGCTTCGGCCCCGATCCCCGGCCCCTCGGCGTGGCCGCCCAGGTCATCCCCTGGAACTTCCCGCTGCTCATGCTGGCCTGGAAGATCGCCCCCGCCCTCGCCTGTGGCAACACGGTGGTCCTCAAGCCGGCCGAGACGACCCCGCTCACCGCGCTGGCCTTCGCCGACATCTGCCGCCAGGCCGAGCTGCCGCCCGGGGTGGTGAACATCGTGACCGGGGCGGGCGACACCGGCCGGGCCCTGGTCGAGCACCCCGGGGTGGACAAGGTCGCGTTCACCGGCTCGACCGAGGTGGGCCGCCAGATCGCCCGCTCGGTGGCGGGGTCCCGCAAGAAGGTCACGCTGGAGCTCGGCGGCAAGGCCGCCAACATCGTCTTCGACGATGCCCCGCTGGACCAGGCGGTGGAGGGCATCGTCAACGGCATCTTCTTCAACCAGGGCCACGTGTGCTGCGCGGGCAGCCGGCTGCTGGTGCAGGAGTCGATCGTCGACGACCTGATCGGCCACCTGAAGCGGCGCCTGGGCACGCTGCGCCTGGGCGATCCGCTGGACAAGAACACCGACATCGGCGCCATCAACAGTCCCGAGCAGCTGGCCCGCATCCGTGAGCTGTCCGACGTGGGCGAGCACGAGGGCGCCGAGCGCTGGTCCCCGCCCTGCGACCTGCCCGAGCGCGGCTACTGGTTCCCGCCCACGGTGTTCACCGGCGTGTCCCAGGCCCATCGCATCGCCCGGGAGGAGATCTTCGGACCGGTGCTGTCGGTGCTGACGTTCCGCACCCCGGCCGAGGCGCTGGAGAAGGCCAACAACACGCCGTACGGCCTGTCCGCCGGCGTGTGGACCGACAAGGGCAGCCGCATCCTCTGGATGGCCCAGCGGCTGCGGGCCGGGGTGGTGTGGGCCAACACGTTCAACCGCTTCGATCCGACCAGCCCGTTCGGTGGCTACAAGGAGTCGGGCTACGGCCGCGAGGGCGGGCGCCACGGGCTGGAGGCCTACCTCGATGTCTGACGACGGCCGCCTCGCAGTCCGCAAGACCTACAAGCTCTACGTCGGCGGGGCCTTCCCCCGCTCGGAGTCCGGCCGGACCTACGAGGTCAGCGCAGCGGACGGCCGGTTCCTGGCCAATGCCGCCCTGGCCTCGCGCAAGGACGCCCGCGACGCCGTCGTCGCGGCCCGCAAGGCCGTCTCCGGCTGGTCGGGCGCCACGGCCTACAACCGCGGCCAGGTGCTGTACCGCGTGGCCGAGATGCTGGAGGGTCGGCGTGCCCAGTTCGTCGCCGAGGTGGCCGACGCCGAGGGCCTGAAGGCGGGCAAGGCCGGGGACGCCGTCGACGCGGCCATCGACCGCTGGGTCTGGTACGCCGGGTGGAGCGACAAGATCCACCAGGTGCACGGCTCGTCCAACCCGGTGGCCGGCCCCTACTTCGACTTCTCGGTGCCGGAGCCGACCGGCGTCGTGGCCCTCGTCGCCCCGCGCGACTCGTCGCTGCTGGGCCTGGTGTCGGTCGTGGCACCGGCGATCGTGACCGGCAACACGGCCGTGGTGGTGGCGTCGGAGGAGCGCCCGCTGCCGGCGATCACGCTGGCCGAGGTGCTCGCCACCTCGGACCTGCCCGGCGGGGTGGTCAACCTGCTCACCGGCCGGGCCGCCGAGATCGCCCCGTGGCTGGCGTCGCACATGGACGTCAACGCCCTCGACCTCGCAGGTGTCACCGACACGGAGCTGGCCACCGAGCTGGAGACGGCCGCGGCCGAGAACCTCAAACGCGTCGTGCGGCCGCCCGTGACCACACCCGACTGGTCCGCCGACCCCGGGCTGGACCGCATGCTGGCCTTCCTGGAGACCAAGACGGTCTGGCACCCGGTCGGGATCTAACGCTGGTCGTAGGGCACGGGCTCCACCGGCTGAGGTGACGGGGCCGGGCTCCCGGGCCGGACCAGCCCGACCACCCACTCGACCAGCCGGTAGCCCTGGTAGGCGAGCCAGCCGGGTAGCGAGCCGAACACCGTCCACCACAGCGAGTACCCGGCGATGACCCCGGCCGGGAACTGCCCGCCCCACAGCAGGGCCGCGGGGGTCGGCCCGAGCAGGCCGAGGACCACGGCCCACCCCGCCCCCGTGACGAGGCCCCAGACGAAGAGCGCCGAGCCGAGCGCGGCGACGATCCCCCACAGGATGAGCGCCAGGCGCTGGACCGGGGTGTGCCAGCGGGTGTTGGCCACCACCGCCGTCCACATCAGGTAGGCCCGCACGGGCGGCACGCCGGACGCCTGGAGCAGGTCGCGGAAGCGCACGTCGGCCTGCTCGGGCGTGAGCTGCCACGCCGGCGGCAGCATCGCAGGCGTGGCGCTGTCGTCCTCGTTGCCCACCAGCAGGTCGTGCACCAGCGACGCGGCGGTGTGGCGGCCATGGCGCCGGGCGAACCAGCCGAGGTAGAGCGGGATCGACGCCAGGTCGGTGCGGCTGAGCCACTCGGGCTCGATGACCAGCGTCGCCCCCTCGGGAGTGGGCGGCCAGGTGACGACGAGCCGCTCCTGCACGGCGAACTGATCGTCGTCGATCTGGCGCAGCACGACGCGCATCGGCTGCGGCGGGGGTGGATCCGCCGAGAACGGCGTGCTGTCTACGGACCAGAAGCTCGGGATGTCGGACGTGGCCGCAGCGTACCCAGGCGCCTAACCGAGCGTGGACAGCACCTCGTCCCCGTAGCCCAGCCCGAACAGGATGCGTTCGAACACGAGGCGGTGGGCCTCGTCGAGGAACCAGGACGGGATGTCGAGGTGGTCGCCCGGGTGGGTGAGCAGGAGGCAGTCGTCGCCCACCGCGACAGCTTGGTCGCATGTCCCCTTGGCGGGGCCGAAGGGAACCGTCCCGTCTTCGGTGGCGTTGACCATGATCACCGCGGGCCGGCCGGCCGGCGGCTTCACGAAGCTGATGCCGTGGAGCGCCACGGCGCCGGCCGCGGGAGTCGTCACCGGGCCCCGCGTGCCCGGGCGGAAGACGGCATGCAGGGCGTTGATGGCACCGGCCGAGTACCCCGCCGGGACGATGGCGTTGGGATCGATCCGGTAGGTGGCGGCATGGTCGCGGAGCCACTGGATGGCGGCGATCGTGTCGTCGTAGGCGTCGATCTCGGCCCCGGAGATGTCGAACGGCTGCTGGGTCGGGCGTAGGCGGTAGTCGATGGTGACGGCCACGTAGCCGCGCTTGGCCGAGTCGACGGCGAAGCTGGCGAGCTGGTTGCGATCGCCGTTCCGCCAGCTGCCGCCGAACATCCACATCATCACCGGGCGCTGGGCGCGGGTGTCCCCGGCCGGCTGGCGGATGTCGAGCTTGAGGTCGATGGGCTTCCCGTCCCACGTCGTCGTGCTGCGGTAGGTGATGCCCGACGTGAGGTCGACCTGGGTGAAGACCTGGTCGACGAAGCGGGTCCCTGCCGGCCAGTCGCACCCCGGGAGCGAGGCGCCGATGAGCGCCAGCCCCACCAGGGCAGGCAGAAGGCGGCGGAGCAGCTTCGAGCGCGGCGGCGTGCGGGTCTCCATCTGGTCCCCCCTCCAGGAGTTATTGACCCGGAAACAACAAGCGGCACCCTAGCCAGATGTGCGGACGACCGCCACGACGGTGGTTCACTGGTGGTGTGAGCGTGCGTACCCGCGCCTACCGCAAGGGCATCCTCGACGCCGAGGACTTCCCCCTCTCCGAGCTGTCCGAGCACCTCGCCCAGCCCGACACGCATGTCTGGGTCGACCTGCACCGCCCGGACGAGCAGGCGCTGGACACGCTGGCGTCCGAGCTGGGCCTGCACCCCCTGGCGGTGGAGGACGCACTCGAGCCGCACCAGCGATCCAAGATCGACCGCTACAGCACGCACGCCTTCCTGGCCGCCCACGCGGTGACGCTCGACGTCGAGGCGCGGGCGCTGTCGACCGTCGAGATCGACGCGTTCATCGGCGAGACCTGGTTCGTCACCGTGCGGTCCGACGACAGCTTCGACATGGACGAGGTCGTCGAGCGCTGGGACCGGTCCCCGGAGATGTGCGCCGCCGGGATCGGCTTCATGGTCTACGGCCTGATCGACGTGGTCGTCGACGGCTACTTCACCGCGATCGAGCAGTTCGACGACTACTACGACGACATCGGCGACGCCATCTTCAGCGACCACCCGCTGAGCCCCGAGGACCAGCGGGACTGGTTCGAGATGCGCCGCACGCTGTCGAAGTTCTACCGGCTGGTGGCGCCGCTGCGCGAGGCGCTGGGCACGCTGGTGCACCGCGAGCTCGACGTGGTGAAGCCCGAGATCCAGCCGTACTTCCAGGACCTGTACGACCACCTCATCGTGGTGAGCGAGACGGCGGACTCGCTGCGCGACCTGGCCACGTCGCTGGTCGAGGCCAACCTGAGCCTGCGCGACTACCGCCAGAACCAGGTCATGAAGAAGGTGACGAGCTGGGCGGCCATCGTGGCGGTGCCCACGCTCATCACCGGCTTCTACGGCATGAACGTGCCCTACCCCGGATACGGCCACAGCTCCGGCGTGTGGGTGTCGACCGTGCTGATGGTGGTCCTGGCGGTGGGGCTCTACATCGAGTTCAAGCGGCGCGACTGGCTCTGACCGGCTCGGGGTCGCTGGACGCGGTCACCTGATCCAGCAGGCCGGGCAGCATCTGGGCGGCCCACCGGAAGGCCGGCGCCGGCAGGACGACGACCCGCAGGCCGTCCCCCGCCACCACGGTCTCGTCGTGGGCGTCACCGCCGACGACCTCGCGGGCGCCGATCCAGGAGCCGGGGCCCAGTCGCTCGACGCCGCCGCGGTGCATGACGACCGCGTCGCCTTCCACCACGACGACGACCTCGCGGGCGTGCTCGCCCGCCCGGGCCAGGGGGGTGCCCGGACGGGGGTCGAGCCGGTCGGCGTGGGCGGCCAGCGGGGCGAGCTCACGCTCGTCGTAGGCGGCGAAGGGCGCCGCGGCGCGGAGCACGGACACGTCGGGTCGGAACCTGGACATCACGCTGCCTCCTGCGTGGGGACCGCGGTCGGGGCCGCGGTGGGGACTGTGGTGGTGACGGGCAGCGTCACCTCGATCTCGGCGTCCCCGGCGTAGCGGGAACGGGCGCCGGGGACGACGGCGAGCAGGAATCGCACGGCTCGCTCGTTGTCCGCCTGCACCATGGCCCGGAGGGTGTGGAGCCCGGCACGGCAGGAGTCGTCGACCAGCGCGGCGAACAGCGCCCGGCCCACGCCCCGGCGGGCCCAGTCGTCCTCGACCATGAACGCGGCCTCGACCGAACAGTCGCGGCCCCAGGCCAGCGTGGCCACGCCACGGATGTCGCCTCCGGGCGACACGGCCACCCACGAGCGGTGGGTGGCGCTGGGAGCGGCCACCCGGGCCATCTCGCGCCGGGCGGGCCGCTCACCCGCGCCGTGGAAGCGGCGGTACAGCGTGGCGGGGCTGCACCGGTCGACGAAAGCGTCGAGCCGCTCCAGGTCCCCGGGGCCCGAGGGACGAACGGAGAGGCTCACCGGGAGGGTTCTCGAGGTGGTCTCCATGACGTCGACGCTAACTAGACCAGTCGTCATAGTCAATAGACCAGTCGCCATATTGCTATGCTGTGCCTGTGGCATCCGACACACGTGAACGACTCGTCCGCTCCACCTCGCGCCTGCTGCGCACGCAGGGCTACGCAGCGACGGGGTTGAACCAGGTGATGGCGGAGGCCGACGCCCCGAAAGGGTCGATGTACTTCCACTTCCCCGGGGGAAAGGAGCAGCTCGCCGCGGCCGCCGTGGACCTGTTCGCCGAGCGGAGCGCCGCCAACCTCGACCGCCAGCTCACCGAGCACGAGACGGTGGCCGAGGCCGTGACCGCCATCTTCGACTCCTACGTGCACCACCTCGAGCGCACCGAGTACCGCGAGGGCTGCGCGGTGGCCACCGTGGCGCTCGACGCCGCCGGCTCGCACGACGCCCTGGCCGAGGCCACTTCGCGGGCGCTGCACGGCTGGACCGACCGGGTGGCCGTCGCGCTGGAGGCCGAAGGCCGCGAGCCGGCGGAGGCCCACGCCCTCGCCACGCTGGTCATCGCCGCCATCGAGGGCACGATCGTGATGGCCAAGGGCCAGCGCTCCACCGAGCCGATCGCCGCCGTCCGCGACGTGCTGAAGGACGTCCTGCGCCCGCGCTGAGAGGTCGAGCGGATAGGGCGTGAGCCACAGCCCAAGAGTCCGCGATTTGGCGGCCGGGCCGCAGCTCCACAGCGAGGCCTCCAGGCAACACAGCCCCGCAACACGAGACCACGTGACCTATCTGCACACATTCTGAGGACGGTTCCGCATCGTACAGGTGTTCGCTATAGTGCGGGAATGACCGCCATCCGCTGGGACCAGGTCGAGGAGCCACAGGCCCAGCAGACGCTGTTCGACGAGCCGATCTTCGAGCGCCAGCCGGGCCGCGGCGAGTTCCGGGGCATCGAGTTCCTGCACGTGCGGGCCCGGCGCATCGTGAACGAGGTCAAGGGCGCGCCGTTCGGGTTCCGCTGGTCCATCAACGCCTACCGGGGCTGCAGCCACGCCTGCACCTACTGCTTCGCCCGTCCCACCCACGCCCACCTCGACCTCGACACCGACGGCGACTTCGAGCGCAAGATCGTGGTCAAGGTCAACGCCGTCTCGCTGCTACGGGCCGAGCTCGATCCCCGGCGCTGGGGAGGCGACCTCATCGCCATGGGCACCAACACCGATCCCTACCAGCGCGCCGAGGGCAAGTACCGGCTCACGCGGGGCATCGTCGAGGTGCTCACCGAGGTGGGCAACCCTTTCTCGATCCTCACCAAGTCGACACTGGTGCTGCGCGACCTCGACCTGCTGGCCGAGGCGGCCAAGCGCACCCAGGTGCGGGTCAACCTGTCGATCGGCACGCTCGACGAGGACGTGTGGCGCACCACCGAGCCCGGCACCCCCCATCCGGCCCGGCGTGTGCGGGCGGTCGAGGCGCTCAACGCCGCGGGCGTGCCCTGCGGGGTGCTGATCGCCCCGGTGCTCCCCGGGCTGTCCGACGGGCCCGAGCAGCTCGACGCGGTCGTCCGGGCGTGCGTCGAGGCCGGGGCCCGCTCGGTGTCGACGGTGCTGCTGCACCTGCGGCCCGGGGTCCGGGAGGTCTTCTTCGCCCACCTGGCCGAGACCCATCCCCAGCTGCTGGCCGGCTACCGCCGCCGTTACCGCGACCGGGCCTACGCCCCCCAGGCCGACCAGCGCGAGCTGGGCGCCGTCGTGTCCCGCCTGGTGCAGCGCTACGGCGGCATCCCGGCCCAGCGTGACGACCCCGAGCACATGGTCGGGCCGGCGGCCGCCCCGCCCGACGTGGAGGTGGCGGTGCGGCCGCGCGGCGACCAGACCCAGCTCTCGCTGCTCTAGGCCCAGCGGGCCCGCAGCACCGCCGCGGTGGCCTCGTCGGCGGGGAAGAACGACTCCACCGCCAGCTCCTCCAGCGTGATGTCGCGGGCGGTGCCGAACGTGGACAGCATGGAGAAGAACGTGAGCACGCCCTCGCCCGTGCGCAGCACCATCGGCATGAACACCTGGCCGGCGGTGTCGGCCGGCGAGGCCGAGCCGGCCACGCCTGGGTACGAGCACAGCTCGTCGTGCAGGGCCAGCAGCCGCTCGTCGGCGTAGCTGAGAGCCTCGCGCCGCAGCCGGTCGACGAGGTGGGCGGCGTACTCGGGGAAGTTGAGGATCCGGGGCGCGAGCCCGTCGGGGTGCAGCGTCACCCGCATGGCGTTGACCGGCTCCTCCAGCAGGTGGGGGGCGATCCCGGTGCTCATCAGCTCCATGAGGGGCCGGTTGGCCGACACGAGGTCCCAGTGGCGGTCCACCACCACGGCCGGGAACGGCTCGTGGCCGGCCAGCACCTGGTCCAGCGCCTCGCGCACCGGGGTCATGGCCTCGTCCTCCAGGGGTGTGCGCGCGTAGCTCGGCGCGTAGCCCGCGGCCAGCAGCAGCGTGTTGCGCTCGCGCAGCGGGACCTCGAGGTGCTCGGCCAGGTGGAGCACCAGCTCGCGCGAGGGCTTGGACCGGCCGTTCTCCACGAAGCTCAGGTGGCGGGCCGACACCGCGGCCTCGTTGGCGAGGTCGAGCTGGCTCAGCCGCCGGCGCTGGCGCCAGCTGCGCAGCATGCCGCCCACGCCGGGACGGATGTCGATGGTGTCGGGGGAGGCGGTGATCGTGAGCGCCATCGGATCGACCATAACGCCGGCCGGTCACGACGGCGCCTACCCGTCAGGTAATGGCCGCCGGGCGGGACCGCCGCGCATGGTGGGCGGCGTCCCCACACCGTTCAGAGAGGAACCCCGATGAGCGACACCACGACAGTCGAACTCGCCACGGTGATCGACACCTACTTCACGATCTTCAACGAGCCCGACGCCGCCCGCCGCGCCGAGCTGATGCCCCAGGCCTGGGTGGAGGAGTGCGGCTTCGTGGACCCGCTGGTGTCGGCGACCGGGGCCGAGGCGATCAGCGCCGCGATCGGCGACCTGCAGAGCCAGTTCCCGGGCCACGCCGTGACCCTCAACAGCGGCCTCGACGCCCACCACAACCTGGTCCGGTTCGGCTGGGACCTGACCGACGGCGACGGCAACGTGGTCCTGCAGGGCCTCGACGTCGCCATCGTGGCCGAGGACGGCCGCCTGTCCCGCGTCGGCGGGTTCTTCGGCCCGCTCCCCGAGGCCTGATCTCCCGGCTCCCCTGCGGCCCACTGCAGCCCCCCGGTGTTACGGTGCGTAGCACCCGCACCGGGGGCGCAGAGGGGGTTGCACGATGCCGTACGCCGAGGGCCGCACCTACTACGACGCCGACAGCCACATCATGGAGCTGCCCGACTGGCTCGGTGGCTACCTGGCGGACGAGATGCGGGACCGGATCGGCCCGCTGCAGCTGGGCGGGGCCGGGCGCATGGCGGAGGCCGCGGTGCTCCAGGCCGAGGCCCGCCGCTCCGACGACACGGCCCGCGCCGAGCTGGAGGCGGGCGTGCTCGACGCCAAGGGCTGGGACGCCCTCGGCGCCTTCGACCCCGACGAGCGCAGCCGCGCGCTCGACCTGCTCGGCTTCGACCGCCAGCTCGTGTTCCCGACCTTCGCCTCGTCCCAGTTCCTCGGGCTCGAGGACCGCGACGTGCGGGCGGCCGGCAACCGGGCCCTCAACCGGGGCATCGTCGACTTCTGCTCCCACGACGAGCGCCTCATGGCCGTCGCCTTCGTACCCCTCGGTGACCCCGAGCGGGCCGCCGCCGAAGTCGAGGCCAGCCTGAACGACGGCGCGGCCGCCATCCAGGTGAGCCACGACGCCCCGAAGCGCCACTCCCACACCCACCCCGCCTACGACGGCGTCTGGGGCCGGCTGGCCGAGGCGGGCGTCCCCTTCGTGCTGCACGTGGGCGGCGCCCGGCTCACCGTCCCCCGTTCGCTCCACGACAACGGCCTGGCGCCGGTGACGGACTTCCTGGGCGGCGGCGAGAACATCCGCTCCAAGGACTACATCGCCCTGAGCCACGCCCCCGAGGTGTTCCTGGCCTGCATGGCCATGGACGGCGTGTTCGAGCGCTTCCCCGGCCTGCGCGGCGCGGCCATCGAGCTGGGCGCGGCCTGGGCGCCGACCATGCTGGTCAAGCTCGACCAGGTCACCCGCAACTTCCGCAAGTCCGAGCCCCAGCTCAACGCCATGGCGCTGTCGCCGCGCGAGTACATCGAGCGCCAGGTGTGGTTCACGCCGTTCCCGGGCGAGCCGGTGGGCGCCATCATCGATCAGTGCGGGCCGGACCTGCTGATGTTCTCGTCCGACTACCCCCACCCCGAGGGCACCCGCGATCCGCTGAGCCGGTTCGAGGCCACCATGGAGGACGTGTCCGGCCCCGCGCGCGAGCGCTTCTACTCCGGGAACTTCGCCGACCTCATGGGCCTGGCGACTTCCTAGGAGGCCGTGTTTCCCGCTCTTGGCGCCGAGGCGCCGGGCCGCTCGGGCCCCGGCTGCCCCGAGCGCAGCCTCAGGCGATCCCCTCGGCGGCGGCCGGCTCGGCGCGCAGTGGCATGCCGCCGTGGACGAAGCCGTTCCACAGGACCGCGGTGAGCCGGTCGGCCAGCTCCTCCGCGGTGCAGGTGCGCTCCTCGACCCAGCGGCTGGCCGCCGCTTCCAGGCCCCCCACGAACAGGTCCGCACCGGCGAACGACATGCGCTTGCCCCACCCGGCGGTGCGCAGGTGGTCGGCGGTGGCGTCGGCGATCAGGCGCGAGAAGCCGCTGTGGTGGGTGACCGAGCGCTCGCGGTCGGGCGGCACCTGGCGGTTGAGGAACCGGTAGACGTTGGGGTCCTCGTCGATGACCGTGAGGTAGGTGAGGATCTGGTGGTGCAGCAGGCCGTGGCCCGGCGGCAGGTCGCGGATGCCGCGCCGCAGGCGGGCCAGCATGGCCCGGCAGAAGTGGTCGGCCACGGCCGCGTACAGCCCGGTGGCGTCGCCGAAGTGGCGGTAGAGGATCGGACGGGAGATGCCGGCCTCGGCCGCGATGTCCTCCATCGCCACCCGGCCCTCGCCCCGGCGGATCACCCGCAACGCCGCCTCCAGCAGCTCGGCCCGGCGGGCCTCGCGGCGCGTGAGGCCGACCACCGGTCGCTGTGCGCGCGACGTCACCTTGGCCGCGGTCCCCCGTGCCATCAGGTGCACACTACCCGGACAATTGCGTCTCGAAAGGTACCGTGCCGTCCGTGGAGGCCACTCTGGGCATCGGCGCACTGAGCGAGCGCACGGGCGTGCGTCCCTCCGCACTGCGCTTCTACGAGGCCGAGGGCCTCATCACGGCCGAACGCAACGCCGGCGGACAGCGCCGGTTCCAGCGCGACGTGTTGCGCCGGGTGGCGTTCATCCGGGTGGCGCAGCGGGTCGGCCTGTCACTGGACGAGATCCGCGAGGCGCTGGCCTCGCTGCCCGAGGAGCGCACGCCCACCCGCGAGGACTGGGCCCGCCTGTCCCGGGCCTGGCGCCCGCGGCTGGACGAGCAGATCGCGTTGCTGGAGGGGCTGCGCGACCGCCTCGACGGCTGCATCGGGTGCGGCTGCCTGTCGCTGCAGTCGTGCCGGCTCGCCAACCCGGGCGACCGGGCCGCCGAGGACGGCCCGGGCCCGCGCTTCCTGCTGGGGTCGCCCCCGGCCGATCCGGTGGATCAGTCGGCGAGCGCCCCGTAGACGATCGACTTGAGCTGGCCCCGGAAGTTGAACGTCCCCGACGGCATGAGCTGGGTCATGAACACGCCGACGATCTCCTCGACCGGGTCGATCCAGAAGGCGGTCGAGGCGGCGCCGCCCCACATGTACTCGCCCGGCGAGCCGGCCGACTGGGTGAGCGCCGGTCCCCCGCTGACCGCGACCGTGAGGCCGAAGCCCATGCCGTCGAAGCCGACCTCGCCGTAGCCGCCGGGCATGGCGAACTGGCGCAGGTCCCCGCCACCCGGCAGGTGGTTGGTGCGCATCAGCTCGACGGTCTTGCGCGACAGGATGCGCACGCCGTCGAGCTCGCCCCCGTTGACGAGCATGTGGCAGAACCGCAGGTAGTCGGCCGCCGTTCCGACCAGGCCACCGCTGCCCGAGAGGAACTCCGGGTGGGTGCGGTAGCCGCTGGTGAGCGGGTCGTCCAGGAGCCGAACCGACTTGTCGGGGGCGCGGCGGTACAGGGCCGCGAACCGGCCGATCTTGTCGTCGGGCACCGAGAAGCCGGTGTCGACCATGCCGAGCGGGTCGAAGATCGTCTCCTGCAGGTACTCGTCGAAACGCTTGCCCGAGAACACCTCGACCAGCCGGGCGCACACGTCGGTCGACCACGAGTACAGCCAGCGGGTGCCGGGGTGGAAGCGCAAGGGCAGGGGCGCCAGGCGCTCCATCAGCGTCTGCAGGTTGCCTCCGCCGCCCAGGCGCAGAGACGGCGGGCGCTCGCCCAGCGTGGCCAGGTCGAGGCGGGCCCCGCGCGGGCCCATCCCGATGCCGGTCATGTGCATGAACGCGTCGCGCACCGACATGGGCCGCTGCGGGTCCACCTCGACCTTGGTGCCGTCCTCGAGCGTCTCGCGGACCTTGGTGTCGCGGAACTCGGGGATGTAGCGGTGCACCGGATCGCTGAGTGCGAACGCACCGGTCTCGTACAGGCTCAGCAGGGCGACGCCCGTGATCGGTTTGGTCATCGAGTACAGGCGCCAGATGGTGTCGTCGGCCACCTTGACCTCGTGCTCGCGGTCCGCCTGGCCGAACGTGGCCGCGTGGGCCACCTGACCCCTCCGGGACACCACCACCTGGCAGCCGGCGATCTTGCCCGGCTCGATGTAGCGGGTG
>JBKPRS010000508.1:0-4825 GCA_046734695.1 Actinomycetota bacterium | reverse complement strand
CCGGGCGCTGGTCGACCTGCCGCTGGTCCGGGAGCAGCTGGTGGACCTCCAGGCCGAGCTGGAGGCGGCCACGGCCCTCGGCTTCGAGTGCGCGGCCGCGTCCCGCCACGCGGACGGGGCCCGGCTGCGGCGCATCCTGGTACCCGCAGCCAAGGTCCGGCTATGCCGCCTGGGCGTGGAGGCCGCCTCGTTCGCGGTCGAGCTGCACGGTGGCAACGGCTACTGCGAGGACTGGGGCCTCACCCGCCAGCTCCGCGACGCCCAGTGCCACCCCATCTGGGAGGGCAGCGAGAACATCTGCGTCCTGGACGTGCTGCGGACGATCCGCCGCGACCAGGCCGACCAGGCGGTCCTGGCCCGGGTGGACGAGGCCCTCGCGGTCGCGTCGTCCGGGGGGCCCGGCTGGCTGGCCCCGGCCGTCGACGCTGTGGCCACGGCCCGCACCGAGCTGGTCGACCGCGTCGCCTCCCTCGGCGCCCGCGAGCCCGACGCGGCCGAGGCGGTGTCCGCCCGCCTGTGCGACCTCCTGGTCCGCACCACCGCTGCGGCCCTGCTGCTGGAGCAGGCGGGCGAGGGCGGCGACCTCGCCACCCACAAGGCGCTGGTCGCCCTGCGCTACACCCGCCGCCACCTCGACACCGGCTCGACCTGGAGCGACAACATCGCCGCGGTCGCGGGCCGCGACCTCCTCGCCTACGCCGACCTCGACCCCGACACCGCGGCCAAGGCGGCCGCCTAGGTGCCGGCCACGCCCTACGCATGAGTGAGCGCTGGACGCTGAGCGAGGAGAGCGAGGCGGTCTCGCCCGCCACGGTCACCCTGGTCGAGGGGGCCAGCTTCACGATCTGCGACCGCGGGGGCGAGATCGCCGGCCGCGGCGTCGAGGGCCTCTACGTCGGCGACACCCGCATCTGCTCCCGTCTGGTGCTCACGGTCGATGACCGGCCGGTGGAGCCGCTGACCGTGGCCGCCCGGTCCCCGTTCTCGGCGTCGTTCGTGGCCCGGACGCTCGATCGGGCGCTCCTGGTCTTCCGGGACGTGTGGGTCGGTCAGGGCATGTGCCTCGATGTCCGGCTGCGCAACCTGGGCAAGGAACGCCGGGAGGTGGTGGTCCGACTGTCCGTCGGCGCCGACCTGGCCGACCTGTTGGACGTCAAGCGGGGCCGGCCGGTCCCTTCGGCCGTGCAGCTGGCCGTGGCTCGCGGCACGGCCTCGTTCTCGGACCTCGACGGCCAGCGGGGCCTCGTGATCCGGGCGGACGGGGCCACGGTCGAGGCCGGCGGGTCGTTGCGGTGGACGGCCGAGCTCGAGCCGGGGGCGGAGTGGTCCGACTGCGTCGAGCTGGCCGCGCTGCGGGGTGGCCAGGAGGTGCCGCCGCGGCACCGCTGCGGATCGTCACCCGCGCTGGCCCCACCCTCCACCCGGCAGGCCGCCTGGGAGGGCCGGCTGCCCACCCTGCGCTCGGACATCCCCGGCCTGGCCACCGCCTTCGCCCGGACCGGGTCTGACCTCGGGGCCCTGCGCATCTTCGATCCCGGCCAGCCCGATCCGGTGATCGCGGCCGGAGCTCCCTGGTACATGACGCTGTTCGGCCGCGACTCGCTGCTCACGTCGTGGATGGCCCTGCTGATCGACCCCGGCCTGGCGCTGGCGACGCTGCGCACGCTGGCCCGCCTGCAGGGGACCGAAGACCGGGACGACAACGAGGAGCAGCCCGGCAAGATCCTGCACGAGGTGCGGTTCTCGGCGGGACCGTCCCTGGCCCTGGCGGACGGCGACGTCTACTACGGCTCCGTCGACGCCACCCCGCTGTTCGTGATGCTCGTGCACGAGCTCTGGCGGTGGGGCACCCCGCTGGACGACCTGCGGCCCCTGCTGCCGGCGGTCGACGCCGCGCTGGAGTGGGTGGCCGGGCCCGGCGACCCTGACGGCGACGGCTACCTCGAGTACGAGCGGCGCTCACCGACGGGCCTGGTCCACCAGGGGTGGAAGGACTCGTGGGACGGCGTGTCGTTCGCCGACGGACGGGTGGCCGAGCCGCCGATCGCGCTGGCCGAGGTCCAGGGCTACGCCTACGCCGCATGGCGGGCCGGCGCGGCGCTGGCGCGGGCCACCGGCGACGAGGCGACCGCCTCCACCCGGGACCGACGGGCCCACGTGCTGCGGCGGCGGTTCGAGAGCGACTTCTGGCTGCCCGACCGGGAGGCGTTCGCCCTGGCGCTCGACCGCGACAAGCGGCCGGTGGACGCGGTGGCCTCGAACATGGGCCACTGCCTCTGGACCGGGATCGTCAGCGACCCGGACCAGGCTGCCGCGGTCGCCCGCCACCTGGTCTCTCCGGCCATGGACACCGGCTGGGGGATCCGCACCCTGGCCGAGGGCATGGGGGCGTACAACCCGCTCAGCTACCACAACGGCTCGGTGTGGCCGCACGACACCGCCATCTGCGTCGCCGGGCTCCGGCGGGCCGGGTTCGCCGAGGCCGCGGCCGGCGTCGCCGCGGGGCTGCTGGCCGCCACGGACGCCTGCCAGGGCCGTCCCCCCGAGCTCTTCGCCGGCCTGAGCCGCAACGAGCTTCCGGTCCCGGTGCCCTACCCCGCCTCGTGCTCGCCCCAGGCGTGGGCGTCGGCCGCCCCGTTGTTGCTCGTCCGGGCCCTGCTCGGCCTCGAGCCCGACGCCCCGGGTGGCCGCATCGAGCTGAACCCGGTGCTGCCGCGCGGAACCCGTCACCTCGAAGTGGCCGACGTGCCGCTGGCCGGCGGCCGGGTCACGATCGAGTCCGACGGTGACGCGGTCGCGCTCCGCGGCCTCCGCCCCGGCCTGGCCGTGGTGCGGCCGGCCGAGCGTGCGCTTTAGTCGCCGAACCAGCACGCATCGTCACTGTTGGGGATGCCTGCCACGGGTAGTGATGAGCCATCGCTGCTACGTGGGGGGACCGTCGATGAGAATCGGGATACTTGCGCCACCGTGGGTCGCCGTGCCCCCGGATCGCTACGGGGGCACCGAAGCGGTGGTCGACCAGCTCGCCCGCGGCTTCGAGCAGGCCGGTCACGAGGTCATGTTGTGGACGACCGGTGATTCGACGTGCCCCGTTCCGCGCGGGCACATCCTCGTGGCCGCACAGGGCGAGCGCATGGGCACCGCATCGGTGGAGCTCGACCATGTCATCGCGGGCTACGAGGCGCTCACCGCCTGGGGCGCGGACATCGTGCACGACCACACGCTGACCGGGCCGCTGTGTGCCGATCGCTCCCACCCTCCGGTGGTCACGACCAACCACGGGCCGTTCGACGGCGAGCTGGCAGCCCTGTACCGCCGCCTGGCGCGGAGCACGCCGGTGATCGCGATCAGCCACGACCAGGCTCGTCGCGCCGGACAGATCCCGATCGCCGCTGTGATCCACCACGGCCTCGACCTGGATGCCTATCCGATGGGCGAGGGTGGCGGTGACGATCGCGGTCCGTACTTCCTGCACCTCGGGCGCGTCATCCCGGACAAGGGCGCCGACCATGCTGCCCGGGCGGTGCGGCAGATGGGCGGCCGGCTGCTGATCGCCGGGAAGATGAACGAGGACCACGAGCACCGCTTCTTCGCCGAGCAGCTCGAGCCCCTGCTCGGGGACGACGTGGTGTACCTCGGCGAGGTGGCCCACGACGAGAAGGTCCGGTTGCTGGCCGGCGCTACCGCGCTGGTCAACCCGCTGCGCTGGCCAGAGCCGTTCGGCATGGTGATGATCGAGGCTCTGGCGTGCGGCACACCGGTGGTCGCCTACCGCTACGCGACCGCTCCCGAGATCGTCGACCACGGCGTCACGGGCTACCTGTGCGACGACCTGGACGACCTGGCGGCCAAGCTGGTCGAGGTCAAGCGCCTCGATCGGGCCCCCTGCCGTGCCGCGGTCGCCGACCGGTTCACCACCGAGCGCATGGTCCGCGAGCACGTCACGCTGTTCGAGCGCGTTTTGCGCGCCGGGAGGATGACGCCCGCCGCCAGCAGCAACTAACCGGGGGCGGTCGGGTCTGCCGGCCAGGGGTGCTTGGGGTAGCGGCCGGCCATCTCCTTGCGGACGTCGTGCCACGAGCCGGACCAGAAGCCGGCGAGGTCGCTGGTGACCTGGACCGGGCGGCCGGCGGGGGAGAGCAGGTGGAGGACGACCGGGACCCGGCCGCCCGCCACGGTGGGGGTGGCGGTCGCGCCGAACATGTCCTGGACCCGGACGGCCAGCACCGGCGGGTCGCCGGGGTCGCCCTGGGTGTAGTCGAGCCGGGCCCGGCGCCCGCTCGGCACGTCCAGCGCCTCGGGGGCGAGGCGGTCTAGGTCGCCGGCCACCTCGTACGGCAGGAGGCCGCGCAGCACCCGGGCCAGGTCGAGGCGGTCGAGGTCGCTGCGGCCGGTGGCCGAGGCCAGCAGCGGGGCCAGCCACCGGTCGAGGCTGCGGCGCAGGGCTGCGTCCGACAGGTCGGGCCACGGCTCGCCCACCACCGCGTGCAGGAACCCGACCCGGGCCTGGAGCGACCGGGCGGCGCCGGTCCAGGGGAGGGCGGTGAGCGACGTCGAGCGGACGCGGTCGACCAGCGCGGTGGTGGCCGGCAGGCCGGGCGTGGGGCGCCGGTCGACCGTGCCCAGGCGCAGCCGGCCCAGGGAGCGCTCGACCCGGGCCACCAGGTCGTCGCGCTCGGCGTCCCAGAGCAGCCGGGCGTGCTCGGTGATCTCGGCGCCCGCCACCGCTTCGAGCTGGTCCGGGGCCAGCGGGGCGGCGAGGCGGATGCGGCCGCCGGTGCGCCGGCCGTCCACCTCGGCCACGGCCAGCAGCGGCTCGCGGGCC
>JBKPRS010000507.1:0-13485 GCA_046734695.1 Actinomycetota bacterium | reverse complement strand
GGCCGCTTGCGGTCGGCCGACGGCGACGTGTGGGTGACCCCCGCGCCCACCAGCACCGTGCAGGCGTCCGAGGCGCCTCAGGACACCACCACGGTCCCCGTCGATCCCGGCACCCCGGACGAGGACGTCCGCACCGTCCCGTGGTCCGACCTGGGCGTCAGCAGCAAGGACGAGGCCTACACCGTCAAGAACCAGGTCTTCCGGCTGTCGGGTGACTCCTGGGAGCCGGTGGACAACGACCTCGGAGACGCCCTTGTCGTCAGCTTCGGGCTGGCCGGCGACCTCTTCACCGCCTCGTCCGTCCAGATCGATCCCAACGCCGCGGCGTCGGACGGCGTCCTCTACGTCTCGGCCGACGGGGCGAGCTGGACGAAGGTCGAGACCCCGGCCGACGGCTTCGTGGTCGGTGCAGGACCCGGCCTGGTCAACACGTCGTACGAGAGCACGACCGTGCACGTCTCGGCCGACGGTGGCGCCAGCTGGACGGACTCCGACCTGACCGCCGTGGGTGCGCCCGTCGGCGGCCACGTGATAGAGGCAGCCGGCGGCCCCTTGGGCGTGGCGCTCGTCGTGACCGACGCCGCGGGCAACCCCGTGTCGCTGGCCACCTCGGCCGACCTCCTCACTTGGACCGTCACGGCGCTGACCGACATCGCGGGCACCGACGACATCGGCGTCGCAACCCCGTTCGTGGGCCGGGACCGCATCGTGGTCAGGATCATGGGCCACCATCCGGATCCGGCGTCGGACGAGCCCGGACCGAGCCGGACCGTCGTGGGCACGCCCCGCCGGTCCTGAGTGCCGCCGCTCGCCGCGGGCACGGCTACCTGCCGCCGTGCCCGCGGCGAAGGCGCGCCGCTAGTGTCGCCGCCATGAAGGACCCCGTACGCGTCGCCGTCACGGGCGCTGCCGGCCAGATCGGCTACGCCCTGCTGTTCCGGATCGCCAGCGGTCAGATGTTGGGGGATGACCAGCCCGTGATCCTGCACCTCCTGGAGATCCCCCAGGCCGTGGAGGCCCTCCAGGGCGTGTGCATGGAGCTGGACGACTGCGCCTTCCCGCTCCTCGCCGGGATGGTGCCGACCGACGACGCCGACCGGGCCTTCGAGGGCGTGAACTACTCCCTGCTCGTGGGGGCCATGCCTCGCAAGCAGGGCATGGAGCGCGCCGACCTGCTCTCGGCCAACGGGGCCATCTTCACCGTGCAGGGCAAGGCCATCAGCGACAACGCCGCCGACGACGTGCGGATCCTGGTGGTGGGCAACCCGGCCAACACCAACGCGCTGATCGCCATGAACAACGCATCGGGCACGCCCGGCGAGCGCTTCACGGCCATGACCCGGCTCGACCACAACCGGGCCAAGGCCCAGCTGGCGGCCAAGGCCGGCGTGGGCGTCGACGACGTGAGCCGCATGACCATCTGGGGCAACCACTCGGCCACGCAGTACCCCGACGTGTTCCACGCCGAGGTGGCGGGCAAGCCCGGCTTCGATGCCGCCGGCGGCGACCAGGCGTGGCTGGAGAACGAGTTCATCCCCACGGTCCAGCAGCGGGGCGCGGCGATCATCAAGGCCCGGGGCCTGTCGTCGGCCGCGTCGGCCGCCAACGCCGCCATCGACCACATGCACGATTGGGCGCTGGGCACGCCCGAGGGCGACTGGGTGTCCATGGCCGTGCCGTCCGACGGCAGCTACGGCGTGCCCGAGGGCCTGATCTCCGGCTTCCCGGTGACGTGTTCGGGCGGCCGCTACGAGATCGTGCAGGGCCTCGACCTCGACGACTTCAGCCGGTCCCGGATCGACGCCTCGGTGGCCGAGCTGGGCGAAGAGCGCGACGCCGTGCGCGAGCTGGGCCTGATCTGAAGCTGCGCGCGGTGCTCCCTGGAGGCCTCGCTGTCGAGCTGCGGCCCGGCCGCCAAATCGCGGACTCTTGGGCTGTGGCTCACGCCCTGACCGCTCGGCCCGCTACTTGAGGAAGCGGCTGGTGGTGTTGTCCGCCAGGACCTTGCCACCCGTCTGGCACGTCGGGCAGTAGTTGACCGTGTAGCTGCGGTACTCGACCGCCCGGATGCTGTCACCGCACACCGGGCAGGTCTCGCCCTCGCGGTGGTGGACCGCGCCGGGCCGATCGGCCGAGGACGACATGTCGGAGCGGGTGCGCTCGTAGGCGAGCGATTCGGCGATGCAGTCGCCCATGGCCGCGTGCAGCCGGTCGACCGCCTCGTCGTCGAGCTTGCCCGTCGTGGCGAAGGGCGACAGCTTCGCCCGGTGGCAGATCTCGTTGGCCAGCCGCCGGCCCAGCCCCGCCAGGATCCGCTGGTCGCGCAGCCAGCCGTGCAGCCGCATCGAGTGCTCCCCGAGCAGCCGCCCGAGGTCCTCCCGGCTCAGCGTGTCGGCCTCGGGCCCGAGATCGTCGAGGGGCACCTGGCCCTCGGGATCGCCCGCCACCACCCACACCCCGGCCTTGCGCTCGGTGCCGGCCTCGGTGAGCAGCAGGGCCCGACCGTCGGCGAAGCTCCAGCGGGCCTGGCCGCCCCGCGGCTTGGCCGCCTGCTTGGCGTCCTCCTTGAGCCGGCCGCCCTGCATGAGGTGGACGACGAAGGTGACCGGCTCGAACCGCAGCAGCAGGTGCTTGCCCCGGCGGCCGACCTCCTTGAGCGGCTGGCCCTGGGCGGCCTCGGGCGCGGGCGTGGCGGTCTTGAGGGCGGTGAAGGTGAGCGGCCGGAAGCGCGCCAGGTCCGTCCCGGCGTAGGCCTCGGTGAGGCGCTCGGCGTGAGCCTGGACTTCGGGCATCTCGGGCACGGCACCCTCCTGGTACTCGGTGTCCTAGTAGGTCGTCTCGGCCCGCACCGGGGCCAGCGCGTCGTCCACCGCGGCCAGCGCCCGCTGGTGGGCGATGAGCAGGGACAGGTCGCCACCGATCCGCAGCCGTCCCTCCACGAACGCCCGCTGGGCCGCCAGGTCGCAGGCCGCCACCCCCGCGGCGGTGGGGTAGTCGGTGCTGAGGCGGACGTCCGCCCGGGGCGCCGGCCCCGCGGCCAGCGCCACCTTGCCGTCCGAGATGGCCAGGTGCCAGGTGACGGGACCGTCCGGCCCCCCGGTGACCACCTGCTCCACGGTCAGGGTCACGCCCACCAGCGCCGTGCCCAGCCGGCCGTCCGCGGCCAGGGCGCGCCCGGCGGCGTCGATCCAGTCGGGGCTGAGGTAGCGCACGCCGCGCAACCTACCGCCCCCGCGCGATGCTCGGTCGATGCCGACCGACGTTCCCGCCCCGCTCACGCCCGCCGACGAGCGCCACCACCCGGCGGGGGCCGAGGAGTGGTGGGGCGAGTCCTGGTACTTCGACTTCGCCCGCGACGACGCGACGCTGGGCGGGTACGTGCGGCTGGGCCTGTACCCGGGCAAGGGCTGGGCCTGGTACTGGGCCACGGTCGTGGGCGAGGGGCGGCCACTGGTCATCGTGGCGGACCACGACGTCGCCCCGCCCCGGGACGGATCGCTGGAGGTGCGGGCCGAGGGCCTGTGGGCCGACCACACCGTCGAGGTGCCGTTCGACCACTTCACCCTGGGCTGTGAGGCGTTCGCCCTCGGCACCGACGACCCGGCCGAGGTCTACGGCGCGGCGCGGGGCGACCGGGTCCCCTTCGGGCTCGACCTGGAGTGGGACACCGCGGGCGAGGTCTACCCCTACCCGCCGGGCACCACCCGCTACGAGATCCCGTGCCGGGTGCACGGCGAGGTGCTGGTGGGCGACGAGCGGATCGAGGTGGACGCCATCGGCCAGCGGGACCACTCGTGGGGGCCGCGGGACTGGTGGGTGTTGAGCTGGACCTGGACCGCGGGCGCGCTGGAGGACGGCACCCGCTTCCACGGCACCGCCGCCCGGCTGGGCGACGTGGTGGTGCCGTACCACCCGGGCTACGTCCAGGTCCCGGGCTCGCCACTGGTGGAGCCGGGCCACACGGCGGCCACCGAGGTGCTGGGCGAGCACGGCCTGCCCCGCGAGGCGGCGTTCGAGCTGGGCGACCTGCGCCTGGCCATCGAGCCCGTGGCGTTCGCCCCGGTCCTGCTGGACGACCGCGCCGGGCGGACCGGGCGCTTCCCCCGGGCCCTGTGCCGCTTCACCGACGTCCCCACCGGCCGCCGGGGCGTGGGCTGGACCGAATGGAACCAGCCGCCTGCGCCCGCGGGCTGACGGGGTTCGGTCGGGGGGCGACAGCGCGTTAGCCTGGATCGATGCTCGGTCGGGTGCTCGCCGCTGGGGGCCTCCTCGACCCCAAGTCCCTCATCGATGACGTGGGGACCTGGGGACTGTTCGCGATCATCTTCGCCGAGTCGGGGCTCTTGTTCGGCTTCTTCCTGCCCGGCGACTCGCTGCTGTTCACCGCCGGCTTCCTGGCCTCCGGGCCCGCGGACATGCCCGAGTCCCTCCACCTCTCGCTGCCCCTGGTGCTGCTGGGCTGCTTCTTCGCCGCGGTCGCGGGCGACCAGATCGGCTACATCATGGGCCTGCGGGTCGGCCCGGCCATCTTCAAGCGCCCGGACTCCCGCTTCTTCAAGCAGGAGAACGTGGACAAGGCGCAGTCGTTCTTCGACCGCTACGGCGCCAAGACCATCGTGCTGGCCCGATTCGTGCCCATCGTGAGGACGTTCGCACCCATCGTGGCCGGCGTGTCCCGCATGAAGTACCGCACGTTCGTCACCTACAACATCCTGGGCGGGGCGTTGTGGGCCGTCGGGGTCACCATGCTGGGGTACTTCCTGGGCCAGGTGGAGGTGGTGGAGCAGAATCTGGAGATCGCCATCCTCCTGGTGGTCGCCATCTCGTTCATGCCCATCGCGATCGAGCTGTGGAAGGCCCGCAAGGAGCGGTCGCTGGCCCTCGACATGGCGCATGATCTGGTCGATCCCGGCCTGGTCGAGGTCACCCGCGAGGCCGTCGATCCCGACGGCCGTCTCGATTGATCCAACTCGGCGAAAGATCTGGAAGTCCTGGGGTAGTAAGCCGGGTGTAGAAATCCTGCTCTCCCGGGGTAGTAAGCCGGTGGGCGTGGACGCTCAGCCCGACTACCTGGGAGAGTGAGATCACGCAACGCTCCGTCACCCGTCGTTTCGCTCATGATCCGAAGGAAGTAGCTCGGGCCCGTCGCATGGTGCGGTCCCAGTTGGAGGCGTGGGGGCTCACCGCGGAGCTTCCCGCGCTCGAGCTGGCGGTCAGCGAGCTGGTCACCAACGCCATCGTCCACGGCTGGGGGCAGATCGACGTCCGCATCGCCGATCTCGACGGCTGCGTGCGCCTGGAGGTGCGAGACGAGGGCACGGTAGGCACGCCACGGCCTACGGAGCGCAGTGGTGGCAGCGATGGTGAAGGCGGCTGGGGGCTCCGGCTGGTGGAGGGGCTCTCCGACACCTGGGGGACGCACCGCGACGGTGGTCGTACCCAGGTGTGGATGGAGCGGCGGACGGACGGGAGGGCACGATGAGTCCTCGAAGGGGGCCCGCGTGACGGCGGAGCGGAGCCAGGTCGAGTCCGCCTCCCGGAGGACCCCAGGCGACGACGTGCTGGTCGACGAGCCGGCCGCGGGGCAGGTCCTGAGCTTCGTCGTCAACGGCTTCGTCGACGGCTACCCCGCCCACGCCCGCTACCAGGAAGGCCGGCTGTCCTGCTCGGCCGAGTTGGCGGAGCGGGCCGAGGTGGTGGTGGCGATGGGCGAGACGTTCGATCCCGGCGACGGCGGCCCCGAGGTCCTGGCCAGCCTGGCCACGACGGCCACCGCCGCGCTCCTGACCGTCATGCGCTCGTTCAGCCAGGTGTCCTCGGTCGAGCTCGGGCTCGGACCGGGG
Organism: Actinomycetota bacterium; assembly: GCA_046734695.1. GTDB lineage: Bacteria > Actinomycetota > Acidimicrobiia > Acidimicrobiales > VFJN01 > ZC4RG19. Next base: position 7,642 of record JBKPRS010000507.1, on the reverse strand, counting down.
GAGCCCTAGCCCTTCGTTCCCCCGCTTCCCGGGGTGACGACGCGCCACGGGACGGGATCGGCGCGCGGGTCGTAGGCCGCGTCCGTGCGCTTGGCGACCAGCTTGCCCACCCCGGCGCCCGCGGCGGCCGCCAGCACCGCGGGGATGTCCTCGGTGATGGCCGAGGGTGTCGTCCAGGCCGGTCCCTCCAGGGCCAGGTCCTCGAGCCGGCGGCGGCGCTCGCGCCACGGCTCGTCGGTCGTGGGATGGCCGTCCTGCCACAGCAGGTCGAACGCCACGAACGACACGGGCTCGTCGCGGGCCAGGCGTCGCCGGGTGGAGTCGGACCCGGCGGACAGGCGCCGCTCCAGGCGCGGCCGGCCGTGGCTGCCCGCCGTCACCACGCCGTCGAGTGCCACCTCGGTCGCCCCCAGCGCCCGGCCCACCGTGCGCACCTCGGGGAACATGGGCGTCACCGGGTCGCGCCCTTGGGCCAGCAGGTCGACGACGCCGTCGCTCGACAGCAGCACGCAGCGCAGGCCGGGCCAGTGGCTCTCGATCGCCCAGCCCTGGGCACGGCCCCGCGGCCCGGGCCCAGGTGGGGGCTGGATCAGCGCGTAGCGCTCGGGCGGGTGGCGCCGCTCGGGGTCGGCCGGCGGGTCCATCCGGTGGATCATCCAGTTGCGGCCGTCGGTCTGGAACAGGGCGTAGCGCCCCTCGGACTTCCGGCCGTGCAGGACGACCGTGAGCTTGCTGTCCGTGAGCTTCTCGGCCACGTAGGTGCCCTCGTCCCAGACGAACATCATCCCCGCGCCGTAGTTGCCGTCGGGGATGTGGCCCTCGAACGTGAGGTACTGGAGCGGGTGGTCCTCGGTGTGGACGGCGAGGTGGTTGCGGCCCGGGTCCCAGGGCAGGCCCCGCGGCAGCGCCCAGGACAGCAGCACGCCATCGTGCTCCAGCCGGAGGTCCCAGTGGAGGCGGGTGGCGTCGTGCTGCTGGATGACGAAGCGCCGCTGCGGGCCGTCGCTCGGCGCGGGGTCGAGCAGTCCCTCGCCGCGGGGCTCGGGCGTGGTGTCGAAGTCCCGCTTGCGGTCGTACTCGCGCAGCGGCCGCGCCACCAGCGGCGAGCTTCCGTCAGACCCCGAGCCGAGCCTTCAGCTCGGACTCGTAGAAGCGGAAGAAGCCGTCCTGGTCCGGCCCGATCTGGGTGATCGCCACCTCGTCGAAGCCGGCGTCGACGTAGGTGCGGAACTCGGCCGCGTATGCCTCGGGGTCGGGCCCGCAGGGTGTTCCGTCGGTGGCCTGGTCCTCGGTCACGATCTGGGCCGCCTGCTCGAAGTGAGTGGGCGTGGGCAGGTCCTGGTGGAGCTGGCCGGGGATGCCGCTGGTCGGCCACAGCTCGTGGGCCAGCTTACGGGCCTTGGCCTCGTCCGGGCCCCAGCACACCTTGAACGACCCGCACGCCGGCCCTCGGCCGCCCTCATCGCGGTACCGGGTGAGCTGGTCGCCGTCCGCGCTGGTCGTGACCCAGCCGTCGCCGTGCTCGGCCGCCACCCGCAGGGCCTTGGGCCCGAAGGCGGACACCAGCACGGGGATCGTGTCGTCGGGCGCGGTGTAGATGCGGGCGCTCTCGACCGTGTAGTGCATCCCGCGGTGGGTGACCGTCTCGCCTGTCCAGAGCTTGCGCATGACGTGGATGGCCTCGGCCAGCATGGCGAGCCGCACGTCGGCGGGGGGCCACCGGTCGCCGAGGATGTGCTCGTTCAGCGCCTCCCCGGTCCCCACGCCGAGCCGGAAGCGCCCGTCGGGGAGCAGGTTGGCGCTGGTGGCCGCGGCCTGGGCCACGATCGCCGGATGGATCCGGATGAGCGGGCAGGTGACCCCGGTCGTGACCTTGAGCCCGGTGGTGGCGGCGATGCCCCCGATCACCGACCACACGAACGGCGACTGGCCCTGGGCGTCGATCCACGGATGGAAGTGGTCGGAGATCCACACCGATCGGAACCCGGCCGCCTCGGCCCGCTGGGCGGTGGCGACCAGCGTCCGGGCGTCGTGCTCCTCGCTGGACAGGGCATACGCGAGCTCCACCATGGGCTGTGCCTACCCGAACGCTGGTCGTGGAAACCCGCGGGCGGCCGCCTGTCACAGCCGGGCGGGTTGCCTTGTCTTCAGGGGTGCAGGTAGTTCTGAACCCCAGGAGATGACGATGAGAGTGTTCGTGGCAGGAGCGACGGGAGCGATCGGGACGCAGCTGGTGCCGCGCCTGGTCGCCGCAGGTCACGAGGTGCACGGGATGACCCGCACCGAGTCGAAGCAGGCCATGCTCCGCGACCTCGGCGCCACGCCGGTGGTCGCGGACGCGCTCGATCCCGACCAGGTGGCGGAGGCGGTGGGCCGGGCCCAGCCCGACGTGATCGTCCACCAGCTGACCTCGATCGGCTCGATCGACCCGCGCCACTTCGACCGCTCCTTCGCGCTGACCAACCGCCTGCGGATCGAGGGCACGGACCACCTGCTGTCGGCCGGGCAGGCGTCGGGCGTCCAGCGGTTCGTGGCGCAGAGCTACTGGGGCTCCTACGCCCGCTCCGGCACGGGCCTCAAGACCGAGGAGGACCAGCTCGACCCCACGCCGCCCCGGGAGATGCGCGGCAGCTGGGCGGCCATCCGTCACCTGGAGGAGGCGGTCCTCGGGGCCCGGTGGACCGAGGGGATCGTGCTGCGCTACGGCGGCTTCTACGGGCCGGGCACCTCGCTGGCGCCCGACGGGGAGCAGATCGAGGCCATCCGCAAGCGCAAGGTCCCGATCGTCGGCGACGGCGGCGCGGTGTGGTCCTTCATCCACGTCGCCGACGCGGCCGACGCCACGGTGGCGGCGATCGAGCACGGCAGCCGCGGTGTCTACAACGTCGTGGACGACGACCCCGTGCAGGTGGCCGAGTGGTTGCCGGCCCTGGCGCACGACTTGGGCGCCAAGAAGCCGCTGCACGTGCCGCGCTTCGTGGCCCGGTTGCTCGCCGGTGAGGCCGGCGCGGTGATGATGACCGAGCTGCGTGGCGTGTCCAACGCCAAGGCCAAGCGCGAGCTCGGGTGGCAGCCCGCCCATCCGAGCATGCGGGAGGAGTTCGCGGCATGACCCCCCGCGAGCAGCTGCTCGACGAGCTGCGGCCGGTCTCCTTCGGCATCGCCTACCGGATGCTCGGCAGCGTCTCCGAGGCCGAGGACGTGGTGCAGGAGGCGCTGCTCCGGGTGCACAAGGCGCTCGAGGCCGGCGAGGAGATCGCCTCGCCGCGGGCCTTCGTGGCCACGATCACCACCCGGCTGGCGATCAACGAGTTCCGCTCCGCTCGCGTGCGCCGCGAGCGCTACGTGGGCGAGTGGCTGCCGGAGCCGATCATCACCGACGGCCGGGACGATCCGGCCGGGCACGCCGAGACCGCGGACTCGCTGTCGCTGGCCATGCTCAGGCTGCTCGAGAGCCTCTCGCCCGAGCAGCGGGCCGTCCTGTTGCTCCACGACGTGTTCGGCTACGGCTACCCCGAGATCAGCGGGATCGTCGGCAAGAGCGAGGACAACGTGCGCCAGCTCGCCTCCCGCGCCCGCCGCCACGTGGAGCAGGGCCGCCCCCGCTTCCAGACGAGCCGTGAGCAGCGCGACGAGCTCGCCCGCCGCTTTCTGGCGGCGGCCCAGCAGGGCGATCTCGCCGGCCTGGAGGCGTTCCTCGCCCACGACGTCGTGCTGACCGCCGACGGCGGCGGCAAGGTCCCTGCCCTGGGCCGCTCGCTGAGCGGCCGTACCTCGGTCGCACGCGCCGTGGTCACTTGGGTCCGACGGGCCATCCAGCGCCCGGGCGTGTCGTTGCGCCCGGTCGAGGTCAACGGCAGCCCCGGGGCGATGTTCTTCGACGCCGACCAGCGCCTGGTCGGCGTGCTGGCCCTCGATATCGGCGGTGGCCAGATCAAGGGCATCAACTCGGTCGTCAACCCCGAGAAGCTCGCCCACCTCGGCCCGGTCGGGGACCTCCGGTCCCTGCTCGGGCCCCCGGCCTGAGCGCTATGGGGCGGTCTGGCCGGCCAGCTTGCGGTTCTTGAACTGGGCCTTGACGTAGTCGCGGTTCATGTAGGCGATGAAGTCGACCGAGATCTCCTTGGGGCAGGCCTCCTGGCATTCGCCGTGCATGGTGCACGAGCCGAAGTACTGCTCCATCGTGTCGACCATGGCCTGGGTGCGGCGGTAGCGCTCCGCCTGGCCCTGGGGCAGCAGGTTGAGGTGCTGCAGCTTGGCCGCGGTGAACAGCTGCGCTGCGCTGTTGGGACAGGCGGCCACGCAGGCGCCGCAGCCGATGCAGGCGGCCGCGTCCATGGCGGCGTCGGCCGCCTCCTTGGGGATCGGGATGAGGTTGCCGTCGGGCGCCGCGCCGGTGGGGGCCGTGATGTAGCCGCCGGCCTCCACGATGCGGTCGAACGCCTGGCGGTCGACGATCAGGTCCCGCAGCACCGGGAACGCCCGGGCCCGCCAGGGCTCCACGAAGATCTCGTCGCCGTGGGCGAACTTGCGCATGTGGAGCTGGCAGGTGGCCGTGCCCCTCTGGGGGCCGTGGGCCTGGCCGTTGATCATCATCCCGCACGAGCCGCAGATGCCCTCGCGGCAGTCGTGCTCGAAGGCGATGGGCTCCTCGCCCTTGGAGATCAGCCGCTCGTTGACCGTGTCGAGCATCTCGAGGAAGGACATGTCGGGGCTGATGCCCTTGGCCTCCTCGACGTAGGTGACCATCTTGCCCTCGTGGCCGGGCGCCTGGCGCCAGACGTGGAGGGTGATGTCGATGGTCGGGTGCTGACCGTCGCCGTTGCCGTTGACACCCACACTCACACTCACTTGTACGACCTCTGGGTCAGCTTCACGTACTCGAACTCCAACGGCTCGGGGTGCATCTTGGGCTCGCTGCCCTTGCCGGTCCACTCCCAGGCCGCGGCGTAGGCGAAGTGGTCGTCGTCACGCAGCGCCTCGCCCTCGTCGGTCTGGCTCTCCTCCCGGAAGTGGCCGCCGCACGACTCCTCGCGGTGCAGGGCGTCGCGCACCATCAGCTCGCCCAGCTCGAAGAAGTCGGCGACCCGGGTGGCCTTCTCCAGCGACTGGTTGAGCGCCCCGCCGCCCAGCACCCGGACGTCCTTCCAGAACTCCTCGCGCAGGGCCGGGATCTCGGTCATGGCCTTCTCCAGGCCCGCCCGGTTGCGGGCCATGCCGCAGTTCTCCCACATGATCTTGCCCAGCTCGCGGTGGAAGTGGTCGACCGAGCGGGTGCCGTTGATCGACAGCAGCCGGGCCACCGTGTCGCCCACGGACGTCTCGGCCTGGATGAACGCCGGGTCGTCGGTGGGGACCGTGCGCTGCCCGAGCAGGGGCGCCAGGTAGTTGGCCAGCGTGTAGGGGATCACGAAGTAGCCGTCCGCCAGCCCCTGCATGAGCGCCGACGCGCCCAGCCGGTTGGCGCCGTGGTCGCTGAAGTTGGCCTCGCCCAGCACGAACAGGCCGGGCACGTTGGACATGAGGTGGTAGTCCACCCACAGGCCGCCCATCGTGTAGTGCACGGCGGGGTAGATGCGCATCGGGAACCGGTACGGGTCCTCGTCGGTGATGCGCTCGTACATGTCGAACAGGTTCCCGTAGCGCTCGCGGATGGTGCCCTCGCCCAGCCGCCCGATCGCCTCGGAGAAGTCGAGGTACACGCCGTTGCGCAGCGGGCCGACGCCGCGGCCCTCGTCCACGACCGACTTGGCGTTGCGGGAGGCCACGTCGCGGGGGACCAGGTTGCCGAAGGCGGGGTACTTGCGCTCCAGGAAGTAGTCCCGGGCCGAGTCGGGGATCTCGTCGGGCGGACGGGTGTCGTCCCGGTCGAGCGGGACCCAGATGCGCCCGTCGTTGCGCAGCGACTCCGACATCAGCGTGAGCTTGGACTGGAACTCGTCGCTGGCCGGGATGCAGGTCGGGTGGATCTGGGTGAAGCACGGGTTGGCGAACAGCGCGCCGCGCCGGTGCGCCCGCCAGATGGCGGTGGCGTTGGAGAACTTGGCGTTGGTCGAGAGGTAGAAGACGTTGCCGTAGCCACCGGTGCAGAGCAGCACGGCATGGGCCGAGTGCGACGTCACCGCGCCGGTGACCATGTCTCGCACCACCACGCCGCAGGCCACACCGTCCTTGACCACCAGGTCCAGCATCTCGGCGCGGGTGTGGAGCTTGACCGTCCCCAGCGCGACCTGGTGCATCATCTGCTGGTAGGCGCCGAGCAGCAGCTGCTGGCCGGTCTGGCCCCGGGCGTAGAACGTGCGGGACACCTGGGCGCCGCCGAAGCTGCGGTTGTCGAGGAGGCCGCCGTACTCGCGGGCGAACGGGACGCCCTGCGCGACGGCCTGGTCGATGATGTTCACCGACTCCTCGGCCAGGCGGTACACGTTCGTCTCGCGGCTGCGGAAGTCGCCGCCCTTGACGGTGTCGTAGAAGAGCCGGAAGACCGAGTCGCCGTCGCCCTTGTAGTTCTTGGCGGCGTTGATCCCGCCCTGGGCGGCGATGGAGTGCGCCCGGCGCGGGCTGTCGTGGTAGGTGAAGACCTTGACGTTGTAGCCCTGCTCGCCCAGCGTGGCGGCGGCCGAGGCCCCGGCCAGCCCGGATCCGACGATGATCACCTCGAAGCGGCGGCGGTTGTGCGGCGCCACCAGCTTCATGTCGAACTTGTGCCGGGTCCAGCGCTCCTCGATGGGGCCGTCAGGCACCTGGCTGTCGAGCTCGCCGATCACGTCAGGCTCCTTCCTCGTACAGCTGGCACGTCTCGATCCTGCCGCCCGAGACCGCGCAGTCGGGGTTGTCGTCGGCGCTGACGACGCCCAGCTGGACGGCGATGGGGAAGCTGACGTTGCCGACCATCACGATGCCCGCGAACGTGGTCGCGAACACTCGGCGGGCCGAGTTCCAGCGCGGGTTGTTGAGCCCGAGGCTCTGGAACATCGACCAGGCGCCGTGGAACAGGTGTATGCCCAGAGCGATGTTGGCGACGATGTAGATCAGCGCCACCACCGGCCGCTCGAAGCTGGCGATGAGGTTGCGGTACACGTCGCCCCGCACGAAGTCGGGGTTGACCGTGCCCCACGTCAGGTCGGCCAGGTGGAACAGCAGGAACAGCAGGATGACCACTCCGGTCAGCCGCATGGAGCGGCTGGCGGCATTGGCCGCCTGGTAGTCGCGGGGCGAGACGTAGCCACCCTCGGCCCGGGCCCGGCGGTTCATCAGCGTGAGGCTGGCCGCGGCGAGGATGTGGAACACGAACGCCAGGGCGAGCCCGATGCGCAGCAGCCACAGCGTCACCGTGCGGGGCAGGAAGGGGACGAGCAGCTCGCGCAGCCACTCGCCGTAGTGGTTCAAGGGCTCGGCACCCAGGTACACCTTGAGGTTGCCGAGCATGTGCACGAACACGAAGCCCATCAGGGCGATCCCGGTCAGCGCCATGATCCACTTCTTGCCGACAGCCGACCGATAGAACTCGATCGGCCACGGAGCGTGGCGGCGGCTGCGCGGGTGCACCGGGGCGACGGATTGCCGCTCCAACGTCTGCATCGCTTCCTTCAGCCTCCCGGACGGGGCTAGGACGGTCCGGATCGGAACCGTACTCACAAAT
>JBKPRS010000506.1:0-7868 GCA_046734695.1 Actinomycetota bacterium | reverse complement strand
GATCTCGATCTGGTCGCCGTTCGTCGCCCGGGTGCGGGGGTTGAGGCGGGCGATGACGTGCGACTGGCCCGCTTCCGCCATGCGCTGGGCGGCCTCGTCGCCCGCGTGCCCGGCGTCCACGGCCAGCTCGACGACGTCGTCGGTGACTGCGGGCCGGGCGTCGATGTTGAAGTGGAGCAGTACGTCCGAGCCGAGCGCCTCGCGCAGGTCGACGGTGGACCGGATGCGGCGCTCGGCCGGGGCATCGGCCACCAGGGAGGCGTCCTCGAGGTCCTCGGGCCGAATGCCGAGGATCAGCATGCGGCCCCGGTAGGCATCCAGGGCCGGCCGCTGGGCCAGGACCTCGGGGGGCACCGGCAGCCGGAACCCGCCCAGCTCGACGACGAGCGAGCCGTCGTCCGCCGCGGCCAGCGTGCACTCCATGAGGTTCATGGCCGGCGACCCGATGAACCCGGCCACGAACAGGTTGATCGGGTGCTCGTACAGCGTCTCGGGGGTGTCGACCTGCTGGAGGACGCCCTTGCGCATGACCGCCACCCGGTCCCCCATCGTCATGGCCTCTACCTGGTCGTGGGTGACGTAGATGGTGGTGACGCCCAGGTCGTGCTGGAGGCGGGAGATCTCGGTGCGGGTCTGCACCCGCAGCTTGGCGTCGAGGTTGGACAGCGGCTCGTCCATCAGGAACGCCTGGGGGTGGCGCACGATGGCCCGGCCCATCGCCACCCGCTGCCGCTGGCCGCCGGACAGGGCCGCCGGCTTGCGCTTCAGGTACTCGCCGAGGTCGAGGATGCGGGCGGCCTCGCGCACGCGGCTGTCGATGTCGGCCTTCGGCACCTTCTGGAGCTTGAGGCCGAACGCCATGTTGTCGTAGACGCTCATGTGCGGGTACAGCGCGTAGTTCTGGAACACCATCGCGATGTCCCGCTCCTTGGGCGGCACGTCGTTGACGACCTTGTCCCCGATGCTGATCGAGCCCTTGGAGATCCGCTCCAGGCCGGCCACCATGCGCAGGACCGTCGTCTTGCCACAGCCGGACGGGCCGACGAGCACGACGAACTCACCGTCTGCGATCTCCAGGTCGAACGACCGTACGGCTTCGACGCCCCCGCGGAACACCTTCCAGACATCCTCCAGCACGATCTCGCTCATCGTTCCCCTTCCTGGGCGGGTTGTCGGACGGGGGCGGTGGTGGAACGGACGACGAGGTCCAGGTCGAGCCGGTGCTCCGCCTCCCCCAGGGGCTCGGCTGCTGCCAGCGACTCCAGCAGCAGCTCCGCGGCCCGCCGACCGCTCTCGAACAGCGGCTGACGGACCGTGGTGAGCCCGGCGTAGCTTGACACCTCCACGTCATCGAAACCGACGACCGATAGGTCGCGGGGCACATCCAGCCCGTGGGCGCGGGCGGCTTCGAGCACGCCGAGCGCCTGGGTGTCGGACGCCGCGAACACCGCGGTGGGCCGATCCCGCCCGGCGAGCAGCTCCTCGGCCATGCGCCGCGCCACCGTGCGCACGTGGGGCCCGTGGCGGACGTCGCCCGGCCCGACCTTGAGCCCGGCGTCCTCCATGGTCTCCTGGTAGCCGCGCTCCCGGGCGCCGCTGGAGGTGAAGCCGAGCGGGTTGTCCGGCTCGTCGCCGATGAACGCGATGTGCTCATGGCCCAGGTCGATCAGATGGCGGGTGGCCAGGCGGCCGCCCTCGACGTCGTCGGTGATGACCGCCGGCACCCCGGGGCCGTGGCTGTCGAGCAGGACCACGGGCACGCCTGCGTCGGCGAGGCGACGCAGGCTGCCCGGGGGAGGGGGGAGCGACATGATGAGCAGGCCGTCGGCGCGGTCCCGCCGGGTGAGGGTGGCGAAGTGCTCGTCCCGGTGCACCGGGGACTCGACGTTGAACAGCACGAGGTCGTAGCGGCTGCCGTCCAGGGAGGACACCACCCCGCGCAGGCGCTCGACGGCCGAGGCGTGGGTGAAGAAGGGCACGACCACGCCCAGCGTCTGCGAGCGGCCGCGGGACAGGCCACGGGCCAGCGGGTTGGGCCGGTAGTCGAGCAGCTCGATGGCAGCGAGGACCCGGGCTCGGGTGCGCTCGCTGACACGGGGGCTGTCGTTGAGGACCCGCGACACAGTGCCGGCACCTACGCCCGCATGCGCCGCGACGTCCGCGATGGTGACCACCGACCCCCCCTTCCCTCATCCCTCAACGCGCCACCCGGGGTCCCGGGACTGCCCGCCCCGGATGCCCGTGGAAGCGGTTCCACGGGCGTGCCCGCAACATAAGTGACAGCGACCGACCTGTCAATGGAACCGCTTCCACGAATCGGTCCACGAGGCGGGAAAGGGTCCGAAGCCCCGGCGCTCGGCGGGTCGACGGTCCCGGAGCCGGAGGGTCCGTGCCCCGCCGGGAAGGCGGGGCCGGCGAGGCGCGCAGCGAGAGCCTGCGCGTCACGACGCAAGGTTCTCAGCCGGGGTCAGCGGAGGTCAGGCGACGCCGACGAGGTGGCGGGCGCGGGCGGTGGTGGTGCTGGGAACGACCACGGTCAGGCCGTCGGCCACCACCTGGTGGAGGTGGACGGGGCCGGCGTGGTTGCGGATCTCGTGCCAGCCGGCGTCGGCCAGGCGGGGGACGGCGCCGCCCGCCGAGGTCACGGCGCGGGCGACCGTGTCGGAGACGACGATCTGGCCGGCCGCGGCTTCCGCCATGATCCGGGCGCCCAGGTTGACGGCGAGGCCGACCGGCTCGCCGTCGAGGTCGTAGACCTCTCCGGCGTGGATGCCCATCCGCACGCGGGGGATCGGGCCGGCGCCGGGCCAGGGCTCATCGCGCAGGGCCCGCTGCGCCTCGACCGCGGCGGTCAGGGCATCGCCCGGATCGTCGAAGAGCGCCAGGGTGCCGTCGCCGGCGTGGGCCAGGAAGCGCCCGCCGGCGCGGCGCACCGCGGCATCGATCAGGGCCCGGTGCCGGGCCAGCACCCGGGGGTAGCGGGGGCCGGCGGCGGCGGCCAGCTCGGTGGAGCAGACCATGTCGCTGTGCACGATCGTGACGTGGCGCGCCAGGGCCGCGGGCTCTCCCCCGCTGTGACCGGGTCGCCGCCCGGGTCCTGTCGCCGTGGTCCTCGCCATGTCCGTCACTCTGGTCCCGCGCCCTCGCAGCGCGCTTGCAATCGCCTTGAGGCGACAGAGGTCAGAGTCCCGAGCCCACAGCGCTGATACACGCCCCTCAACCGCCGCGTCGCAAAGCGGACGAGGTGCGCTGATCCCCGACGGACAGCGCACCTCGTCACGTCACCGGGCCGCGCCCTGGAGCGTCCCGGTGGTCTTTCCGTCGGGCGTGGTGGGGTCGACCACGACGCACACGGCCCCGCGGTCACCCGCCGCCCACGAGTCCTCGGTGGGGCTGAAGTAGAAGATGGACAGGGCCGAGTCCTGGTAGGCCATGCCCACGAAGCCCTCGAACTGCTGCACGCACTCGGCCTCCGCCTCGGTCGACACCTGGTCCTGGCCGGGCCAGTCGTCGCCCATCTCCATGTCGGACACGGCGTAGACCTCGCCCTCGTGCGGCTCGGTGCAGGGGACCGTGCTGACGGTGTCGGTCTCCACGCCGTCGTCGGGGATGTCGTTCCAGCAGTCGCCGACCTCGAGGTCCAGCACGGACACGTCGTCCCCGCTCCCGGTGGCGGTGTCGCTGCCCCCGCTGCTGTCGTCATCGTCGTCGGAGCCGAGCAGGAGGAAGCCCCCGATGGCTGCCAAGGCCACCACCACGACGACGACCACGGCGATGATCGGGCCCCGGCCGCCGCCACCACCGCTCGGTGGAGGGCCCGGCGGCGGGAACCCCGGCCCCTCCGGCGGGGAGGTCCCGCGGTCGACCGGCGGGTAGGTCCCGTGGTCGGCCGGCGGATAGCCCGCGCCCGGAGGTGGGGCAGGCCGGAACGCCCCTGAGCCGGGAGGGCCCGGGGGCGGTTCGGGGTAGCTCATGTGGTCACACCAGGTGGTCGACGAATCGTTCGAGTTGGCGGAGGTTACGGCACTCGAACACCCCGTCACAGTGCACGGCGTACTCACCGATGATCGAATCGCCCGTGTCCCAGTAGCTGCGGGGCTCGGGGTTGAGCCAGTAGACGTGACGGGCCCGGTGCTGCATCTCCCTGACCACCCACGCCTGGGTCGCGTGGTAGTTGTTGCGCGCATCGCCCAGGAGCAGCACGGTCGTCTTGGGGCCCACGTCCTTGCCGTAGCGCTGCCAGAAGATCTCGAAGGCGTGACCGTAGTCGCTGTGGCCGTCGACCCAGATCACGTCGGCCTCGGTGTTGACCCGGTGGACCGCCTCGCCGATGTCCTCGACGCCCTCGAACAGGCGCGTGACCTCGTCGATGCCGTCGATGAAGACGAACGAGCGCACCTTGGAGAACTGGTTCGAGATGGCGTACACGAGGTGCAGCGTGAAGCGGGCGAACGCCGCCACCGACCCCGAGATGTCGGCCACCACGAAGATCTCGGGCTTGGACGGCCGCGGGTAGCGGAAGCGGGGCTCGATGGGCACGCCGCCGGTGGACAGCGAGTGGCGCACGGTGGAGCGGAAGTCGAGCGGGCCCTTGCGCCCGTGGCGCCGCTTGCGGGCCAGGCGCACGGCCAGCTTGCGGGTCAGCGGGTAGATGGCCTTGCGCAGCGCCGCCATCTCCTCCCGGCTCGCGTGCATGAAGTCGACGTCCTCAGGCAGCGGCTTGCGCAGCGTGCGGGCCATGGCCTCCACGCCCCGGTCGGCCACGAGGCGCCGGCGGATCTCGGCTTCGATCTCCTGGCGGAGCTGCTCGATGCGGGCCTCGTACTCGTCCCGCTCCAGCCGCTCCTCCAGCGGGGTGAGCTCGCCCGCCTGCTCGCGGGCCTGCTGCATGAGCCGGTCGAGCACGCCGTCGAGGTCGAGGTTGCGCAGCGTGCGGTAGAGGTAGTAGGTGCCGCCCACCGGCCGGCCCGGCTCCATGCCCGCGTAGCGGCGCACGGCCTGGCGGGCCAGGGCCTTGAGCATGGCCTCGTTGCCCTGGGCCAGTGCCTTGAACAGCATCTCGGCCAGCTCCTCGGGCGTGAGGTGCTCGCCCCCGCCACCCCCGCCGCGCTGCTCGCCCTCCTGGCCCTCCATCTCGCCCATGAGCTCGTCGAGGTCGGCCATGGCCTGGGCCTGCTCGTCGGTGAGCGCGTACTCGCGGCCGCGCAGCGAGAAGTAGACCTCGAACACCGTCTCGAACACCCGCCAGTGGGAGGCGTTCTTCACCAGCGTCGCCCCCAGCGCGTACTTGAAGGCGTCGCGGTCCTCCAGCGGGATGTGCTGGATGGCCGCCATGGCGTCGAGGTTCTCGGTGAGGCTCACGGGCAGGCCGGCGGTGCGCAGCTCCACGATGAAGCCGGACAGCAGCTCGGTCAGCGCCACGCCCGAGCCGATCTCGGCCAGGCGGCGGCCGGTCTCGTCCGCGGTGCGCGGCAGGGGGCGCTCGGGGCCACCCTCGCCGGCCCGGCGGGCCTCCAGCGCCGCGGCCGCGCCCTCCGGCGACAAGACGTGGTGGCGACCGGCGGTGATGCCGGGATCCGCGCCGCCGTTGGGCGAGGCCCCGTTGCCCGGAGCCGGGTCGTCAGCCACTGCGCTGCCAGGGCTTGGCGCCGGCCGTGGCGGCATTGCCGTTCAGCGCGCTGTCCTGCTCGAGCTCCTTGGTCGCCTTGGTGATGTCGCTCTGGTACTTGAGGAGGATGTTGGCGGTGCCGGTGGCGATGGCCGCGTCCACCTGCTCGACGCCCAGCAACAGCAGCGTGCGGGCCCAGTCGAGCGTCTCGGACACCGACGGCGGCTTCTTCAGCTCCAGCTGGCGGATCGAGCGCACGATGCGGGCCACCTGGTCGGCCAGGCTGGCGGTGATCCCCGGCACCTTGGCCAGCACGATCTCCCGCTCGCGGTCGAGGTCGGGGTAGTCGACGTGGAGGAACAGGCAGCGCCGCTTGAGCGCCTCGGACAGCTCGCGGGTGTTGTTGGAGGTGAGGAACACCAGCGGCACCTGGCGGGCGGTGACCGTGCCCAGCTCCGGGATCGAGACCTGGTAGTCGGAGAGGATCTCCAGCAGGAGCGCCTCGGTCTCCACCTCGACCCGGTCGACCTCGTCGATCAGCAGCACCACCGGGTCCTCGGCCCGGATCGCCTCGAGCAGCGGCCGGGTCAGGAGGAACTCGTCGGAGAAGATGTCGTCCTCGACCTCGGACCAGGTGGCGCCGTCGTTGCGCTCGGCCTGGATGCGCAGGAGCTGCTTCTTGTAATTCCACTCGTACAGCGCCTTGGACTCGTCGAGGCCCTCGTAGCACTGCAGGCGGATGAGGCGGGACCCGCTGATCTCGGCCACCGACTTGGCCAGCTGGGTCTTGCCCGTGCCGGCCGGTCCCTCGATGAGCACCGGCTTGCCGAGGCGGTCGGCGAGGTAGACCACTCCGGCGATGCCGTCGTCGGCCAGGTAGTCGACCTTGGCGAGTGAGTCGCGCACGGCCGGGACGGACTCGAAGCGGTGAGCCGGATCGGTCATGTGACCAGGTTACCGGTCGGCTTGACCGCGGGGTCAATCGGGTTCCGGCGGAGGGTGCACGTCCCCCGGACGGCCGGTGGCGGCGGGGCCAGCGGGGAGGAAGCCGCCCCGCCGCCCGACCGGCCTACCCCGGACTGCCGACGGGGACGGAGGCGGCGGCGGGCGGGCGTGATCCGCCTCCGACCCCGCGGCACCTGGGGCTCCGGGGGGAGTGGCGGCACACCATGGAACGCCGCCGGCGGGATCTTGCCTCCACCCAGGTTGGCTAAAGGTTGGTTAACGATCGGATGGAGGTCATGCCCGCGCGGACCGCGTTCTTCTCGTAGACTTCGCGGCACGGTGCGGGAAGGTGGCTTGCGATGCGACGTGACATCGCACTGAGGTTCGAGGCGATCGAAGCCGCGAAGACCGGGGTGGCCCCGCCGGGGCCGGCTGCCCTGGTGGACCCGGTGGTCACAGCGTCCTGGCAGCGCTGCGCGCCGATGGACACGGGCCGCCCCGGCGCCCCCGTCGATCCGGCCGACCGGACGCGTGAGCGCTGGGAGGATTCGCCCATCCGCCGGGCGGTGCCGGCGCTCATCGCCCAGTTCGAGCAGGCCGCGAAGTCCAGCGACCTGGCCGCGGTGGTCACCGACGTGGACGGCCGCGTGCTGTGGCAGCAGATACCCCGGTGGCTGCGCTCACGGGCCGACGACATCGGGTTCGTCCCCGGCGGCGTATGGCATGAGGGCACATCGGGCACCAACGGCATCGGCACCGCCCTGGCCGCGGACCGGCCGGTCACCGTGTTCGCCACCGAGCACTGGCTGGGCCCGGTCAACGACTGGGTCTGCTACGGCGCCCCGGTCCACGCCCCCGACGGCACGCAGCTGGGCGTCATCGACCTGTCCACGTCCTGGCAGCGGGCCAATCCGCTCGGCCTGACCACCGTGGCCACGATGGCCCGGCTCATCGAGATCGACCTCCGTGCCCAGCACGCACCCCAGGCGCCCCAGCTGGACCTCCGGGTGCTGGGCGAGCCGGTCGCCCTGCTCGACGGGCAGCCGCTGCACCTGACGCAGCGGCAGTTCGAGATCCTCACGATCCTCGCCATGAGCGAGAGCACGACGCTGGGGATGCTCCACACCCGGCTCTACGGGGTCCGGTCGGTGCTGTTGGGCTCGCTCAAGAGCGTGCTGTCCCGCCTGCGCCGCATGCTGCGCGGGCAGCTCCGCTCCCGGCCCTACCGGCTGACGCTGGCCACCCGGGTCGACGCCGTCGAGCTGCAGGAGCGGCTCGATGTAGGCGACGTCGAGGGCGCCACCCGCCTCTACGC
>JBKPRS010000505.1:0-2410 GCA_046734695.1 Actinomycetota bacterium | reverse complement strand
GGCTGGGCAACGTGGAGGTGGTCCGTGGATAGGCACTCCTTCGACCCGGTGACCTTCGTTCTGGGCAGCCTGGCCCTGGCCGCCGGCCTGATCGTCCTGGCCGGTGGCGAGCTGATCGCCAACGCCCGGCTGCTGCTGCCCTTCGGCCTGATCGCCTTCGGCCTGGCCGTCCTGGTCAAGCTGGGTGGCCGGCACCGGGAGGACTAGGACGCCAGCACCGCCCGGGCCACCAGGTCGGTCCCGAAGGCGGTGAGTATGGCGAGGTAGAGCAGGCCCGTGGCCGCCATCACGGCGGAGTAGTAGCGCTCCCGCAGGGCGGCCCGGGTCACGGCCAGCAGCACGATGGTGGTCACCGCGCAGGCCACCCAGAACCAGCCGAACGTGCCGCCGTAGCCGTCGTCGATGGTGCCGTTGAGCACCGAGACCATCCCCACCGGCCACAGCAGCAGTGCGATCTCGAACGGCCAGACGACGGCGGTCCAGCGCACCATCTCCAGGAGCGGCCGCCGGGCCAGGCCCGGCTGCACCAGGTACCAGTGGCCGAGCAGCATGCCGTCGGTGATGGAGCCGAGGAAGGCGGCGCCCACCAGGGTCCGCAGCACCGAGAGCAGGGCCGGATCGCCGGCCGCGATGCCCGCCGCGATCAGGCCGGGGATGCCCAGCAGCGGCGCGACCAGGTCGAGGACGGGCGGGAACTCGGCAACGCTCCGGTCGGCGGCCTCGGGCGTCCGTTCGATCCCGGTCATGGCCGCCACCCGGGCCGAGCGCCGCTCGGCCAGCTCCCGCTGCCCCGCGACCCCGGCCTTGCGCCGCTGGACCGACACCACCAGCGCCACGCTCGCCGCCCCCGCCACCGCCAGGGCGGACACCTCCCGCACCGGCACCGGGTCGAGCCACACCCCGAGCCCGAAGGCCCCGAGGGCCATCAGGATGAACGTCCCCCGGACCAGCCAGCCGTAGCCGATCCCCACCTCGCGGGCCCGGGTCGTGACCCACAGGAAGAAGAGGCCGCCGACCGCCCACTGCAGGAGCACGGTGGCGGCGTCGAGGCGGATCACGGCGAGCGAGGGTAGGGCGACCGGGCCGGAGCAGGAGAATCGGCCCGGCCGCCCTCCCCCGCACGATCAGCCGCCCACCTCGTTCAGGTCGATCTCGGTGGTGTCCAGCTCCCTGTTGCCGGCGCGGAAGCGGAAGATCTGCGGCACGTCCCGACCGCCGTGCACGATCATCACCACGTAGCGGAGGCCGTCAGGATCGGCGGGATCGACCGGCTGGGTGTCCACCGACAGCTCCACCCCGTAGATGGGGTCGATGGTGACCGTGGTGACCGCCGGCGACAGCAGCCCGAACACGACGGTCGCATCGCCGTCGACGTGCGCCACCGGCCCGAACACGCTGAACGGGACCACGGCGCCGGGCGGCGGGACCTCCACACCGCAGGTGGGGCCGACCACCTGGCCATCCACCCACAGGCTCACGCACGGCCGTTCGTCGACCGCGGGCGGGCCGTCGGAGGGGATGTAATCGGCGAGCTCGACGGCCCAGAGGACGTCGCTGCCCTCATCCGAGCGTCCCGCCAGCCGGGCGTTGGGGTGCTCACCGAGCGCCGGGTCCGGAGCGGGGATCGACTCGATCATCGCTCCGACGTCGGCCAGGGCTGCCTCGCTCGCCACGACCAGGCCGACGGTGCCGGGCGCCGCCTGCCACACGAACAGGGTCTGGCCGTCCGGGACCGGCGCCTGCCAGCCCATGCCGCCACCGACCGGGTAGGGCCGGGCGTCCGGCAGCAGCGCGACCATGGCCGTGGCGGGGCCGATGTCGGCGGCCACGCTGGACAGGTCGACGGTCGCGGCATCGCCGTCGCTGTAGTGCCGGGCCACGGTGGGCGAGACACCCGGAACCCAGCTGATGTCGGCGGGCAGGCTGGCCCACCCGTCGTCGGCGCCGTACTGCGCGACCCCCACGCCGTCGGAGACCAGCGCGTTGTGGACCTCCAGCACGACGCTCTCGTCGACGTCGTCGAGAGGCAGGGTGAGGTAGCCGGCGCTGCCGCCCACGGTGGGGGTGATCTGGGCGCGGTCCTTGTCCCCGCCCACCACGACGGTGAGCGTCTGCACGATGTTGCTGAGCACGGCACGGTCTGCCGGCTGGCCGTCCGGCCAGTTGACCACCGCCGTCAGGATCCGGCCGCCCGCCGGCGGCTCCAGGATGCGGGCCTGGGCGAAGTAGCGCGCCGGGGCGGAGAACACGGCACCGGGCTCGGTCCCCATGCCGCCGGTGTTGCCGGGCACGAGCTCGGGGGGAAGCTCCTCGCTGCCCTGGTCGGCCGGACCGGTGTCGCCCGTGGTGGTGGGGTCGGACGGGTTGGACGGGTTCCGGCCGGCCCAGACCAGGGCCGCGAGCAGCACCG
>JBKPRS010000504.1:0-17077 GCA_046734695.1 Actinomycetota bacterium | reverse complement strand
GCCACCGGGGCGGCCGAGTCCCACTCGTACTGGCCGCCGCTGTGGGCGTAGACGTCGGCGTCGCCCAGCACCACGGCCATGGCCTTGGCGCCCGCGGAGCCGAGGGGGACCAGCTCACCGCCCAGCGCCTCGGCCACCCGGGCCGCTTCGACGGGCGGCCGGCTGCGGCTGACCAGCACCCGGACCGGACCGCGCCAGGGCGGCGGGGGCGGGGGCGGGGGGTCGCTGGCCAGAGTCAGGTCCCGGGCGGGCAGGGCGACCGCGCCCGCCACCGGCTCACCTCCGACGACCAGCGCCACGTGCACGGCCCAGTCCGTCCGCGGCACCTCGCCGTACTCGCGGGTGCCGTCGAGCGGGTCCACGATCCACACCCGCTCCGCCGTGAGCCGGGCCGGGTCGGCCACGCCTTCCTCCGAGAGCACGGCGTCGTCCGGTCGGGCGTCGGCCAGTCCGGCCATCAGCAGCTTGTGGGCCTCGGCGTCGCCCTCCCGGCCCAGAGCCTTGGGATCCACGCCGTTCGCGGCCCGCCGGGCCCGCAGGTCGACAAGAAGTCGCCCGGCGTTCGTCGCCAGTTCGGCGGCGAGCGAATGATCGTCTGTCGAGGCCTGCGCCATGCTGTCTGCTTAACAGATCCCGAATTGCTTACCAGTCTGGTCGGATTTAGCCTGGAGACCCCATGTCCAGCACCTCGTACGAGCTGACCCACCTGGAAACGCTCGAGGCAGAGGCCGTCCACATCATCCGGGAGGTGGCCGCGGAGTTCGAGCGGCCCGTGCTGCTCTTCTCGGGCGGCAAGGACTCGGCGGTGATGCTCCACCTCGCCACCAAGGCGTTCGCCCCGGCGCGCCTGCCCTTCCCGGTCATGCACATCGACACGGGGCACAACTTCCCCGAGGTCATCGAGTACCGCGACCGCCGGGTGGCCGAGCTGGGCCTGCGCCTCGTCGTGGCCAGCGTGCAGGAGGCCATCGACCGCGGCCTGGTGGTCGAGGACACCGGCCCCCGCGCCACCCGCAACCGGATCCAGACCGTGCCGCTGCTGGCCGCCATCGAGGAGCACCGCTTCGACGCGGTGTTCGGCGGGGCCCGGCGTGACGAGGAGAAGGCCCGGGCCAAGGAGCGGGTGTTCAGCTTCCGCGACGAGTTCGGCCAGTGGGACCCCAAGAACCAGCGGCCCGAGCTGTGGAACCTCTACAACGGCCGGCACCGCAAGGGCGAGCACATCCGGGTGTTCCCGCTGTCGAACTGGACCGAGCTCGACATCTGGCAGTACGTGGCGGTCGAGGGCATCGACCTGCCCTCCATCTACTTCGCCCACACCCGGCGGGTGTTCGAGCGCGACGGCATGTGGCTGGCCGAGTCACCCTGGATCACCCTGATCGACGGCGAGGAGATCGAGGAGCGCACGGTGCGCTTCCGCACGGTGGGCGACGCCACGTGCACCGGGGCCGTGCCGTCGACCGCGGCCGACGTGGCCGCCATCATCGAGGAGACGGCGGTGACCCGCATCACCGAGCGGGGTGCCACCCGGGCGGACGACCGCATCAGCGAGGCGGGCATGGAAGATCGCAAGCGCGAGGGCTACTTCTGATGGAGCTGCTGCGCTTCGCCACGGCCGGTTCGGTCGACGACGGCAAGTCCACCCTCATCGGCCGTCTGCTCTACGACTCCAAGGCCATCTTCGAGGACCAGCTCGAGTCGGTCGAGCGCACCAGCGCCCAGCGGGGCGACGCCTACACCGACCTGGCGCTGCTGACCGACGGGCTGCGGGCCGAGCGCGAGCAGGGCATCACGATCGACGTCGCCTACCGCTACTTCGCCACCCCGAAGCGGAAGTTCATCATCGCCGACACCCCCGGGCACATCCAGTACACGCGCAACATGGTCACCGGCGCCTCCACCGCCGACCTGGCGCTGGTGCTGCTGGACGCCCGCAAGGGCGTGCTGGAGCAGTCGCGGCGCCACGCGTTCCTCGCCTCGCTGCTCGGCATCCCGCACCTGGTGGTGTGCGTGAACAAGATGGACCTCGTCGACTGGTCCCAGGAGCGGTTCGAGGACCTGAAGGCCGAGTTCCGCAGCTTCGCCATGAAGCTGGACATCCACGACCTGACCTTCATCCCGGTCTCGGCGCTGCACGGCGACAACGTGGTCGAGCGGTCGGCCACCATGCCGTGGTACGAGGGCTCGTCGCTGCTGCACCACCTGGAGGAGGTGCACATCGCCAGCGACCGCAACCTGATCGACGCCCGCTTCCCGGTGCAGTACGTGATCCGTCCGCAGGACCAGACCAACCACGACCTGCACGACTACCGGGGCTACGCCGGCACGGTGGCCGGCGGGGTGCTCAAGCCGGGTGACGAGGTGGTTGTGCTGCCGTCCGGGCTGACCTCGACCATCGCGTCGATCGAGACGGCCGACGGGCCGGTGGCCGAGGCGTTCTCGCCCATGGCCGTGACCGTGCGGCTGGCCCACGACGTGGACGTGTCCCGCGGCGACATGATCTGCCGGGTCCGCAACCGGCCGCACGTGGGCCAGGACCTCGAGGCCATGGTGTGCTGGCTCACGGCCGAGTCCGAGCTGCGGGCCGGGGCCAAGCTGGCGATCAAGCACACGAGCCGCTGGGGCCGGGCCCTGGTCAAGGACCTGCAGTACCGGCTCGACATCAACAGCCTGCACCGCGACGAGGCCGCGCCGTCCCTGACGCTCAACGAGATCGGGCGGGTGCGGCTGCGGACCACGGTGCCGCTGTTCTTCGACGACTACCGGCGCAACCGGGCCACGGGCAGCTTCGTGCTGGTGGACGAGTCGACGAACAACACGGTGGGCGCCGGCATCATCCTCGGGCCGACCGAAGTCGAGTGAGCGACAACGTCGTCTGGCACCGGGGCGCGGTCGACCGCGCCGACCGGCCCAGCGCGGGCGCCACGGTCTGGTTCACCGGCTTGTCGGGCTCGGGCAAGTCCACGGTGGCGGTCGAGCTGGAGCGGGCCCTGGTGGCCGCCGGCCGCCCCACGTACCTGCTCGACGGCGACAACCTGCGCCACGGCCTCAACGCCGACCTGGGGTTCTCGGCCGCCGACCGCAGCGAGAACATCCGGCGCGTGGGAGAGGTGGCCCGCCTGTTCGCCGACGCCGGCGTGGTGGCGCTGGTCCCGGTGATCAGCCCCTACCGCGCCGACCGGGACCGGGCCCGCTCGATCCACGAGGCGGTGGGCGTGCCGTTCGTGGAGGTGTTCGTCGACACCCCGCTGGACGTGTGCGAGGCCCGGGACCCCAAGGGCCTGTACGCCAAGGCCCGGGCGGGGGAGATCAAGGGCTTCACCGGCATCGACGATCCCTACGAAGCCCCGGTCCACCCCGACCTCCGCCTGACCCCGGCCGACGGCGATCCGGCGGCGCAGGCCGCGCTCGTGCTCGAGCTCCTTTCTGGCTAATTCTGCCTTTTGCTACCTTTTCAATGCTATACAGTACCAAGGGATGGTACTGATTGTTCGCCAGGGGGTCACGGCCGACGAGTTCTTCGCCATGGACTGACTGCCCCGCGGCGCTGAGTTGATCGACGGAGAGATCATCGTCGAGGACAGCCCCCGCATCCGACAGCACCTGGCCGTCGCCGAGCTCTACCTACGCATGCACGCGTGGGCCACGGCCGGCCCCGGGCGCGGAGTCTGCGGCAACCCTGCCGAGGTCGATGTGCCGGAGCGGGCCGAGGTGCCCACCCTCTGGTCAGGGTGTTCCGCCGGTCATCGCCAGAGATGCGAAGCCTCGACCTCCAGTTGTTGGAGGGGTTCTCGGTCAAGGTGCGGGACCTGCTGCCCTAGAGGGGGCGCTCCAGGACCAGCTCGTCGCGCAGCGGGATGCCGTAGTCGCCGACGGGTGGGATGGCCGGCTTGTGGCGGCGGGCCTCGTCGACCGCTCCCCGGTGGAGCTCGGCCAGGCGGTAGGCGTGGCGCTGGTAGAGGCGGAGGGCGTCGAGGTTGTCGTTGGTCGTGACCAGCCACTGGGTCGTGGCGCCGGCCTGGAGGGCGGCCATGGCGACCGCGTCCACCAGGAGGGCGCCGAGACCCTGGCCCTGGCGGTCCTCCGCCACCGCCAGGACGGCCAGCTCGGAGCGGCCGGCGGCGTCCGGGGCGCTCCACGTGGCCACGGCCACCAGGCGGTCGCCGTCCCAGGCGCCCAGGCTGTCCAGGACGAGCACGTCGTGGCTCTCGCCCAGGCGGGACTGGTGGCGGCCCGCCATGGTGGCGTCGAGCAGCGCCTCGGCCGCGGCTTCGTCCGCCGGGGCGAGCGGGCGCAGGTCGACGTCGGGCATCAGGCTCAGCGGACGAGGGGCTTGTACTTGATCCGGTGCGGCTGGTCGGCTTCGGCGCCCAGCTCCTTGTGGCGCCAGGCCTCGTACTCACTGAAGTTGCCCTCGAACCAGCGGACCTGGCTCTCGCCCTCGAACGCCAGGATGTGGGTGGCGACCCGGTCGAGGAACCAGCGGTCGTGGCTGATGACCACCGCACACCCGGGGAACGCTTCCAGCGCGTCCTCCAGGGCCCGCAGGGTGTCCACGTCGAGGTCGTTGGTCGGCTCGTCCAGCAGGATCACGTTCCCGCCCCGGCGCAGCATCTTGGCCAGGTGCACCCGGTTGCGCTCGCCGCCCGAGAGCACGCCGACCTTCTTCTGCTGGTCCGAGCCCCGGAAGTTGAACGAGGCGACGTAGGCCCGGCCGTTCACCTCCCGGGTGCCCACCTTCAGCAGGTCCTGGCCGTCGGTGATCTCCTCGTACACGGTCTTGTCGCCGTCGAGCGCGTCCCGGGACTGGTCGACGTAGGCCAGGTCCACCGACGAGCCGACGGTGATAGTGCCGCTGTCGGGCGACTCGGCGCCGGTGATCATGCGGAACAGCGTGGTCTTGCCCGCGCCGTTCGGACCGATGATGCCGACGATGCCGGCCCGGGGCAGCGAGAACGACAGGTCGTCGATCAGCAAGCGGTCGCCGTAGCCCTTCTGCAGGTGGTCGACCTCGATGACCTGGTCGCCCAGGTGGGGACCGGGCGGGATGTGGATCTGCAGCTTGTCGGGCCCGCGCTCGGCGGCCTCGGCCTCGGCCTGCAGCTTCTCGTAGGCGGCCAGGCGGGCCTTGCCCTTGGCCAGGCGGGCCCGGGGCGCCATGCGCACCCACTCCAGCTCCCGCTCCAGGGTGCGCTTGCGGGCGGTGTCGGCCTTCTCCTCCTGGTCGAGGCGGGCCCGCTTCTGCTCCAACCAGCCCGAGTAGTTGCCCTCGAACGGGTAGCCGCGGCCCCGGTCCAGCTCCAGGATCCAGCCGGCCACGTTGTCCAGGAAGTAGCGGTCGTGGGTGATGGCCACCACCGTGCCCGCGTAGTCCCGCAGGAAGCGCTCCAACCACGCCACCGACTCGGCGTCGAGGTGGTTGGTGGGCTCGTCGAGCAGCAGCAGGTCGGGGCGGGACAAGAGCAGCCGGCACAGCGCCACCCGGCGCCGCTCGCCACCCGACAGCGTGGTGACGTCGGCGTCGCCCGGCGGGAGGCGGAGCGCGTCCATGGCGATCTCGGTGGTGCGGGACAGGTCCCACGCCCCGGCGGCCTCGATCTTGGCCTCCAGGTCGGCCTGGCGGGCGCCCAGCTTCTCGTAGTCGGCGTTGAGATCGGCCCAGCCCGCCATCACCTCGTCGTACTCGGCCAGCAGCGCCGCCACCGCGCCCACGCCGTCGGCCACGTTCCCGGCCACGTCCTTGTCCGGGTCGAGCTGCGGCTCCTGCTCCAGCATGCCGACGGTGAAGCTCGGGGTGAGCCGGGCCTCGCCGGTGAAGCCGTCGTCCACCCCGGCCATGATCCGCAGCAGCGACGACTTGCCCGCGCCGTTGGCTCCCAGCACGCCGATCTTGGCCCCGGGGAAGAACGACAGCGAGATGTCCTTCAGCACCTCCTTGTCAGGAGGGTGGAACCGGCTCACCTTGCGCATGGTGAAGATGAACTGCGCGCTCATGCGGGCGACCGTACCGGCTAGACCCTCCGGCCGTGGAAGCCGGGGCCCAGCAGATCGTGGAGCGCTACGTGCGGTGGGCGGACCGGGCGGTGCCCGGGCGCGTGGTCGGGGTCTACGTGATCGGGTCGACCGCGCTTGGGGCCTACCGGCACGGGCACAGTGACGTCGACGTCGTAGCCGTGTTGGACCGGCCCGTGCCGGTCGCGCGGCTGCGGGCTTTGCACGTGGTGTCCTGGACGGGGGCGGCCGGGCGGGCGCTGAGGCGCGGGCAGCCGGCGGTGCCCGGGAACGTGAACGCCGCCTACGTCGTGGCGGACGAGCTCAGCCGGCCGGTCACCGAGATCGTGCCCCTGGCGTCGCACGTGGGGCTCCTGTTCGCGACCGGCGAGGGGTTCGACGTCAACCCCGTCATGTGGAAGGTGCTGGCCGAGCGGGGCATCACGGTGCGGGGGGTCGACGCCGGGGCGCTCGGGCTCGACCCCGAGCCCGGCGTGCTGCGGGACTGGAACCTCGCCAACCTCGACGAGTACTGGGGACCGTGGGCCACCCGGCTGGCGGCCGAGGGCGGGCCGTGGTGGCGGAGCTCGGGCTGGCTGGCGTCGTGGGGGAGCCTCGGGGCGCCCCGGCTGCACGCCACGATCGCCACCGGCGACGTCCTCAGCAAGGAGGCCGCGGGGGAGTACGCGCTGGCGACCTTCGGGGACGAGTGGCGGCCGGTCGTCGAGGAAGGCCTGGCGTACCGGCGGGGCGAGCCCTCACCCGGGCACTACCGGGACCGGGACCAGCGCCTGCGCGCCACCGCCGCGTTCGTCCTGGAGGTCGTGCGCAGCGCCCACGACCTGTAGCGGCTCAGGCGGGGCGGACCGAGACCAGGTCGTCGATGGGCAGGACGACGTCGACGTCGTCCACCACGAACCAGGCGCTGTCCTTCACGCAGGACAGCAGGGTGCCGCGCCACAGGGCGGAGGTGGTGCGGACGATGACCAGGCCGCCGAGGAGGGGACGCAGGACGCCTGCGGTCACCCTGGGATGGTCGATCACGCTCGGGGCCATCGTCGCGCTCATGGCTGCCTCCTGTCGGAGCCAACTTTCGTCTCGGTCTACATCCGTAGAGTCGGTTCGTGGTGGATGCGTGCGGTGACAGATGCCACTCCGCCTTCAGGCCCAGGTAGGAGGGCGGTAACGCGCCGGAAATACCGGGGCAACACGGTCCCGCAACCATGTCCCGGTGAACGTCGAGGAGCTGTCCGGTTTCGTCGTCGGGGTGACCGCCGACCGCCGGGCCGGCGAGCAGATCGCCATGCTCGAACGCCGGGGCGCGGAGGTCGTCCACGGGCCGGCCATCCGCACCCATCCGATCAGCCTCGACGGCGACCTGGCCGCCGCGCTCGACGACCTGATCCACGAGCCGCCGGACGTGACCGTGCTGTCCACCGGCATCGGCGTGCGGGGTGTGGTGGAGGCGGCCGAGGTGCTGGGCCGGGCCGAGGCGCTGCTCGACGCGCTCGGCTCGTCCCGGGTGCTGGCCCGAGGCCCGAAGGCCCACGGTGCGGCGGTCACCGCCGGCCTGGCGGTGGACTGGAGCACGCCCTCGGGCGTGTCCCGCGAGATCCTGGCCGAGCTGGCGCGGACCGGCATCACCGGCGCCCGCGTCGCGGTGCAGCTGGACGGGGCCCGGACCCAGCCGCTGGCCGACGCCCTGGCCGGGCTGGGGGCCGAGGTCGTGGCCATCCCGGTGTACCGCTGGTCGCTGCCCGAGGACACCGGCCCCGCGCTGCGCCTGGCCCACGCGGTGGCCGACGGCCGGGTGGACGCGGTGACCTTCACCGCCCGGCCCCAGATCGAGAGCCTGTGCGAGATCGCCGAGACCCACGGGGCGCTGGGCCCGCTGCGCGATGGCTTCGCCCAGGGCGTGCTGGCCGCCTGCGTGGGACCGGTCTGCGCCGAGGCGGCGGTGGAGGCCGGCTTCGGTGAGCCGGTCGTGCCGGTCCGGCCCCGGTTGGGTTCGATGGTCATGGCCGTGGCCGCGGCGCTGGGACGCCGGTCGGTGCACTTCCGCCTGGGGGGCGACGCCGTGCGGCTCCAGGGCCGGCTCGTGACCGTGGCCGGCACGTCCACCCAGCTCAGCGACCGCGAGCGCGACCTGCTGGCCGCGCTGGCCCGCCGGCCGGGCGCGGTGGTGTCCAAGGCCGAGCTGCTGGCCGTGGCCTGGCGTCACGGCGACGCCGACGAGCACGCCGTCGAGGTCGCGGTGGCCCGCCTCCGCCGCCGCCTCGGCACCCACGCCCACCTCCTGGAGACCGTCTTCCGCCGGGGCTACCGCCTGGCTGCGTGAAGATCGGCTCACTGCCGGCCACCGGCGGTGAGAGGACAATCCCGCAGGATGGGGTCGGCGGTGCGCCCGACGTCCGACGGCGTTCACGGCCGTGTCGCCGGGGCGAAACAGCGCTCCGTGAGCCTGGCGCCATGCCCGGCCTCGATGCCGACCCTGTGCGTGCCCGCCTCCGTGTCCTGTGGAGCTTCACGGGGCGCGCCCGGGTGCTCCACCTGAGCTGGGTGGCGTTCTTCCTCACCTTCGTCGTCTGGTTCGCCTACGCCCCCTTCGCCCGCACCATCCAGGCCGACCTCGGCCTCACGGCGGCACAGACGAAGACCCTCGCCCTGTGCAACGTGGCGCTGACCGTGCCCGCCCGGGTGTTCGTCGGCATGGCGCTGGACCGCTGGGGGCCGCGGCGGGTGTTCGGGGCCATCCTGATCGGCGTAGCCGTCCCCAACACGCTGTTCGCGCTGGCGCACAGCTTCGAGGCGCTGGTGGCGTCCCGCCTGGCGGTGTCGCTGGTGGGCGCCGGGTTCGTGGTGGGGATCCGCATGGTGTCGGAGTGGTTCCCCGAGCGGGAGCTGGGCACGGCCGAGGGCGTGTACGGCGGCTGGGGGAACTTCGGGGCCGCGGCCGCGGCCTTCGCGCTGCCTGCCGTGGCGGCGGTGGCGGGCGGCGAGAGCGGCTGGCGCTGGGCCATCGGCTCGGTGGGACTGCTCTCCGCCGCCTACGGCCTGGTGTGGTTGCGCAACGTCACGGATACGCCGGCAGGCGTGACCTATGAGCGCCCCCGGCGCCAGGGGGCGCTCGAGGTCACCCAGCCCGCCGCGGTGTGGGGCCTGGCCGCCATGACCGTCCCGCTGTCGGCCGTGCTGGCGCTGATCGGCTGGCGGGTCTGGCACGAGGGCGTCCTGTCCGACACCGCCTTCGTGGCCGTCCTGGTGGCGGTCGTCGCCCTCGGGGTGCTGCAGGAGGTCGCCGTGTTCCGGGTGAACCGGCCCGCCCTGGCCGGCGCCTACCCGCCCGATGACCGCTACCCGTTCCGGACCGTTGCCGTCCTGTGCTTCGCGTACCTGGCGACCTTCGGCTCGGAGCTGGCGGTGGTCAGCGTGCTGCCCGCCTTCTTCGCCGACACCTGGCAGCTGGGCCCGGCCGCCGCGGGCCTGGCCGCGTCGGGCTACGCGTTCGTGAACCTGGTGTCCCGGCCGGGCGGCGGCCTGCTGTCCGACGTGATCGGCAGCCGCCGCCGGGCGCTGACCATCGTCTGCGCCGGGACCGTGGCCGGCTACCTGCTGCTGGCGACCCTCTCGCCCGCCTGGCCGTGGTTCGCGGCCGTCGTGGCGTGTATGGCCTGCGCGGTGTTCGTGCAGGCCGGCGCCGGGGCGGTCTGCGCGGTCCTGCCGTTGGTGAAGAAGCGGGTGGCGGGCCAGGTCACCGGCATCGCGGGGGCCTACGGGAACATCGGCGGGATCGTGTTCCTGAGCGTCGGGCTCGCCGCGTCGACCCGTGCCCTGTTCCTGGTCATGGCGGCCGTCGCTGCGGTCGCCACCGGCCTGTCCCGGCTCATGGTCGAGCCCGGGGCCCGACCCGAAGAGGTGGCGACGATGATCCCCGACGCGGAGACACCCGTGCTGGCGGTGGTGGGCGGATGACGCCGGACCGCGACAGGCCCGTGCTGCTGGTGGTGGGCAACGGCATGGTCGGCCACCACTTCCTGGAGGCCGCCGTCGAGCGGGGCCTGCACCGCTCGCACCGGATCGTCGTGCTGGGCGAGGAGCGTCACGCCGCCTACGACCGCGTCCACCTCACGACCGCCCTGGAGGGAGCCGACCCCGGCGCGCTGCGGCTCGGGGAGCCGGACTTCCACCGGGCCCACGGGATCGACTTGCTGCTGGGCCAGCGGGCCGAGACACTCGATCCCGCCGCCCGCACGGTGACCACGTCGACGGGCGAGACCATCGCCTACGACGAGCTGGTGCTGGCCACCGGGAGCGCGCCGTTCGTCCCGCCGGTGCCGGGCACCGACCTGGCCGGCGTGTTCGTGTACCGCACGCTGGACGACGTCGACGCCATCCGCTCATGGGCCACGATGTGCGTGCGGGGCGTGGTGGTCGGCGGCGGGCTGCTGGGCCTGGAGGCCGCGGGCGCGCTGCGGGCGCTCGGCGTGCAGGTCACCGTGGTCGAGCTGGCCGACCGGCTCATGGCCGTGCAGCTCGACGCCCCCGGCGGCAAGGCCCTGCGGCGCCGCATCGAGGGCCTGGGCATCGAGGTGCGGACGGGCGTCGCCGCGTCGGCTGTGCTGGGCACGCACGACGGCCGGGTGGCCGCGCTGTCGTTCGGGGACGGGGACGCCGACCCCGGCCCGGTCGACGCGGAGGTGGTCGTGTTCGCAGCGGGGATCCGGCCGCGCGACGACCTGGCCCGGGCCGCGGGCCTGGCGCTGGGAGACCGCGGGGGTGTGGCCGTGGACGACACGCTCGCGACGTCCGACCCCCACGTGTGGGCCATCGGCGAGGTGGCCGCCCACCGGGGAGGCCGCCCGTACGGGCTGGTCAGCCCCGGCTACCGCCAGGCCGAGGTGGTGGCCGACCGCCTGGGCGGCGGGACCGCCACGTTCGAGGGCGCCGACACGTCCACCAAGCTCAAGCTGCTCGGCGTCGACGTGGCCAGCGCCGGCGACGGCTTCGCCACCACCGAGGGCGCCGAGGAGATCAGCTACGCCGACCCCGTCGCCGGGATCTACAAGAAGCTGGTCGTGTCGGGCGACGGCCGGCGGATCCTGGGCGGGATGCTGGTGGGCGACGCCGGCGCCTACGACTCGATGCTGGCCTACGTCCGCAACGGCCTGCCGGCCCCGGAGCGGCCCGAACGCCTCATCCTGCCGGCCGCGGCCGGTAGCGGTGAGGCCGTCGGCCTGCGCCCCGGTGACCTGCCCGACGCCGCCACCATCTGCTCCTGCCTCAACGTGGCGAAGGGCGCCATCTGCGAGGCCATCGAGGCCGGCGACCTGGCCGACGCGGCCGCGGTCAAGGCCTGCACCCGCGCCGGTACCGGCTGCGGCAGCTGCGTCCCCGTGCTCACCGAGCTCGTGAACGACGCGCGGCGCAAGGCGGGCAAGGACGTGGTGACCCGCCTGTGCGAGCACTTCGGCCAGAGCCGGGCCGAGCTGTTCGAGATCGTGCGGGTCACAGGCATCCGCACGTTCGCCGAGCTGGTGGACCGCTTCGGCCGCGGCGCCGGCTGCGAGATCTGCAAGCCGGCGGTGGCGTCGATGCTGGCGTCGCTCGCCTCCGGCTACATCCTCGACGGCGAGCAGTCGGCGCTGCAGGACACCAACGACCACTTCCTCGCCAACCTGCAGCGGGACGGCACCTACTCGGTGGTGCCCCGGGTCCCGGCCGGCGAGATCACGCCGGACCAGCTCATCGTGCTCGGCGAGGTGGCCCGCGACTTCGACCTCTACACCAAGATCACCGGCGGCCAGCGGGTCGACCTGTTCGGCGCCCGGGTGGACCAGCTCCCGGCCATCTGGGCGCGGCTGGTCGCTGCGGGCTTCGAGTCGGGCCACGCCTACGGCAAGGCCGTGCGCACGGTGAAGTCGTGCGTGGGCGAGACCTGGTGCCGCTACGGCGTCCAGGACTCGGTGGGCATGGCCATCCGGCTGGAGTTGCGCTACCGGGGCCTGCGCTCGCCCCACAAGCTCAAGCTGGCGGTGTCGGGCTGCGCCCGGGAGTGCGCCGAGGCCCAGGGCAAGGACGTGGGCGTCATCGCCACCGAGCGGGGCTGGAACCTGTACGTGGGCGGCAACGGCGGCATGCGGCCCCAGCACGCGGTGCTGCTGGCCGAGGACCTGGACGACGAGGCCCTGATCGCCGCCATCGACCGGTTCCTCATGTACTACGTGCGCACCGCCGACCGGCTGGAGCGCACCGCCACCTGGCTCAACAAGCTGGAAGGCGGGCTCGACCACCTCAAGGCCGTCGTGCTCGAGGACAGCCTCGGCATCTGCGCCGACCTCGAGGCCGACATGGCCCGCCACGTGGCCACCTACGAGTGCGAGTGGCAGGCGACCCTGGCCGACCCGGAGCGCCTCGCCCGCTTCCGGCCGTTCCTCAACTCCGACGAGCCGGACCTCACGCAGACCTACGTGCGGGTCCGGGGCCAGCGCCAGCCGGTGGAGCTGCTGCCCGCCCGGGTGGGTCGATGACCGTCTGGCAGCGGGTCTGCCCGCTGGACCGGCTCACGCCTGACCGGGGCGCGGTGGCGCTCGTCGGCGGCGCCCAGGTGGCGATCTTCCGCCTCTCCAGCGGCGAGGTCTACGCCGTGGGCAACCGCGACCCGTTCTCGGGGGCGCAGGTGCTGGCGCGGGGGATCGTGGGCGACCGCGGCGGCGTGCCCAAGGTGGCGTCACCCCTCTACAAGCAGTCCTTCTGCCTGCGCACCGGGATCTGCCTCGACGACCCGGACGTCGACGTGCCCACCTACTCGGTGAGGGTCGAGGACGACGGCTGGGTGGCGGTGGCCCCATGACCGAGGCGGCCGTCTGGTTGCGGAGTGCGCCGGCGCACTCGCCGGAGCTGCTGCCGCTGGACGCGGGGGAGCAGTACCGCTTCACCTTCGCCATGGACTCGTGCGTGGGCTGCCACTCCTGCGAGGTGGCGTGTGCCGAGCAGAACGGCCTGCCGCCCGGCACCGCATGGCGCCGAGTCGGCGAGTTCGAAGGCGGCGACCATCCGCACACCCGACGGTTCCACCTGTCGATGTCGTGCAACCACTGCCTCGACCCCGCCTGCCTCAACGGCTGCCCGACCAACGCCTACGTCAAGCTGGACAACGGGGTCGTCGCCCACCACGCCGACGACTGCATCGGCTGCCAGTACTGCACCTGGAACTGCCCGTACTCGGTGCCGGTGTTCCAGCCCGACCGGCGCATCGTCACGAAGTGCGACATGTGCCTACCCCGCCTGGAGGAGGGGCTGAAGCCCGCGTGCGTGGGCGCCTGCCCGACCCGGGCGCTCGACGTCGAGCCCGTGAGCGTGGCGGCCTGGACCGCCGACCACGCGGGCGCCGACGCGCCCCACCTGCCGCCCGCCGACCTGACCCTGTCCACCACCCGCATCGCGCTGCCGGGCGGGGACCTGGCCGGGACGGTGGCGGCGTCGGACGTGGACCTCCACCCCGAGCACCCGCACTGGCCGCTCGTGATGCTCACGCTGCTAACCCAGGTGGCGCTGGGGGTCAGCCTGACGGCCGGGACCGTCGAGCAGCGGGCTGTGGCCGCCGGGCTCGCGGGCCTGGCGCTGGCCGGATCGCTGCTGCACCTGGGCCGGCCGGTCCACGCGTGGAAGGCGCTGCGCAACCTGCGCCGCTCGTGGCTGTCGAGGGAGGCCGCGCTGCTCGGCGCCTACGCGGGGCTGGCTCTCGTCGCCGTGGGGGCGCCCGTCCTGGCCCCCGCGGCGGCGGCTACCGGCGTCGCCGGGGTGTTCGCCAGCGGCCGGCTCTACGTGGTGCCCGGGCGGCCCGCCTGGGACACGCCGCTCACCATCGCCGCGTTCTTCCTCACCGCGCTGGCCACTGGACCGCTGCTCACCGGCCACCCGCCCCTGGCCGCGGGCGCGGTCGTCGCCTTGGGGGCGGTGTGGCTGGCCAACCTGGGCCGCCTGGCCCGCGATCCCCGGCGCGAGGCGCGGGGCACGATCACGCTCTACCGGCATCCGTTCGGTTGGCTCACCGCGCTGCGGTGGGCCCTGGTGGCCGCAGGCGCGGCGGTCGGGTACCACTGGCCGGTGGCGGGCCTCGCGCTGGTGGCACTGGGCGAGCTGGCGGGCCGGTACCTGTTCTACGTGACGGTGGTCCCGCTCAACATGCCCGGGCCCCACTACCGGCCGGGCCGGCGCCACTGATGCCGGGCCGCCTGCGCACCCTGCTCGGCGTCGACCACGGCGGCGACCGCTACGGCTACGTCACCGACGACCTGATCGGGCCGGTCAGCGCCTCGCGGGCGCCCGAGCGCTGGGTGCGCACCACGTGCGGCTACTGCTCGGTCGGCTGCGGGATGCTCGTCGGCGTGCGGGACGGCAAGGCCGTGTCCGTCACCGGCGACCCCGACCACCCGGTGAACCGGGGCCGGCTGTGCCCCAAGGGCCTGTCCGAGCACCACACGCTGGCCGCCCCGGGGCGGCTGACCCATCCCACGGTGGACGGGCGCCGGGCCTCCTGGGACGAGGCCCTCGGCCGGGTGGCGGACGGCTACCGGCAGCTCGTCGACGCCCACGGGCCCGAGGCGTTCGCGGTCCTCTCGACCGGACAGCTCGTCACCGAGGAGTTCTACGCCCTCGGCAAGCTGGTCCGGCTGGGCATGGGCGTGCGGCACTTCGACGGCAACACGACCCTGTGCATGGCGTCGGCCGTGTCCGGCTACAAGCTGAGCTTCGGCAGCGACGGACCGCCCGGCGCCTACGACGACTTCGCCGAGGCCGACGTGATCCTGCTGGTGGGGGCCAACATCGCCGACAACCACCCGCTGCTCGCGCCCCGAGTGCTGGACAATCGCCGCGCCCAGGTGATCGTGGTCGACCCGCGGGTGACCAAGACGGCCATGCTCGCCACCCAGCACCTCGCGGTGCGGCCCCGCAGCGACGTCACGCTGCTCAACGGGATCATCAAGGTGCTGCTGGACGAGGGCCTGGTCGACATCGCCCGGGTGCGGCGGGTGGCCCATGGCCTCGACGAGCTGGTCGACCACGTCCAGGCCTTCGACCTCGACCGGGTGGAGCGGGAGTGCGGCGTCCCCGCGGCCGAGGTGCAGCGGGCCGCACTGGCGCTGGGGACGGCCCGCCGGGCGCTGGTGGCGTGGACGATGGGCGTCAACCACTCGGTGCAGGGCACCGAGACCGTCACGCTGCTCAACACGCTGTGCGTGCTGACCGGCAACCTGGGCCGCCCGGGCGCGGCGCCGTTCTCCATCACCGGCCAGTGCAACGCCATGGGCACCCGGGAGGCGGGCTTCACCGCCTCGATGCCCGGCTACCGGGCCTACGACGACGAGGCCGCCCGGGCCGAGCTGGCCGCGCTGTGGGGTGTCGGGGAGGACCGGCTCCCGGCCGAGCGGGGCCGCGCCTATCCCGACATCGTCAACGGCGTGATCGCCGGGCGGATCAAGGGGCTGTGGATCATCGCCACCAACCCGGTGGTCTCGTTCCCGAACCGGGAGCTGCTGGAGCACGCCCTCGGCCGGCTCGACCTGCTGGTGGTGCAGGACGGCTTCGAGACCCCGACCACGGCGCTGGCCGACGTGGTGCTGCCCGCCGCCATCTGGGGCGAGAAGGAGGGCACGTTCACCAACTCCGAGCGCCGCGTCTCCCGGGTGCGGGCCGCCGTGGATCCGCCCGGCGAGGCCCGGTCCGACCTCGACATCGTCCTGGCCCTGGCCGACCGCCTGGGCGTGCGCGCCGAGCTCTTCCCGGGCTGGTCCGGTCCGGCCGACGCCTTCGCCGAGTGGCGGCGGATCTCGGCCGGGCGGCTGTGCGACTACAGCGGCATCACCTACGAGCGCATCGACGCGGCCGGGGGCGTGCAGTGGCCGTGCCCGGCCGGCGACGCGACCATCCCCCTGGGCGGCACCGAGCGGCTCTACGGGGACTGGCGCTTCCCGACGCCGGACGGCAAGGCGCGCCTGCCCCGCGTGACTCCCAAGCCGATCAGCGACCGGCCCCGTCCGCTGTACCCGCTACTGCTCAACACCGGCCGGACCGTCGAGCACTGGCACACCCGGACCAAGACCGGCCGGGTCGAGATCCTGGACCGGCTGGCGCCCGAGGGCTGGGTCGAGGTCCACCCGGCCGACGCCGAGCGGCACCGCGTCCACTCGGGCGATCTGGTCCGCCTCGTGTCCGAGCGCGGCGCGGTCGACCGCATCCGGGTGCGGGTGACCCGCACGGTGCGCGAGGGCGAGGTGTTCGTCCCCTTCCACTTCGACGAGCAATGCGC
This sequence comes from Actinomycetota bacterium, assembly GCA_046734695.1. Lineage (GTDB taxonomy): Bacteria > Actinomycetota > Acidimicrobiia > Acidimicrobiales > VFJN01 > ZC4RG19. Next base: position 777 of record JBKPRS010000504.1, on the reverse strand, counting down.
CAACCGGCTCACGCTGAACGAGTTCGACCCGATCTCCCGCGAGCCCAACTACAAGCAGTGCGCCGTGCGGCTGGAGCGGCCCGAGGCCGGCGGCGCTAGGTGAACGGGCCCCGGACGAAGAGGTCGGGGCGGCCGTTGGTGTCGCCGGACACGAGGTTGTCCGCCACGGAGGTGAAGGCCACGACCCCGGACGCCGGCTGGTAGTCGCGCGCACGCAGGGCGGCGAGCGCCGTGCCGTCCGCGGTCGCGTAGTCGACGGTCCCGGGGCCCGCCGCCGGACGGTCGAGCGTGACCGGCACCAGGGCCGGCACCCAGTCGCCCCGGGCCAGCGTCTCGACCACGACGGCCGAGCCCACGGACACCACCGGCTCGACCGCCTGGGCGCCGGCGGGCGGTGGGGGTGTGACGGCCGCGCCCGCCGCCAGCAGGGCGAGCGCCAGCCCGCTCCGCCCGATCCATCGCGACCATCGCCGTGCGTCCCGTGCCACGAGGGCGACCGTACGGAGCCGACCTGTCGGGGGAGTGACCGGTCGCTGACGGCGCCGTGCCCCCGCGATGAAATGCGCGTGGGCCGCGCCCCGCCGGGGGCAGGTCCAGGCCGTATGGCCCACGCTCTGCACCGGTACGCTCGGTGGTGTGGCAGATGATTCGCAACCGGACCTCTCGACGACCGCTGCGCTGGGCCCCAACGCCTGGCTGGTCGACGAGATGTACGAGCAGTATCTCGCCGATCCGACCTCGGTGAGTGAGAGCTGGCGCGACTTCTTCGCCGACTAC
>JBKPRS010000503.1:0-2711 GCA_046734695.1 Actinomycetota bacterium | reverse complement strand
GGCTGGTACCGCCGAGGCTGAGCCTGGTGCTGCCGAGGCTGGTACCGCTGAGCCTGGTACTGCCGAGGCTGGTACCGCCGAGGCTGAGCCTGGTGCTGCCGAGGCTGGTACCGCTGAGCCTGGTACTGCCGAGGCTGGGATGGCTGAGGCTGGTACTGCTGATGCTGGTACCGCTGAGCCTGGTACCAAGGCTGGTACTGCCGAGGCTGGGATGGCTGAGGCTGGGATGGCCGAGGCTGGTACCGATGAGGCTGGTACTGAGGCGGGGTCGCTGCCTGATGGCGTGTCGTCCGAGCCGCAGGCCGCCGAGTCGGACGCGGGGGCCGTTGAGGATCCCACCGAGCCGATGCCCGTGGCGAGCGCGGGCACCAGGGCCAATGGGAACGGGTCGAACACCGGGCGTGGGCGTCGGAGCCGCCGTCGCGCCGCGGCCGCGGCCAAGCACGCCGTAGGCGGGGCTGGGAGCGCGGGCACTGACGGGCAAGCGGGCAGCGACGGACAAGCGGGCAGTGACGGAGAAGCGGGCAGTGACGCAGACGCTGGCAGCTCGGTAGCAGAACCTGCGCAAGAGCCTGTTGTGGAGCCGGGATCGTGACCGAGCGCGGGGGAGACGACCTGGGCCCGGTCGACGGTACGGGCGAGGTCAGCGACGCAAACGGGGTGAGCGAGGTCGGCGAGCTCGGCGAGGTCAATGACGCTGCCGTGGCGGGTGACGGGGGTGGGGGTCGGCCTACCGCACTGGCGTTGCGCCGGTTGCGGGCGCCGGAGCATGGGGGGAGCTTCTGGACCGACCTCGATGCCCGTCTCGCCGACGAGCCTCAGCTTCGCCTGGCGCCGCGGGCTGCCATCAGGCCGATCACTCAGCCGCCGCCTGTGATCGACGATCGCCACCTGGCCAAGTCGCTGGCCGGGGGTACCACCGATGGGGCGCCGCCGCGGCGGTCGACCCGGCCGGTGCTCACCGCCCTGGTCGTCGCCGTCGTCACGCTGCTCGCCCTGGGGTTCCTCTTCCAGAAGTCCGACGGCGACGACACGGCCACCGGGCCCAACAGTGACTCACGCAGTAGCGACACGTCCGCCGACACGACTTCGGCCGGCGACGAGGACACCACGACCACCCTGGCGACCACGACGGTGCCGACGGGGACCATAAGTCCCACCGAGGTCATGGACCCTCAGGGAGTCGGGGCCCTGCGCATCGGGGCCACCTTCGCGGACCTGCAGGCCCAGGGGTTCCAGATGCAGCCCGACATGACCATGTTCCGGACTTCGGGCGGGACCTGCTTCGAGGCCCGGGCCAGCGGGGCGCTCGACCTGCGCCTCCGGTTCCGCAACGCCGACGGGACCCGCCGGGCCAACGATCCGTCCGAGGGCGTGCTGGGCGCCATCTCCATCGCCGCCGCCCTGCCCACCCCCCGGGTCAGCAACGGGACCGGGATCGGCCTCGGATCGCCACAGGACCAGGTCCTCGCCGCCTACGGGGGGAACCTGGACGAGCGCGGCCACCCCTTCGCCCCGCAGGGCAAGATCTACCGGGCCGACGCCGGAAACGGGCTGGGGATCGCCTTCGAGACCGACGGGGCCGTCGTGATCGGGATGTCCGTCGGCCAGATGGACATGCTCCGCTTCGTCAACCAGTGCCGTTGACCGCCGCCTGACCGCCGCTGGCCCCCGCCAGGCCACCCGACCGCGACAGCACCGGGACGACCAGCGCGCTCCCAGCAGGCACACAGGCAGCCCACGGCCAGACCCCGAATCCCAGGTCACGAGCGGCTTTGGCCCCTCGTGCAAACGCTCACTAGGCTCCCGCGTCGTGTCCGAGTTCCTCCGCGGCTACCTCACTGTCGGCGTGTTCCTGGCCGTCGCCGTGGCGCTGGTGGCAGCCATCATGGGCCTCGGCAGCCTGGTCCGGCCCACTCGCCCCCAGCCGGAGAAGTACGTCAACTACGAGTCCGGGGTCGACCCGGCGGGGTCGATGTGGGGGCAGACCCAGGTCCGCTACTACCTGTTCGCATTGCTGTTCGTGCTGTTCGACGTCGAGGCGGTCTTCATCTTCCCCTTCGCCACCCGGGCCGAGGCCTACGGCTGGTTCGGGTTCGTCGAGATGGGCATCTTCGTCGCCATCCTCGCCCTCGGGCTGCTCTACGCATGGAAGAAGAAGGTCCTCCGCTGGATCTGACGCTGGAATTCCCGACTCAGGACAACGTCGTCTGATGGGACTCGTCGAGAGCGGCAAGCTCCCCAAGCCCCTGACCTCGCTGCTCAACACGGCCCGCAAGTACAGCCTCTGGGCTTACCAGTGGGGCCTGGCCTGCTGCGCCATCGAGATGGGCGCGGCCTTCGCGTCCCCGCGCTACGACGTCATGCGCCTGGGTGTCATCCCGTTGCCGGCCAGCCCCCGCCAGGCCGACGTGGTGGTCATCTCGGGCACCGTGACGGACAAGATGGTCCCCGCCATCAAGCGCCTCTACGAGCAGATGGCCGACCCCAAGTACGTCATCTCCATGGGCTCGTGCACCAACTGCGGCGGCCCCTACTGGGACAGCTACTCGGTGACCAAGGGTGTGGATCAGGTCGTGCCGGTCGACGTCTACATCCCCGGGTGCCCGCCCCGGCCCGAGGCCCTGCTCGAGGGCATCGTGCTGCTCCAGCAGCGCATCGGCCGGGAGGACATGGCCGACCGCTGGCGGGGAGACCCCCTGGTGGTGCAG
>JBKPRS010000502.1:0-13713 GCA_046734695.1 Actinomycetota bacterium | reverse complement strand
AGCCGGGCAGCCTGGATGTCCATGTAGGAGTCGGCGATGAAGCCCTGGACGAACTGCTTGGTCTCGAGCGTCCCGCCGTGCACCTCACGGGTAAGCGACCGTTCGACCATCAGGTCGAACGCCCGCCACATCGCCCCGAGCGAGTTCATGCAGTGGTACACCCGCCCGGCGCCGAGCCGGTCCTGGGCGGCCTGGTGCCCCGAGCCGCGGGCCCCCAGGGCGTTGTCGAGTGGCACCCGCACGTCGTCGTAGATGATCTCGCAGTGGTCGCTCTCGCGGCCCCAGACGTTGATGCCCCGCACGATCGTCAGGCCCGGGGTGTCCGACGGCACGATGATCTGGGTCATCGCCGCGTTGCGGTCGGCGCCGCCCTCGACGTCCTCGGTGCGGCACATGACGATGAAGAAGTCGGCCCGCTTGCCGTTCGAGGTGAACCACTTGTGGCCGTTGATGACCCACTCGTCGCCGTCGCGGCGGGCCGTCGTCTTCAGGGACCGGGGGTCGGAGCCGGGCTGGTCCGGCTCGGTCATCGAGAAGCCCGACTGCATCGTGCCCTCGATCAGCGGCATCAGCCAGCGGTGCTTCTGGTCCTCCGTGCCGTACTTGACCAGGATCGACTGGTTGCCCGAGTTGGGGGCGACGACGCCGAAGAGCGAGGAGGCGCCGACCGCGTAGGCGAGCACCTCGTACATGTACGCCAGCTCGAGGAAGTCGAGCCCGGCGCCGCCGTATTCGTTGGGCAGGTGAGGGGCCCACAGCCCGGCCTCGCGGACTTTGTCCTGGACCTGAGCCCGCAGCTTGCGGGACTGCTCGCGGTCGCTGTCGGTCAGGTTGGCCCCGGCCACCGTGTCGGCCCAGAGCATGTTCTCGTTGGGGAGGATCTCGCGGTTCACGATCCTCGCGGTGAGCTCCCGGATCTCGTTGACCCGGTCCGGGACGGTCGGGATGGGCTGGACGTTCATCTGCAGCACGCCACGACCGTAGAGACCTGACGGCCCCAGGGACAGGGCCTAACGGCCTGCGGCGGGCGCGTCCCACCAGCCGGCGACCATGTCGTAGACCTCGGGCCGGCACGCGAGCGCGATGTGGTTGATCCCGGCGCACACCCGCACCTCGGCGTCCGGGATCAGGCCCGGGGCGTCATCGCCCAGTCGCCCGTGCGCGCTGGCGGCCGTCACGAGCGCGTCCCCGAGCAGGCGGTCGGCGTCCCGCTGGGTCACGAGCGACCCGGCGACGGCCAGGAACCGGGCACGGCCGGGGATCCGGACGGGATGGAGGTCCGGGCGCCGGGTGGCCCCGGGGTCGCGCTCCACCCAGTCCTCGTCGAGCACCGCGCCCCAGCGGAGGTCCTTGATCCCCTCGCTGCGCCGGTCGAGCCCGGCGCCGATCAGCCGGGTCGGGGGGACCGGGACCGACCACAGGGCGGCGCTGGTGAGGTTGGCGATCGCCTCCAGGCCGGCACCGTGGTTCGGCACGCCCAGCAGCACCACCCGCCGCACCTTGCGCGGCCAGGGGCCCCGGCGCCGCAGGCGGTCGGTCACCGTGGCGGCGTGCCGGCCGTAGTGGCAGGCACTGCGGATCACCAGGCCACCCATGCTGTGGCCGATCAGGTTGATCTCGCGCACCCGGACCGGCCAGGCCCGTACGAGCTGCTGGAGCCTCGCGGCCAGGTCACGCCCGTTCGTGGAGATGTGCCGCCCGGTGTTGTAGCGGACGTACACGGGCGTGACGCCGTGCTCCTCGGCCAGCAGGTCGCCGTAGGTGAGCCCGTCGGGGCCGAAGCGCCACACGGACTCGGACGACATGAGCCCGTGGACCAGCACGCAGACCGCGGCGCCCGCGTCCGGGAGCGCCTCCCGCAGTCCGTCGCGATCGAGCGGGAGCTCGTGTCCCGACGCCGTGCGGAAGGTCAGGCGGATGGCGAGGCCGGAGCCCCGCTCGGCCAGCTCGTCGCCGAACAGGCCGTTGACAACGGCGCCGGCGGTGAGCATCCGGCGAGCCTAACGAGGCCCGCGTAGGGTCGGCACGCATGACCGACGAGCGTGAGCCGGCACGAGCCACACCCAGCTTCCCCGAGGGCTTCCGGTGGGGAGCCGCGACGGCCGCGCACCAGATCGAGGGCGGCAACTGGAACAACGACTGGTGGGCGTGGGAGCACACGCCCGGGTCGGCCGCCACGGTGCCCAGCGGCGACGCGTGCGGGAGCTGGGAGCACTGGCGCCGCGACGTCGAGCTGTGCCGCCGGCTCGGCCTCGACCACTACCGGTTCTCGCTGGAGTGGAGCCGGATCGAGCCGGAGGAGGGCCTGTGGTCCCCTGCGGCCATCGGCCACTACCGCGACCAGTGCCAGGCGCTGCTCGACGCCGGCATCGAGCCGGTGGTGACACTCCACCACTTCACGACGCCCCGCTGGGTCGCGGCCCGGGGCGGCTGGGAGGAGCCGGAGACGGCCGGCCGGTTCGCCGCGTACTGCGAGCGGGCCGCCACCGAGCTCGCGCCCGTCCTGCGCCGGGTGTGCACGATCAACGAGCCCAACGTCGTGGCCGTCGCCGGCTACCTGGCCGGGACGTTCCCGCCGGGCCGCCAGGACGTGGAGGCGCGGCGGCGGGCCAACGCCACCCTGGCGGATGCGCACCGGCAGGCGGTCGACGCGGTCCGGGCGGCGGCGCCGGGCGTGCCGGTCGGCCTGACGCTGTCGATGAGCGCCTACGAGGCCGTCGACGGCGGCGAGGCCAAGCTCGACCAGATCCGGCACCGGATGGAGGACGAGTTCCTCGCGGCCACCGAGGGCGACGACTTCCTCGGCGTCCAGGCCTACAGCCGCACCCGCGTCGGTCCCGCCGGCGCGGTGGCGCCGGATCCGGGGGCCCGGCTGGTGGAGACGATGGGCTACGAGTTCTGGCCCGCGGCGCTGGAGGCCACGGTCCGCCGGGCGTGGGAGATGACGTCGGGGCGTGTGCCCCTGATCGTCACCGAGAACGGCATCGCCGCCGAGGACGACGCCACCCGCATCGAGTACGTGAGCGAGGCGCTGGCGGGCCTGGCCCGCTGCATCGCGGACGGGATCGACGTGCGCGGCTACACCTACTGGACTCTGCTCGACAACTTCGAGTGGGCCCTCGGCTACCGGCCCCGCTTCGGCCTGGCCGGCGTGGACCGCACCACCTTCGAGCGCACGCTCAAGCCGAGCGGCCAATGGTTCGCCGACGTCGTCCGGGCCAACGGCCCGGTCCCCGCGCCGCCCGGCTGACCGGTCAGCGACGGCGCTCCCCGTAGTCGCCGAACGGCGCGTCACGCTCCCGGACGGCGTCGCGCCAGCCGATGTCCTGGGCGCGGCGGACGAAGTCGAGGCCCTCCTGGGTGTGGCGGGCGACGCCGTCGAAGATCAGGCCCAGCAGCCGGCTGGTGTCCGGCTGGTACTGGTGGCGGGCGACGTCGTTGAGCATCCACTTCATCATCTTGAGCTGGTTGAGCGGCAGCCGCGCGACGCGGTCGGCGAGCTCGGTGGCATGGTCGGCGAGCCGGTCGTCGTCGACCACCTCGAGGATCATGCCCATGCCCGCGGCCTCCTCGGCGGTGATCTCGTCGCCGGTGAACAGGTAGCGCTTGGCCCGCTCGAGGCCCAGCCGGGCCACCCACACCCAGGGCGCCTCGGGGACGCCCCACACCCGGGCCGGCGGGTAGCCGAAGCGGGCCGAGCGGCCGGCGACGATCAGGTCGGCGTTGAGGACCATGTCGGTCCCGCCCGCGATGCACCAGCCCTGGACCGCCGCGATCGTCGGCTTGGAGATCTCGTGCAGCCGGGCGAAGGTCCGCCCGAACGTGCCGATCATCTCGACGTCGGCGACCGTGTCCCACACCCGGGCGCGCTCGCCCGCGCCGGCGCCCGCAGCCGCGGCGGCCCGCCCCGCCGTCGACCAGTCCAGCCCGAACCCGGCGCAGAACGCCGGGCCCTCGGCGCTCAGGAGCACGACGCGCACCCCGTCGTCCCGCTCGGCCGCGTCCAGCGCGGCGCCCAGCTCGTCCCGCAGGCCGGGAGTGATCGTGTTGTACTCGGCGGGCCGGCACAGCACGAGCCGGCGGACCGCGCCGTCGTCCTCAACGCGGATGGCTGTCATAGGCGGCCCATTCTGGCGGTCACCGCCTAGCCTCGGCGTGTGGATCGCGAGCGGTTCCCGGGGCTCCGGGACGGGTGGGTGCGCCTCGACGGGCCGGCGGGGACCCAGGCGCTCGACGATGCGATCGAGGCGGCGTCGGCCTGGTGGCGGTCGGGGGATCCCGCCAACGCGCACGGTCCGTTCCCGCAGGCGCAGGCCACCGACAGCCTGGTGTGGTCGGCGCGGGAGGTGGCGGCCGAGCTGCTCGGCGGCGAGCCCGAGGGCATCGTCTTCGGCGAGTCGATGACCTCGCTCACCCTGCGCGTCGCCGCGGCGGCGGGCCGGGTGCTCGGGCCGGGGGACGAGGTCGTGGTGACCCGCCTGGACCACGACGGCAACGTGCGGCCGTGGGTGATCGCGGCCGAGCGGGCGGGGGCGGTGGTGCGGTTCGCCGAGCCCGACCGGGCCACGCTGACGCTGGAGCCCGAGCACGTTGCCGCGGTCGTGAACGAGCGCACCCGATGGGTGGCGCTCACCGCGACCTCCAACGTCGTCGGGGCCGCACCCGACGTGGCCGCCATCTGCCGGCTCGCCCGCGAGGTCGGGGCCCGGACCTACGTCGACGCCGTGGCGGCCACGCCGCACCAGCGGATCGACCGGCGGGGCTGGGGCGCTGACGTCGTCGTGTGCTCGGCCTACAAGTGGTACGGCCCGCACCTCGGGGTGCTGAGCGCCGACCCGGAGCTCCTGGCCACCCTGCACCCGGACAAGCTCGTGCCCTCGCCCGACACCGTGCCCGAGCGGTGGGAGCTGGGCACCCTCCCGTTCGAGCAGCTCGCGGCCGCGCACGCGGCCGCGCGGTTCATGCTCGACCGGGTGATCCCCGCGGGGTGGGCGGAGGAGCAGGCCCTGGCGGACAAGCTCGACGCCGGCCTGCGGGCCGTCGACGGCATCCGCGTCCTCGGTGAGCGCCGGCCCGGTGACGCGCCCACCCGGTGGTTCACCGTGGCCGGCCTCGACCCCGAGACCGTGGCGCGCCGGCTCGCCGAGCAGCGCATCGCCGTCTGGGCCGGCACCAACTACGCCTGGGAGCTCTCGCAGTGGTGCGGGCTGGGCGACGCGGGCGCGGTCCGGGCCGGCCTCGTCCACTACAACGACGCCGCCGACGTCGAGCGGCTGCTCGACACCCTCCGCTCGCTCAGGGGCTGACGCGCTCGTCCTGGCGCCGGATCCGGAGCCAGCGGTAGCCGAAGGCGGGCAGCGTGACGTTGAGGACGCCGCCGTCCAGCGCCTGCTCGGGCGACCCGTCGAGCAGGTCGTCGGCGCCCGCCGCATCGTCGATGCCGTCGAGCGGCAGGTCGAAGCGGCAGGGATCGGCACCGAAGTTGTGGATCGCCACGACCGTCGAGCCGTCCCAGTCGCAGCGGTGGGCCAGCACGCCGGGCTGGTCGTTGCGGATCACCGAGCATGTCCCCATGCCGAGCTCGGGGGTCTCGCGGCGCCGGCGGATCAGCCGCTCGAACCAGTTGAGCAGCGAGCCCTGGTCCCGGCGCTGGTCGGCGACGTTGACGGCCAGCGGGCTGAAGGCGCCCTCGGGCAGCGGCCGGGTCAGGCTCCCGGGATCGGCGGTGGAGAAGCCCGCGCCCGGCTCGGCCGACCACTGCATGGGCGTGCGGACGGCCAGGCGGTCCTTCACCGCCAGGTTCTCGCCCATGCCGATCTCCTCGCCGTAGAACAGCACGGGCGTGCCGGGCAGCGAGAACAGCAGGCTGTAGGCCATCCGGATCCGCCGCTCGTCGCCGTCGAGCATGGACGGCAGGCGGCGCCGCAGCCCCCGCCCGTAGAGCTGCATGTCGGGATCGGGCCCGAAGGCGTCGAACACCTCCTGGCGCTCCTCGTCGCTCAGCTTGTCCAGCGTGAGCTCGTCGTGGTTGCGCAGGAACGTGGCCCACTGGCAGTCGAACGGGACGTCGGGCAGCTCGCTCAGCGCCTGCTCCACCGGCGTGGCGTCGCGCCGCGCCAGCGCCAGGTAGATCTGCTGCATCACGTGGAAGTTGAAGACGAGGTTGAGCTCGTCACCGTCCTCGTCGCCGAAGAACGTGCGCTGGTCCTTCGGGGGCAGGTTGACCTCGCCCAGGAGGATGGCCTCGCCGTGGCGCCGCTCCAGGAACGACCGGATGTCCTTGAGGTAGCGGTGGGGGTCGACGGAGGGAGCGCCGTCGATGCCGTCCAGCTCGATGAGGAACGGCACGGCGTCGACCCGGAACCCGCTCACACCGAGCTGCAGCCAGAACCCGATGATGCGGGCGATCTCCTCCCGCACGGCGGGGTTGGCGATGTTGAGGTCGGGCTGCGTCCGGTAGAACCGGTGCAGGTAGTACTTCCGGGCTTTGCGGTCGTAGGTCCACACGCCGCCCTGGTCCCCGGGGAACGTCTCGGTGAGGTTCGGATCGTCGGGCTTCTCGTCGACCCAGACGTACCAGTCCCGGTAGGGCGAGTCGGGGTCGGACCGGGCCGCCTGGAACCACGGGTGCTGGTCGGAGGTGTGGTTCACGACGAGGTCGATGATCACCCGGATGCCCCGGTCGTGGGCGGTGCGGACCATCTCCACGAACTCGCCGAGGGTGCCCAGGCGGGGGTCGACGTTGTAGAAGTCGCTGATGTCGTAGCCGTCGTCCTGGTCGGGGGTGGGGTAGAACGGCATCAGCCACAGGGTCGACACGCCGATCCCCGCGAGGTAGTCGATCCGGTCGACGAGCCCGGGCAGGTCGCCGATCCCGTCCCCGTCGTGGTCGAGGAAGGTCTGGACGTCCAGGCAGTACATGACGCCGTTCTTCCACCACTGGTCACTGGTGAAGGCGATGCTCACCCCTCAGGCCTGCCCGCCCGCGGCGCGTGCTACACGCTGGTTGGGGCCGCGACCTCACGGGTACGAGCAGGGCGATGACCACGGTGCGCACCGCCGGCCCCGCGGGCGACCACGACACGGGTGGCGGCTCGGCGGTCCGGCAGGGGAGCGCCCGCCGGTTCGTCCGGGAACACAGCCTGGCGCTGGTGACGTTCGGGGCGTTCCTCGTGCTCTGGCTGGGAGGCCAGGTGTGGGCCGGGCACAGAACGTTCAACGAGGAGCAGCGGGCCCACGGCGAGCCCACCGTCAGCCTGGGCCGCTACCTGACCGAGGCGGACTTCGGCGAGGCGACGTTCGAGAACTGGGAGTCGGAGTTCCTCCAGATGGGCGTGTACGTCCTGCTCACGGCGTGGCTGGTGCAGAAGGGCTCGTCCGAGTCCAAGCCGCCCGAAGGCGATCCCGCGCGGGACGAGGATCCCCGGCTGCACCGGGACGACCCGGACGCGCCATGGCCGGTCCGGCGCGGGGGCTGGGTGCTGCGGCTCTACGAGCACAGCCTCAGCATCGCCCTGCTCAGCCTGTTCGCCCTGGCGTTCACCGGGCACCTCGTCACGGGCGCGCGCGCCTACAGCGCCGAGCAGATCGCGCACGGCGAGCCGGGCGTGTCCGCGCTCGGGTACCTCTTCCGCTCGCAGTTCTGGTTCGAGTCTTTCCAGAACTGGCAGTCCGAGTTCCTGGCCGTCGGCTGCCTGGTGGTGCTCAGCGTCTACCTGCGCGAGCGGGGCTCCTCTGAGTCCAAGCCGGTCGCCGCCCCCCACGCCAAGACCGGGTCGGACTAACTCGTTCAGCCCAACCCGAGCGGAGGTGTAACGTACAACCGAATGGTTGTACGTGGGGTCGCTGTGGGAGCACCGAGTGGAGTCGAGGACCCGGGCGTGGACGTCCTGTTCCACGCCCTGGCCGACGCCACTCGCCGTGACATCGTGCGCCGCTGCGTCCCGGACGAGCTGTCGGTGTCGCGCCTGGCCCAGGCCTATCCCATGAGCTTCGCCGCGGTGCAGAAGCACGTCGCCGTGCTGGAGCGGGCGGGCCTGGTCACCAAGCAACGCCGTGGGCGCGAGCAGTTGGTGCGCACCCAGCCCGAGGCGGTGCGCCGGGCCCGGCAGGCATTGGACCGGCTCGAGGCGGCCTGGCGTGAGCGGGTGGACCGCATGTCCGAGCTGCTCGCTCCGGTCCCCAGGCCCTGAACACCCTCCAAGGACCGATGAGAGGACGAGATCGTTGACCGTCATCCGCGTCGACAAGGATGTCGACAACCTGAGCCTGACCCTGGTCGCCGAGTTCGACGCCCCGATCGAGCGGGTCTGGCAGCTCTGGGCCGACCCGCGCCGGCTCGAGCGCTGGTGGGGGCCGCCGGCCTATCCGGCGACCGTCGAGGCCCACGACCTGACGCCCGGCGGGGAGGTCACCTACTTCATGACCGGCCCCGACGGCGGGATCAGCCGGGGCTGGTGGCGGATCACGTCTGCCGATCCGCCGAGGTCGCTGGAGTTCCTGGACGGGTTCGCGGACTCGCAGGGCACCCCGCGCGACGACCAGCCGACCACGACGGTCCGGGTCGAGCTCAGCGAGCACGACGGCCGCACCCGGATGGAGATGCGCTCGACCTTCGCGTCCCTCGAGCACCTGGAGCAGGTGGTCGACATCGGTGCGCTGGAGGCCTTCCAGCTGGCGGTCGGCCAGGCCGACGCCGTGCTGGCGGGCTGAGCCGCGCCGCCCCGCCCCGAGATATCAAGCCAACACCGAAAGGAAGCACTGCGTGCGCAAGCTAAAGCTCCAGGTCCAGACCACCATCGACGGCTACATGGCCGGCCCCAACGGCGAGATGGACTGGATGACCTTCCCCTGGACCGAAGACATCGGCGCCTACATCAACGCGCTCACCGAGCCGGTCGACACCATCGTGCTGGGCCGCAAGCTGGCCGAGGGGTTCATCCCCACCTGGCAGGCCGGCCCCCCGGGCGAGCCTCAGGAGGCCGTCGACCGGATGAACAAGACGCCCAAGGTCGTGATCACCGGCAGCCTCACCGAGTCGCCGTGGGAGAACACGACCGTGGCCGGCGGCGATCTCAGCAGGACGATCAACGAGCTCAAGTCCCAGGACGGCGGCGACATGATCGTCTACGGCGGCTCCACCCTGGTCAGCGGGCTCATCGCCGCGGGGCTGGTGGACGAGCTGCACCTCTTCGTCAACCCCAGCGCCATCGGGGACGGCCTGCCGGTGTTCGCGAACCTCGACGACAACCAGCAGTTCCGGGTCGTCGACGTGCGGCCGTTCGACTGCGGGATCACCGCCATGGTCTTTGCACCAAAGGGTGATTGAGGTCCCTTTCGGGGTCTTTCGCCTCTACTGACTCATGGCCTCACGGCGCACCGTGAGGCCATGAGGATCGGGCGATTCACGACGAAGCAGAAGGTTCTCGTGGGCGCCGCGGCCGCCGTGCTGGCCGCCGGAGCCCTCATCGTGGTGTGGGCCGGCGAGGACGACGCCGAGACCGTCGCCGGCCCCGACACCACCCTGGAGCACGAGGCCACCACGACCTCGACCACCGTCGACACCACCACCTCGACCAGCGAGACGACCACCGCGCCGCCCACAACGGCATCGCGGGGGCAGGTGCCCGGGCAGGTCACGGACGTCCGGAGCGCCAACGCCGGAGGCTCGGGCGAGGCTCTCATCTACTGGGGCCCGGCGTCAGGGGCAACCGGGTACCGCGTCTTGCGGTCCGGTTCGCCCGGCGGTCCCTTCGTGGTCGCTGCTGACATCAACGTCATGACGGGTGCCGTCACCAGGAAGGCCGATGTCACCTACATCGCGTCCGCCAACCACAGCTACCGGCCTGGAGGGCCCCTTCTGAGCGCCCCCGACACGTCCCCGTGGTTCGAGTACATCGACGTCGGCGGCTTCCCGCGCTGGTTCAAGATCGTGGCCTACAACGCGGCGGGCCAGGGCCCGGCGTCCGCCGTCCTCGAGGCGGTCCCGCCGGGCCCGCCGAAGCCGATTGGCGCCCCGACGTCGGTGGACCCGCCGACGACAATGGCGACCGTACCGGTCCTGCCGCCCGGCTCGTGGCCCGGCCCGGTCTCCTTGAGCGCCCGTCCCGGCAGCGGCCCGGGGGAGGTCGCGGTCACCTGGGACGCCGACCCCGGGACCATCGGCTACCGGGTCCTGCGGGCCGACGCGCCCGAAGGCCCATTCGTGCTCATGGCCGACATCAACGTCGCAACCGGCGCGGTGACCACGGCGGACGGTGTGACCACGATCCGGTCGGCCAACCACAGCTACGAGCCCGGGGGCCCGCTACTGACCACGCCCGACCCGTCGCCCTGGTTCGAGTACGTCGACCTGGGCGACGGCACGCGGTGGTACTACATCGTGGCGTGGGGCGTCGGGAGCGACGGACCGCCGTCAGCCGTGGTGTCGGCGGGCCCGCCCTCATGACTCAGGTCGAGAAGTCCGGGGTGGCGGAGCGGACCGAGTCGCTGCGCCCCTTGGGCTCCTCCCACTCCTCCTGGCGGCCGAGCGCCGTGAGGTCCAGGAAGTAGTACGACCCGCCGGTCGACTCCAGGCCGCGGGCGTACTGGGAGTAGGTGTGGAAGATGCGGCCGTCGACCATCAGGAAGCAGCTGCGTCCGGGCAGCTCCTGGGGCTTCGTGGTGTCGAAGCTCTCGCCCCGGGCCTCGAACTCGGCCAGCGTGCGGTAGTTGTACTCGATCGGCTGCACGGACTCGTCCATGGTCACGCCGAAGTCGTAGTTGAAGCTGGTGCCGTGCGAGGAGTACCAGGGGATGTCCCAGCCCCGGGCTTCCTTCCAGCGGACGAGCTTGTCGATCGGTGCCCGCGACACCATGGCGTAGCTGGTATCCCGGGCGTGGAGGTGGCGGAGGAAGCCCGGCGACAGCTCGTCGGTGCCCGCGGTGCAGCTCGGGCAGCCCTCGTCCCACGACGGGTCGAACATGAAGTGGTAGACGACGAGCTGCGGGCGGCCCTCGAACAGGTCGGACAGGTGCACCGGGCCGTCGGGGCCCTCGAGGGTGTAGTCCTGCACCTCGACCATGGGCAGGTTGCGGCGCTCGATGCTGAGGGCGTCGCGCCGGCGGGTCAGGTCCTTCTCCTTGGCCAGCAGATCCTTGCGGGCGGCCAGCCACTCCTCGCGGGTGGCGATCCTGGGAAGGCTCATCGAACTGCTCCTTGCGTTTCGTGGGCGCGTGGGTGCGCCCCACACCAAGTACTGACCGCTCGCGGCGCGCGAAATCATCGAACCGGCGGTCTTGACCCTCCTGCCACGGGAGGGTCGAGGATCGAGGTATGGCTTCCATCCGCAAGGTCATCGAGCTCGGCGCCTCCCCCGACGCCGTCTGGGACGCGCTGGCCGACTTCCAGGCCGTGCACGAACGCGTGGCCCAGGGCTTCGTGACGAGCTCCCGCCCCGCGGGCGAGGACCGCGTCGTCACGTTCGCGCCCGGGGGAGAGGCACAGGAGCGCCTGGTCACGGCGGACGCCGCCGGCCGGCGCCTCGTCTACACGGTGGTCCGCAGCGGGCTGGGAGCGACCCACCACCAGGCTTCCGCCGAGGTCCACGAGTCCACCGACGGCACCGGCGGTAGCCGGTTGGTGTGGATCACCGACGTGCTGCCCGACGACCTCGGACCCGTGATCGAGGGTCTCATGGACGAGGGCGCGGTGGCGATCGCCCGCACGCTCGCCGGGTGAGAGGATCGCGGCGCGATGGACGTGCTCGTCAGCATCGGTCAGTTCTCCAAGATGACCTACCTGAGCGTGAAGGCGCTGCGGTACTACCACGACGTGGGCCTGCTGGAGCCGGCGCTGGTCGATCCCACCACGGGCTACCGGCACTACGCCGTGGACCAGGTGGGCACGGCCCAGGCCATCCGCCGCTTCCGCGACCTGGAGATGCCGATCGAGGAGGTGCGCCAGCTGCTCGGGGCGCCGGACGAGGCGACGCGCAACCGGGCCATCCTCACCCACCTGGAGCGCATGCACCGCCAGCTGGACCAGACCCGGGCCGCGGTGGAGTCCCTGCAGGGGCTGCTGAGCGAGGGCCCGGCCCGCGACACACGGGTGGCGATCCGCCGGCTGCCGGTCACCCGGGCGGTGGTCAGCCGGGCCGAGGTGGCCTTCGACGACTGCGGCGACTGGCTCACCCCCGCCCTGGAGGGCCTGAGGGCCGGCGTGGCGGAGGCGGGCCTGACCGTGGCCGGGGCCGACGGGGCTCTGTACTCGGACGCCTTCTTCGAGACCGGTGTGGGCGAGGTGACCGCGTTCGTCCCGGTGGCGGGCGACGGAGCTGGGGCCGTGGAGCTGCCGGCCACCACCGCCGCCGTGCTGGTCCACCAGGGGTCCTTCGCCGACCTGGACCGAGCCTATGGGGCGCTCGGCACCGCGGTGGCGGAGATGGGCGTGGCGGGCGCCGGGCCGATCCGGGAGCACTACCTCGACGCCACCAGCACCGAGGTGTGCTGGCCGGTGGCGGGTGCCCCCGGGTGATCGATCGGGCCGCGGTGGTCGAGCGGCTGGAGGTGGCGGGCTGTGTCGCGGCCGGTGAGGAGGCCGAGGAGCTGGTGGCCGCCGCGCCGGACGCGGCCACGCTGGAGGCGTGGGTCCGCCGCCGCGAGCGGGGCGAGCCGCTGGCCTGGATCACCGGGACCACGTGGTTCTGTGGCCGTCCAGTGGCCGTGGACGCCGGCCTTTACGTCCCCCGGTTCCAGACCGAAGAGCTCGCTGCCCGGGCGGCCGCCCTCCTGCCCCCGGGCGGACGGGCCGTCGACCTGTGCACCGGCGCTGGCGCGGTCGCCGCTCACCTGACCGCCGAGGTGCCGGGTGCCGTCGTCGTGGGCGTGGACCTCGACCTCCGGGCCGCGGCCTGTGCCCGGCGCAACCGCGTCCTCGCGGTGGTAGGCGACGTGGGGCACCCGCCCCTGCGCCCCGGTGCGTTCGACCTGGTCACCGCGGTGGCTCCCTACGTCCCCACCGGCGCGCTGCGGCTGCTTCCGGCCGACGTGCAGCACTACGAGCCCCGCGCCGCCCTCGACGGCGGCCCCGACGGGCTCGACCTGGTGCGTCAGGTGGTCGCGGCCGCCGCCCGGCTGCTGGGGCCGGGCGGCTGGCTGCTGGTCGAGGTGGGCGGCGAGCAGGACGCCGCCCTGGCGCCCACCCTGGCCGGCGCTCACTTCGCGCCGGGGGAGCCCTGGCACGACGAGGACGGCGACCTGCGGGGTGTGGCCGCTCGCCGGCGCCTACCAGCGGTGGGCGACGTCGATGACCAGCCGCGACCCGCTGCCCGGGCCGGTCAGGGTGAAGACCCGGAACGGTAGGCGGGCCCGGACGCCCAGGCCGATCTCTGTCGAGCCCTCGTACGTGCCGTAGAAGTACACCTGGCGGAAGGTCGAGAACCCGGTGACGTTCACCGCCCGCTCGTGGTCGGCGGGGAGGTAGGTCGGGTTGTAGTTGTCGTCGAGGGCTCGGGCGTGCACCACGATGGAGAGCGTGGCGGCGCCGTCGAGCGGCTCCAGCTCGGGGGACTCGCCGGGAGCCACATCGTGGACGTAGCGCACCTGGTAGCCGACGGCGTCCGGGCCGGGCAGCCCGGGCACGGTGGGGCCGAGGTCCACCACGAGCCGGTCCCAGCAATCGTGCCGCCCCGCCCGCAGGTTGGTGATGTCGGCCGACGAGTAGCGGTCGTCCAC
>JBKPRS010000501.1:0-16322 GCA_046734695.1 Actinomycetota bacterium | reverse complement strand
CCTCGCTGCCGGGCGTGGCGGCGATCCGCAGGACGCCGGTGCCGTCGGGGCGGATGCCACCCGCCACCGGCGGGCGCTTGGGGCCGAGGCGGACCGCGTCCTCTCGGCTCAGCAGGGTGCGGACCGGGCGGCCGTGGGTGTCGGCCAGCGTGCGGGCGGCCGCCGTCACCAGGGACGACACCTTCCCGCCGAAGGCGCCGCCGTTGGCCAGCGGCGTGGCCGGGGTGCCGCCGGGAGCGCACCAGGCGGCATCGAGCTCCAGGTAGCCGGGCTCGACCCAAGTGGTGCGCAGCGTCGCGGCCCAGTCGCCCGGCGGCACCTCGATCGGGTGGCGCAGGTCCACCGTGGTGCGCCGACCCTGGACCTTGCCCGCTGCGGCCCGAGCTCCGGCCACCGTCTCGGCCACCACCCACTCGCCGTGGGCGTCGAGCACCGCCACCAGGGCGTCCTCGGGCGCGGTGTCGTCGGCGAAGCCGCCGTGGCCCAGCGCCACGTCGGGCGCCACCCGCTGCGGGGACCGTCCCTCGATCGACGCCCGCTGCGACGCCGCCGCCAGATCCCGGCCGGCGGCCGGCGCCGCGCCGCGGCTGTGGGCCGACCACGCGTCGAGGATGGTCCGCCAGCCCGTGCAGCGGCACAGGTGGGCGAGCAACGCCTGCTCGACGGCGGCCTCGCCCGCGTCGGGGGAGCGAGCGGCCAGGCCGGCCAGGCGCACGATGATCCCCGGGGTGCAGAAGCCGCACTGGCTGGCGCCGGTGGCGCAGAACGCCCCGCCCCAGGCCGCCTGCTCGTCCGCCGGCAGGCCGTCCAGCGTGGTGACCGACCGTCCTCGCACCCGCCGCGCCGGGGTCACGCACGCCACCCGCGGCTGGCCGTCGACCAGCACCGTGCAGCAGCCGCACTGGCCCTGGGGGCTGCAACCGTCCTTCACCGACGTCAGCCCCAACCGCTCGCGCAGGACGGTCAGCAGCGTGGCGCCGTCGTCGGGCACCTCGACCGTGCGGCCGTCGACCACCAGCGAGAGCGTGGGCACGGATCGAGGATAAGACCGGCGGCGTGGGGCGCTTCAGCCGGCGAGGCCGGCGACCTGCAGTGCGATGTCCGCCGCGACCCTGGTACCGGCATCCGGCTCGTCCTGGTTGACCGCGACCTGGACGCCCCGAAGGCGCGGAGGCGAGCCTCATTCACGGCCCACGCTTGCGCGACCTCGGGTGAGCCGAACCTGAACGCGTCGACGCGGACTCCCTGCGACCTGCTGTCACACTCGGGCGTAGCCCTCGAGCGCGCCCGGCACGACCTCAGGCGGGTAGGGGCCGTCCTGCGCCTACTGGTAGCCGTCGCCCACGCCCGCCGGCATCAGCTCGGACAGTGCGCCGAAAGGCGGCAAGCCCACGTCGCGGATCCCGTCGTCGAGCATCGCGAGGAGACGTGGGGTCGCTCCAGCTCGTCCCGAGGCTGGCCCGCTTCATAGCCCTTCCATTGCCCGCCTCGGCAGCGCAATGCCATCGCTGCATCGATGTCCCCGACGGCCAGTTCCTCGACGTAGGACCTCACCGCCGCGTCCGGAGATGAAGAGGCCGGCTCGTCCCTGCGGTCGGCGCCGGCACGGCGACCGCCGTCCGATGCGCACCCGGCGGCGAACACGGCCACAACGGCCAGTCCGGCCATCCACGGCTTCCCCACCATGCGCGCGCCCCGTTCAGCTGTGAAGGTCAGCCGGGGTCGCCGATGGCGTAGAAGCGACCGCCGCGGGCGCCGACGAAGATCCGGCCGTCCCAGACCGCCGGGGTCGACTCGATGCAGCCCTCCAGCTGCACCGACCACAGCTCGGGCGGCGCCGCGGACGTGTCGGACACGTCGTAGGCGTGGAGGCCGCCCTCGCAGTCGCCCTGGATCAGGGTGTCGCCCACGACGACCGCCGACTGCCAGGTGGGCGGCGGGAGCGAGAACTTCCAGCGGACGGCGCCGGTGGCCTGGTCGACGGCGTAGACGGTGCCGCCGTCGGAGGCGGCGATGACCACGTCCTTGTACAGCGCGGGCGTGGTCCAGAAGCCGCGGGGGTCCTTGAGCGACCACACCAGAGGATTGTCCGGCTGCCGCGGGTCCAGCTTGATGAGCTGGCCCACTTCGGCCGCGCGGGCGTTGCCGCGCTCGTTCTCGACCCCGACGTACAGGAACCCGTCCTCGTCGATCACCACCGAGGCGTCGATGTCGTCGCCCGCCCAGTAGCGGAACACCCGGGTCGGCTCGACCCCGTCGGCCAGGCCGGACACGTCCCACCCCTGCACCAGCCCGCCCGAGTTGGCGAAGTAGACGATGCCGTCGTGGTAGGCGACCGAGTTCTCGATCGACACGTCGTTCTGGCGCGTGTTGAGCGAGCTCAGCAGCTCGTCGTCCCAGCCGGGGGCGTGGAACACCAGGTTCGGGTTGACCTGTACGAGGCCGTCGTTGCCGATCATCCGGTTGAGCTTGACGATGTGGAACTGGGAGTTCTCGCCCCCCTCGTACAGGTAGTCGCCCATGATCAGCGGCGAGCCGTCCCAGTCGTCGTTCCACTTGGTCGGGCTGACCGCGTCGGCCGACAGCGACCACAGCTCGGTGGGCTGGGGCCGGTCGAAGGCGACGACATGCAGCTTGTTGTCCCGCGACCCCGAGTAGACGATCGGCATCCCGTCGGGGTCGATCGTCACCGAGCCCTTGATGATGTCCCCGGTGGGGAAGGGCGGGATGATGTCCTCGCCGGTGTCGTAGTCCACGAAGTGGATGGCCCGGTCGTAGGCGCCGAACACCACCCAGGTGCGGCCGTCGCGCTCGAACACGGACGGCTGGCCGGTCCAGCCGCTGCCGCACCACACCTTGGTCTCGTTGCCCACGGTCGAGTCGGCGCACATGCCACCCGAGCGACCGGGATAGCTCCACAGGATCTCGGGATCGGTCGGGACCGGCCCGCGGCCGTAGTAGCTGCGGGTGGCGCTGCCCCGGAACGTGAGCAGGCCGGGAGTGGCGAAGCCGGACTCCGACGCCGGGGGCGCAGCCGCCTGGGCCGGCGCCGTGGTCGTGGTGGGCAGCGGGGCCGGCAGCAGCGACTCCTCGTCGGCCGCGGGATCGTCCTCGCTCAAGACGAAGCGCTGGAGGCCGAAGGCCGTGAGCCCGACGGCCAGGACGAACACGATCAGCACGCCCAGCCGGCGCCGGCCCCGGCCGTTCGTCATGTGGGCCGGGCCGCTCTGCTGGCGGCGCGGTGGCTGGCCGATGGGGGTGGCCAGGCGGGGCCCGGGCAGCGCGGGCCGTTGGGCACGCTGGTCCGCCTCGTACTGGCGGCGGCTCTGCGCGGCGCCTCCCGGCTCCCGCCCGTGCGCCTCACGCGAGGACGTCAGCTCGGGGTGGTACGCCTCGCCGCTGTTGCGCCCGTCGCTGCGGCGCTCCGGACCGTAGGGATCCGACCGTGCCTCACCGCCGTAGGGGCGCGGCGCGGCCTGGTCTGGTGGTTCCCCAGGCTGTGGCATTGATGCCCGCCCTGCCCCCCAGCGGGACCGGGCCTACCTCAACTGAAGCTCTGCCCGCACCCGCAGGTGCGTTGGGCGTTGGGGTTGTCTATGGCGAAGCCTGCGCCTTGCAGCCCGTCCTTGTAGTCGAGCGTGGCGCCTTCGAGCAGCATGGCACTGGACGGGTCGACGACGACCTTGACGCCCGAGTAGTCGACCGTCTTGTCGTCATCCGCCACGTCGGTGTCGAAGAACATCTCGTAGCTGAAGCCGGAACAGCCGCCCGGGCGCACGGCGACGCGCAACGCCAGCTCGGCCACACCCTCTTGCTCCATGAGGGAACGGACCTTCTCGGTTGCCGTGTCGGTGAGGACGATCACTTCTCTGGTTCCTCCTCGGGATCCAGGACGTACACAGGTTATCTACGAAATGCTCAGGACGGTGACAAAGCCAGGTCGACCTGGCACGGGGTGCGGTCGGTGAGCGGGTGGAAGTCGTCCACCTCGGCGCCGCCGACAGTCAACACGAACCCCTCCACCAGGCCCTGGTGGAGGCCGCACACGATCTCGGGGTTGGCCTCGGCCAGCTCCCGGAACGGGCAGTGGGTGAAGGCCACCGTGGCCGTCCCCTCACCCAACTCGGTGTCGATGGCGACGGCCGGGTCGAACCCCAGCTCGTCCAGCCGGGACACCAGACCGGCCAGGCAGGGGACGTCGCCCGCTGCGATCGCCACCTCGGCGTCGGCCTGGCCCTGGTCGCGGCCGGCCTCGACCGCCTCGTCGCTGCCCAGGCCACCGGCGGCGGCCACCCGCAGCAGCATGCGGGCCAGCACCGGGAACGTCGCCGGCTCCAGGCCCAGCGAGGGCGCGTCGGCGGCCAGCGAGTAGCGGTGCTGGGGACGGCCGACCGTGCCCCGGGCGTCGGTCTCGATGTCGAGCAGGCCGACGTCGCGCATGCGCTCGAGGTGGGGCCGGACGGTGTTGGGGTGCAGGTCGAGCGTCTCGGCGATCTCGGCGGTGGCCAGCGGGCGCGACGAGCGCGCCAGCTCCAGGTAGATGGCGTAGCGGGTGTTGTCGCCCAGCGCCTTGAGCACGGCGAGGCGGGGGGCGCTGAGGCTGGGGAGGTCGGCCTCCGTCACACCGGCAGTGTACCGCTGCGCCCGGGTTTCACCGGCCCCGACCGGTAGAATGCGCCCGTGCCTGAGCCGCTCCCCACCCCCGACGACGTGCTGTCGGTGCTGCGCGGCGTCATCGACCCCGAGCTGGGCAGCGACATCGTCGAGCTGGGCATGGCCCGCGGCGCGGCGGTCGCGCCGGACGGGTCGGTCGAGGTCACCGTGGCCCTCACCACCGCCGGGTGCCCGCTGCGGGCCCAGCTCCAGCACGACGTGGTGGCCCGGGTCGAGTCCCTGCCCGGCGTCACCGGTGTGCGCCTGCGCTGGACCGAGATGACCGCCGAGCAGCGCTCGTCCGCCATGGCCAAGGCCCGCTGGAACATCACGCAGCGCCCGGAGAACACCTCGGTGCCGCTCGGCGCCAAGGTCATCCTCATCGCTTCGGGCAAGGGAGGCGTCGGCAAGTCGTCGGTCACCGTGAACCTGGCGGCCGCGCTGGCCACGGCGCACGGGCTGACCGTGGGCGTGCTCGATGCCGACATCTGGGGGTTCTCGGTACCCCGCATGCTGGGCCTGGAGGGCCGGCTGTCCGGCGCGACCCGCGAGGGCAAGAACCAGATCCTGCCCATCGAGCGCCGGATCGGCGACGGCGTCGTGCGGGTCGTGTCCATGGGCCTGCTGGTCGACGACGAGGAGACCGCCCTGATGTGGCGGGGCCTCATGCTCAACCGCGGCGTCCAGCACTTCCTCCAGGACGTGCACTGGGGCGACGACCTCGACTACCTCCTCATCGACATGCCCCCGGGCACCGGTGACGTGCAGATGGGCGTGGCCAAGCTGCTGCCCCGGGCCGAGGTCATCGTGGTGACCACCCCGGCGCGGGCGGCGCAGAAGGTGGCGGTGCGGGCCGTCGGGATGGCGCGCAAGAGCTTCCTGCGGGTGGCGGGCGTCATCGAGAACATGAGCGCCTTCCACTGCGACCACGGCGAGACCTACGCGCTGTTCGGCGAGGGCGGCGGCGAGCAGCTGGCCCACGACGCCGGCATCCCGCTGCTGGGTGCGATCCCGCTGGAGGCATCCGTGTCCGCCGGGGGCGACACCGGCATCCCGGTGGTCACCGGCGACGGCCCCGCGGCCGAGGCGTTCCGGGCGATAGCGGCCCACATCGTCGACGAGGCCGTCCCGCTGGCCGTCATGGCCGGGTGCAGCGCCCGCATGCTCGACGCCGCGGTCGCAGCCCTCGACGCCGCGGACGCAGACGCCGCCGAGGCGGCTCCGACCAGCAGCTGAGCGCGCTAGGCCTCGGCGCTGAGGACGTTGCCGGCTTCGAGCTCGCGCTCGGCCGCCCGCTCGGCCTCGTCGCTGAGGGCGGCGTCGAAGAACCCGGCGACCGTGGCCGTGGCCAGCGGGCGCAGCCGGGCGAGGAGGGTGGTGAGCGCCTCCCACGCCTCGGGATCGCCCGTGTGGTCGGAGACGTTGGTCCGCCACAGGTCCTCGACGAACAGCTCGACCACGACCTGGGCCATGGCCCGCGAGTGCTCGCGGATCTCGCGGGTGACCTCGATGCGCCGCTCCAGCGGAACGCCGACCGCGGCCAGCTCGCCGGCGGCCTGGAACGCGGCAGGGGCCAGGATCTGCCAGCGGCCGTCGGGCAGCACCCGGACCATCCCGAGATCCTCGAGCAGGGATTCGTCCACGCCGTCGGCGGCGTCGGTCGCGTCGAGGCGGGCGGCGCCCTCCTCCGCGGTGACGATCTCGGCGTCGCTCTCGCCGCTGCGGGCCACCGCCGCCTTGGCGAAGGCGAGGGCGGTGTTGGCGGCGTGGCCGGGGGCCCGGTCGAGCAGGCGGCGGATGGCGGTGAGCGTGAGCCCGTGGGCCTGCAGGTCGCGGATGGCGTCCAGCCGGGCCACGTGCTCGTCGGTGTAGAGGGCGACGCGCCCGGACCGGCGCGGCGAGGGCAGCAGGCCCTCGGACTGGTACCAGCGGACCGTGCGGATGGTGGTGCCGGTCAGCTTCGCGACCTCGTCGACGGAGTAGCCGCCGTTCAGGTCGCCGACCACTCGCCGTCGAATCTGTCGCCCTTGGCCTCACCGTCGTCGGCGAGCTTGCGCAGGTGCGCCCACACCGAGCGCTGGGCAATCGGGTGCAGCTCCGGCGCCACGTCGGCGTAGATGTCCTCGACCAGCTCGGCGATGGTGGCGGTGCCCCGGTTGCGCAGGTCGTCGAGGATCTGCTGCTCGCGGGCCCGCCGGTGCTCGATGTACTCGTCGATCGTGGCCATCGGGTTCTCGATCAGGTGGCCGTGGCCGGGAGCGATCGCCTTGAGCCGGGGCCGGATCGTCTTCAGCTTCTCCAGGGAGGCGAAGTACGCGGCCATGTCGCCGTCGGGCGGGCCGATGACCACGGTCGAGCCCTGCATGATGTGGTCGCCGGTGAACAGGGTCCGCTCCTCGTTGAGCAGGTAGCACAGGTGGTTCGAGGCGTGGCCGGGCGTGTGCAGGGCGGTGAGGTGGAACTCGGTGGCCTCGATGACCGCGCCGTCGCCGAGCGTGCCGTCGAGGCGGACCTTGCCCTTCCCCTCGCCGGGGCCGAAGGCCAGGATCTCGGCGCCTGTGAGCTTCTTGAGGCCGACGGCGCCGGGCGAGTGGTCCTCGTGGGTGTGGGTCAGCAGGATCCAGCGGATGCGGTCCCCGCCGCAGCCGGCGATGGCGTCGAGGTGGGAGGCCTCGCCCGGGCCGGGGTCGATCACGGCGATCTCGTCGATCCCGACCAGGTAGGTGTTGGTGCCGGGGCCGGTCATCATCCCCGGGTTCTCGGCCACGATGCGCCGGACCATGGGCGACAGGGCGCTGGCCACGCCGTAGACGATGGGCTTGGGGAGGTTGACCGTGGTGTCGTCGGCGGTCACGGGCCCCCCTCGATCTCGCCGGCGCTGGTCGCAGGGCGGGGCGGGTCCTCCCAGCTGTCGACGTCCCACACCGTGGTGGCGGTGGCGCCGCCGCCACGGGTGGTCCAGGCCGAGCTGGCGATCACCCGGCCGCGGCGCATGAAGGCCCGCACGATCGGGGCCCGCACCAGCGCCCGGGTGGGCGGGAAGAGCAGCACGAGGGCGAGGCAGTCGCTGATGAACCCGGGGGCGATCATGAGCGCGCCGGCCAGGAGGATGAGGCCGCCGTCGGCCACCTCCTTGTTGGGCAGCTCGCCGCGGTTGAGGCTCAGCTGGATGCGCTCGAGCACGGCGGTGCCCTCGCGCTTGGCCAGCCAGGCGCCCACGATGGACACGGCGACGAGTAGGACGATGGTCGGGAGCACGCCGATGTTGGCCGCCACCTGGACGATGACGGCCAGCTCGACGAGCGGTGCGACGACGAAGAGAAGGAAGAGGAAAAGCATGGGGAGATCGCCGGCCAGGAGGCGGTCTTGGGGCGGGTTGCCCGGCCGGATGTCGTTCCAGCCTACCGCCGCGGCTGAGGGCCCGAGGCCGCAGGCCAGGACCGCAACGGGCTGCAGCGGGGCGCCACCGGGTGTGACCCCCTTCACATCTGGCCTACCGTCAGGTAACATGAGGCCAAGTACGGGATGAAGGGGGTCCCCGTACAGCGTGGCTGGAGCGACGCGACTTGAAGGGGGGAGCGATGGGGCTGCTCGGGTTCGCCTGCGAACCTCGGGCATCACCGGGGGGTCGCTCGTCGAGTCGCTCCAGTCACGCCGATCATGCCGATCACGCCGATCAGACAGGCCGCAGGGAGCACATCGGGCCCGCCGGGCGTGCCGCGGGGCGAAGCCGAAGGCGCCGAAAACGACGGACGCAGCGCCACCACCCGGAGTGGATGACGCTGCGTCGCGCGGTTTGCCCTACAGGGGCGCAGCTACGTGTGCTGCACCACCAAGACTCTCCGCTCTGCCTCGCTCAGACCTCCCCAGATGCCGTGAGGCTCACGGATGCGTAGTGCGTAACCGAGACACGGCTCCCGCACGGCGCAAGTGGCGCATATGGCTTTGGCTTGCTCCTCCCGCTTGAGCTTCTCGCTCTTTCGTTCGAAGTGCGACGGTGGGAAGAAGACGACGGATTGCGGGCCCCGACATGCAGCACGAACCTGCCAGTCTTCCTCAACACGCTGTGCGCTCACAGACACACCCCCCTTCCGAGCCGGACCATACAGCCGGTCCCAATCTCGAAACAAGGAAAACTTTCAGGGGCCCGGCGGGGCCTCAGATGGCCGCTTACCAGGTCAGCAGGGTTGTGGATGTCCCGCAACGGCGACTCGGACGGCGTATGACGCTTGCCCGAGGTAGCGGAAATGCGAGCACTGTCAATAGTGCCTGCGGGGGCGAATCTCACTCGCCGGACGGACCACGCTCCCGATAGTCCCGAGCGCCGCCTTCCTCGGGCTCGACCTCCAACACGAGACCCTCGATCGCGACCACCCGGACGGGTTCCTGCTTGCGAATCGGAGTCGCGCGGTTGGTGCGCGCGCGCCACGGTGCGTCACGTAGAGTGACAACGCCGTCAGGGGCAATGTCGGTACGCGCCGTGCCCATCTCGCCGATCATCCAGTCGCGGCCGATGGTGGGCGTGGAGAACCGGGTGCGCACCATCGTCGGCATCCCCGCGACCATCGCGAGCGTGATCCCGACCAGCGTGAGCAGGATGGCGATCCAGCTCGCGGACACGCCGTCGTAGAGCAGCACGGACCCCAGGGCGAAGCTGACCGTGGCGATCCCCGTCCAGACGCGGGGCACCCCGGTCTGGACGTCCACGCCGTAGCCGAACATCGCGAACAGCAGGAGCGCTACGCCCAGTGGTCGGGTGGGCAGCACGGCCAGGCCGTAGCAGCCGAGGATGAGGGCCCCCGCCCCGACCAGTCCGGCCACGCCCACGCCCGCGGTGAACAGCTCGAACAGCAGCAGCGCCAGGCCGAGCACGAACAGCACGTAGGCCACGTTGGGGCTGGCCACGGTGTGCATGAGCTGGCCCAGGACGTCGAGGGTGCTGAACTGGACCTGCGTCGTGGGCTGCAGCTGACCGTCGACCTCCTTGCCCTGGAAGCCGTCGAACTGGGAGACGAAGCCGAGGATCGTGGCGGCGTCGGTGTCAGCGAGGCCCGAGGCCACGGCCCGCCTCGGGCCGATCCGGTCGCCCACCTCGGCGTCGCCCAGGTCGGCCGGCTCGACGCCGCGGGCGGCCATCAGCTCGGGCGTGATCTCGACGTTCGACCCGGGGGCGGCCACGCCCACGAGGTCCACCGCTGCCACCAGCCGCACGGCCTCGTCGGTCGCCCGGCTGCCGGACGGGCCGATCCACACCCCGGTCTGGACGTCGGCGTCCTCCAGCTTGTGGGCCAGGTCGTCGAGCTGATCGGCGGGCAGGACCGATCCGCCGCTGTCGAGCTGGAGCGCTAGGGCGAGGGCGCAGTCCCGGTCGGCCGCGGCCACCTTGTCCTCGATCAGGTTGCCCAGCACCGGATCGATCAGGCCCTCGACCTTGATCACCATCACCGGGCCGGCCTCGCGGTCGCAGCTCGGCTGGGCTCCGGCGGGCGGGGCGGCCGCCACGAGCACCAGGGCGGCCAGGGCCACCGAGGCCACCAGGCCGACCTGGGACGTGGTCAGGGTTGCGCCGACCTTCGCTACAGTCCCGCGAACCGCCCGATGGTCGATGGCGGACGACGCGCGCTGTGGATCCTGAACAGTTCTTCGCTGCATCTCGGCTGGTCATCGTGGCCGGGAAGGGCGGGGTCGGCAAAACGACGGTCAGCGCCACGCTGGCACGGGCGGCCGCCCTCGCCGGTTTGTCGACCCTGATCGTCGAGGTCGAAGGGCGCACCGGGCTACCCGCGATGTACGGCCAGGGCGAGCTGGGCTACGACGAGGTGGTCCTGTCGCCGGGCGGCGGGCCCGACGGCGCAGCCGACGTGCGAGCCCGCACCCTGACCGCCGACGCCGCGCTGCTGGAGTACCTGCGCGACCACGGGCTGTCGCGCATCTCGCGCCGGCTGGTGTCCTCCGGGGCGCTCGACGTGGTGGCCACGGCCGCGCCCGGGATCAAGGACATCCTGCTGCTCGGCAAGGTCAAGCAGCTGGAACGGGCGGGCGTGGCCGACATGATCGTGCTGGACGCCCCGGCCGCGGGCCACGCCATCACGTTCCTGCAGTCGGCCCGCAGCCTGCTCGACACCGTGAGCGTCGGTCCCATCAACGCCCAGGCCAGGGATGTCCTCGAGCTGCTGGAGGACCACCGGCGCTGCCAGGTCGTGCTGGTCACCATCCCCGAGGAGACGCCCGTCAACGAGGCCGTCGAGACGGCGTTCTCGCTGGAGGACCGGGTCGGGATCGGCCTCGGTCCCATCGTGGTCAACGGCCTCTATCCCGAGGTGGCGGGGCTGGACGCCGATCCGGAGGCGGTTGCGGCCGAGGCGGACGTGTCGCTGCGGCCGGGCGAGGCTTCGGTGCTGGCGGAGGCCGCCGAGTTCCGCCGGGCCCGCATGGCGCTTCAGGACTCCCAGGTGGCGCGGCTGCGCTCGCAGCTCCCGCTGCCCCAGTTGCGGCTGCCGTTCCTGTTCACGACCGACGTCGGCCCGTCCGAGCTCGACGTGCTGGCCCGGGCTCTGCTGGCCGAGATCGACGCCCTGTCCGGGCTGCCGGCATGACCGACCTCGGCGACCTGGTCGCGGAGCGGCGCATCGTCGTGTGCTGCGGGTCCGGCGGCGTGGGCAAGACGACGACGGCCGCGGTGCTGGCGCTGGAGGGCGCCCGGCGGGGCCGCAAGACGGTGGTGGTGACGATCGATCCCGCCAAGCGGCTGGCCGACGCCCTCGGCCTGGCCGGGCTGTCGGGCACGCCCACCCGCATCGAGGGGGACTGGCCGGGCGAGCTGTGGGCCATGATGCTCGACACCAAGTCGACGTTCGACGCGCTGGTCCTCAAGCACGCCAACACCCCTGAGCAGGGCCGGCGGATCCTGGCCAACCGCTTCTACCGCAACATCTCCGGGGCCCTCTCGGGCACCCAGGAGTACATGGCGATGGAGAAGCTGCACGAGCTGCACGACGAGACCGACTTCGAGCTCGTGGTGGTGGACACGCCGCCGACCCGGCACGCGCTCGACTTCCTCGACGCGCCGCGGCGGCTGTCCCGGTTCCTCGACCACCGCCTGTTCCGCATGCTCATCGCCCCCGGCCGGGGCCTGGTCAAGGCCGTGAACATGGCGGCGCAGACGTTCCTGCGCACGGTGTCCAAGGTGGTGGGGGGCGACGTGGTCGACGACGCCATCGCCTTCTTCCAGGCGTTCGAAGGGATGGAGGAGGGGTTCCGCCAGCGGGCGGCCCGGGTCAACGAGCTGCTGGCGGCGCCGGAGACGGCGTTCGTGCTGGTGGCGTCGGCCCGGCGCGACACGGTGGAGGAGGCGCACTTCTTCGCCGACAGGCTGGGCGAGGCGGGGATCGCGGTGGAGGCGCTGGTGGTGAACCGGGTGCACCCGGCGTTCTCCGCGGGCCTGACCGAGGCGGGCGCGGCCGCCACCGCGGCGCGGGCGTCCACCCTGGCCGGGACCCCGATCGGCGGGCTCTACCGCAACCTCGCCGACTTCCAGGCGGTGGCCAGCCGCGAGCAGGGGCACCTGGCCGGACTGACCGATGCGGTGGCGCCGGCGCCGGTGGTGTGGGTCCCGTTCCTCCGCTCCGACGTGCACGACCTCGCCGGGATGGACGAGGTGGCTCGGCACGTGTTCGGCCGGGCCTAGCTTCCTTGGGGTTCCCGGGCTACTCGTCGATGGAGGCGGCGGCGTCGTCGAGCGCCGCGGCCGCGTCCTCGACCGTCTCCTTCACCGGGACGATCCGGTCGAAGCCCGTGGTGTGGAGCAGGCGGGTGAGCGTGGGGCGGCTGCAGGCCACGGCCACGTCGCCGCCGGCCTCGCGGGCGCGGCGGATGCCACCGATGAGGGCGCCGAGGCCCGCCGAGTCCATGAACGGCACGGAGGACAGGTCGATCAGCAGGTAGCGCTTGTCCGCCAGCTCGCCGAGGGCGTCACGGAACTGTCCCACCGTGTAGGCGTCGAGTTCGCCGACGGGGCGACAGACGGTGTAGCTGTCGGCCTCGTCAACCTGGATGTCGAGCACTGAATCTCCTCCCGGGACCCCCGTTCGGCGATGGTAGCTGTGCGCGCGCCCACGTCGATCCCCTCTTGCGCGGCCGGTGCTGACATGGGCCGCTGGCACTGCACAGTGCCCGGCTCGTAGCCTGCCCAACCGTGCCGGATGTGCTGATCGCCACCGATGCGGACTGGATCTTCGACCAGGTCGACGCCGCGCTGTCCGACGAGGACACCCGGGTCGTGCGGGTCCGCGAGGGACGCGAGGTGAGCGAGGCGGCCCGCCGGACCGATCCCGTGCTGATCGTGCTGGACATGCAGATCGGCAACATGGGCGGCATCGCCACCGCGCTGAACCTGGAGCAGGAGTTCGAGGCCGGCAGCACCCCGGAGAGCCCGATCCTGCTGCTGCTCGACCGCCCGGCGGACGTCCCCCTGGCCCGGCGCTGGGGCGTGGACGGCTGGCTGGTGAAGCCCCTCGACGCCTTCCGCCTCCGCCGTGCCGCCCGCGCCCTGATCGCGGGCGAGGACTACCGCGAGCCTTCCGGCCTGGCGTCGTAGCAATCTCGCTGGTCGGGGCGGGTAGGCCGGGGCCACGATGGGGCCATGGTCGATGCGCGTGCCCTCGTGGCGGAGTGGTGGCCCCCCGCCGCGGTGGTCGTGCGCACCCCGCGCCTGGAGCTGCGCTGGCCCTCGATGGACGACCTGATCGCCCTGGCAGCCGTGGCCGCCGACGGCGTCCACGCCGAGGACAGGATGCCGTTCTACACCCCCTGGACCCGGGGCTCGGCCGTCGAGCGCGCCCGCAACGTGCTGCGCTGGAACTGGAAGGGCTGGGGCGAATGGGACCCCGCAAAGTGGTCCTTCGGCGCCGTAGCGGTGGTCGACGGCGTGGTCGTCGGGACTCAGGGCATGCAGGCGACCGACTATGCCGTCTGCCGCACGATCGAGACGGGCTCGTGGCTGGGCCTGGCCCACCAGGGCCAGGGCATCGGCAAGGAGATGCGCGCCGCCATGCTCCACCTGGCCTTCGCCGGCCTCGACGCCGAGGCGGCCAACACGGGTGCGTTCTCGGACAACGAGGCCAGCCTGGGCGTGACCCGGTCCCTGGGCTATGTCGAGAACGGCTCGAAGGTCCACTCGGTCGAGGGCCGCCCCGCCCGCGAGCTCCTGTTCACGATGGATCGTGCGACCTGGGAGTCCCGCCGCCGCGACGACATCACCCTCGAGGGAGTCGAAGCCGCCCGCCCGCTGTTCGGCCTGACCGACGACGACCCTTCCGGCTCCGACGCCCCCGAAGTCGAACCCCCGGAACCGACCGGATAGAGTCGTCACTCCGGTTCACCGGGTGGTGGCTCAGTTTGGCAGAGCGCTGCGTTCGGGACGCAGAGGTCGGGAGTTCAAATCTCCCCCACCCGACTGGCACGAGAGGGCCTGGTCACAGGCCCTCTCCGTCGTTTTCGGCGGCTTGCTTTCGACCCTCGTTCTGGGCCTCCATCCCGCGTTCATCCCGCGGGGTCGGATCGAGGAACCGGGCCGCCATGGCGTCAGCGGCCGCCTGCTGCCGCTCGGTGACCACCTGGGCGTAGAGGTCGAGCGTCACCCGGGCGTCGGTGTGGCCGAGCACCGACTGCGCCGTCTTCACATCGACCCCGGCGGCCACCAGCCCGGTAGCCGACGCCCTCCGTAGGTCGTGGAACCCGAGGCCGTCGTACCGCCGACGTCCGGTCGCATCGTCCTCGACCATTTCGCCCAGGCCGGCGGCGCTCGTCGCCGGGTACCACACCCTACGCAGCCAGTTCGTGTATCGCAGCGGGCCGCCACCTGGCGCCGTGAACAGCCGGATCCCTTCCTCGTCGACGAGGCCGTCGAGCAGCTGCACGCCGACCCCGCCGCATGTGTCCTTATCGGCGACACTGTGACGGACATCGAGGCAGCCACCGCCGCAGGAGTCCGCTCCATCGGCCACGCCAACAAGCCCGGCAAGGCTGATGCGCTCCGATCGGCTGGCGCTGATGTCGTGGTGACCACCATCGAACAGATCGCCGCCGCCCTTGGCTGACGGTCGATCACGCCCTAGAAAACTCTGCTGCTCTTGCCTGGCTTCACCTGATGCTTGACGTTTCGGATCCAGGTGACGGGCGACAGTCTGCCTAGACCTTTGAGCGGGGCGAATAGCTGTGGCCCGATCTGTTTCGCTCGCGGCAGTAGCCCCGGAGCCCAAGCGCTGGAGGCGTGTCGTTCAGCTCATGCGTTCTCGTCAGGACCGAAGGTCTCGGTGACGAGCTGCGTATCCATGTACTCGCGGACTTCATGGATGAGGCCATCCGCGAATCGGAGGACCCAGCAGTAGTTGTTGTCGTACCTGCGACCGTCCGACAGGTCGTTGCGTCCGGAGTGCTCCACGACGACGAACTCGGCGTCGGCGTGGATGCGGTGCACCTCCACGCTCGACGACGGCGGAAGCGTCTCCCAAGCTCCGCCAAACAGCGTGTCCACAACTGCCTGCTTGCCCTCGAACGACCGCGACCACTGTTTGACGCCCATCCATCGCCACGTCACATCCTCGGCCATCGCGTCAAGCAACGGGCGCACCCGGCCCTGTGCCATGGCACTCATGATGTTCTCTACCCGCGCCCGGTAGTCGACGTGTGGTGGTGATTCAAACTGCGACATCGTGTCGTCCTCACCTTGCACCCTAACCACGACGACGATCGAAGCGAGTCGAACACGTCGCTGTCTCGCACCGAAGGCCGAATGGTGAGCCCCGTCCCACGAGCGCTCTTCTCACGGGACGGATACCGGAGGTGCCCTCCAACGCCGGTGGTGGGCGAGCTGCTCTGCTCTGCCGAATCTGGCTCTAGGTGATCAAGACGGCGCCGGCGGAGCCGGCGCCTGGCCTGCGGGCGGGCGCCAGAGGCGCCCGTCCTCGGCCGAGAGGACGGCAACCACGCGTTGTGCCACCGGGCGACGCGCATCCAAATGGATCCGAAGCGGCTGGGACCTTCGGCTCTATCCACGTCGGAGCTGCGTGTGGATCCTGATTTCGGGAGTCGATCACGCCGCCGAACGCTTGGAGGTTTCGTGGTATCGATCGTGGCTCGCCAGTTCGGACGTCCGCGCGGCCCGCTGGGCAGGCTGATTGGACACGGCATGGCTCGCGCGAATGGCGAGTTCAGCCGCTGGGTCGTTCAACAGCTCAGGGCGCTCAATCCAGCAAAGGTCGACCGAATCATCGAGCTCGGACCCGGACCCGGGGTCGGCCTGGAAGCGGCGCTTCAACAATTCCCCGACTCGCGCGTTTGGGGTATCGACGCCTCACGGGAAATGCTGTCTCAATCGAGGAAGCGCAACTCGAACGCGGTCGACTCTGGACGGCTCACCCTGATCGAAGGCAGCACCGCTTCGCTGGCGGCTGTAGCACCAGTCGACATAGTTTTCGCCAACCATGTGCTCTATTTCTGGCACCAGCCCGCTGATGAGCTGACACGGCTACATCGCTCTCTCGTTGGTCGCGGAATCGTTGCGCTCGGCTACCAGCTCAGGCAGAACATGCCGCCGATCTCGCAGAAGCAATTCCCGCGCGCGGGACACATCCTCTACGAATCCGATGAGGACGTGGCCGCTCTCTTGC
>JBKPRS010000500.1:0-8219 GCA_046734695.1 Actinomycetota bacterium | reverse complement strand
GCGGCTGCACAAGGCCCACGCCCTGCTGCGTCCCGGGGGCTGGCTGGCAGTGTGGTGGAACGCCGACGACCCGCACGACGACTCGCCGATGCGCCAGGCGATCGACGAGATCTACGACCGGCTGGAGCCCGGCATGGGCGTCCTGCCGTCGTGCGGGAACCTGCCCCGGCCGGACCACGACGATCCCGTCCCCGACGACCTGGCGTTCGGTGAACCGGTGGACCGGGAGATCCACTGGTCCGTGACCTACACGACGGCAGAGTGGCTCGACCTGCTCCAGACCCACTCCAACCACCGGCTGCTGCCGTCCGACCGGCTCACCCGGCTGCTGGACGAGGTCGCCGCCGCCGTCGACGACCTGGGCGGCAGCTACACCCGCCGCTACCGCTGCGTTCTGTGGGCCGCGCCCAAGGACCACTAGTCTGACGCCAATGTCTGACACACCGTCAGATTTTTCAACTGAAGCTCGTCTCCACACCCGGTTCTGCGACCTCGTCGGCTGCCGGCTGCCCGTGGTCCAGACCGGGATGGGCTGGGTGTCGGGCGCCTCGCTGACCGCCGCCACCAGCGACGCGGGCGGGTTCGGCATCCTCGCCGCCGTCACGATGACGATGGACGAGCTGGCCGCCGCCATCGGGCGGGTGAAGGAGCGGACCGGCGCGTCGTTCGGCGTCAACGTCCGTCCCGACCAGCCCGACCTGGCCGCCCGCATCGACCTGTGCGTGGCCCAGGGCGTCCGACTCGTCAGCTTCGCGGGCGCGCCCGGCAAGGACACGGTGGCCCGGCTGCACGACGCGGGCGTGCTGGTCATGCCCACGGTCGGCGCCCGCCGCCACGCGGAGAAGATGCTCGACTTCGGCGTCGACGCCGTGATCGCCCAGGGGGCCGAGGGCGGCGGCCACACCGGGACGGTCCCCACCTCCCTGCTGCTGCCCCAGGTGGTCGACGCCGTGGGGCACGCCATCCCTGTGCTGGGGGCGGGCGGGTTCCACGACGGCCGGGGCCTCGTCGCCGCGCTGGCCTGGGGCGCGGACGGGATCGCCATGGGGACCCGCTTCCTGCTCACCGCCGAGAGCCACGTCCCGGACGACGTCAAGGCCCGCTACCTGGCCGCGGCGGTCACCGACACGGTCGTCACGACCGCGCTCGACGGAGCGCCCCAGCGGGTGATCCGCACGCCGGCGGTCGACAAGCTCGAGCGGTCCTCGACGCTGACCCGCCTGCCCCGGGCGTTGCGGGCCGCGCTGCAGTTCCGCCGGCTGACCGGCACCCCGATCCCCGATCTCGTGCGAGAAGGTGTGGCGATGAAGCGGCACCAGGACCTCAGCTGGGCGCAGGTGATCATGGCCGCCAACGCCCCGATGCGCATCAAGGCAGCGCTGGTGGACGGCCATCCGGAGGCCGGCGTCCTGCCCACCGGCCAGGTCACCGGCGTGATCGGCGAGCTGCCCACGGTGGCCGCCCTCCTGTCGTCGATCGAGGCCGACGCGCTCACCACGCTCGACCGGCTCGGCGGCGGGCGATGACCGGCCTCGACCTGACCTGGTCCCCGGACGAGGACGCCTTCCGGGCCGAGGCGTCGGAGTGGCTGGAGGCCAACCTGGCCGCCTGGCACGCCGAGAACGGCGGCGAGGACGCCATCTCCTCCGGCGACACCCGCGACGGGTTCGCCCAGCACCTCGACTGGGAGCGCCGCCTCCACGCCGGCGGCTGGGCGGCAGTCTCGTGGCCTACCGAGTACGGCGGCCGGGGCGCCTCGCTGTGGGAGTGGCTGATCTTCGAGGAGGAGTACTACCGGGCCGGCGGTCCGCCCCGGGTCACCCAGAACGGGATCTTCCTGCTGGCCCCGACCGTGTTCGAGTTCGGGACCCGGGACCAGCAGGCCCACATCCTCCCCCGCATGGCCGCGGCCGAGGACCTGTGGTGCCAGGGCTGGTCCGAGCCGGGCGCGGGCAGCGACCTGGCCGCCATCCGGTGCAAGGCGTCGCGCGTCGACGGCGGCTGGCGGCTCGACGGCCAGAAGACCTGGACGACCCGCGGCGCGTTCTGCACGCACCTGTTCGGGCTGTTCCGCACCGACCCCGAGTCCGAGCGGCACCGGGGCCTCAGCTACCTGCTGGTCCCGCTGGACACGCCGGGGGTCACGGTCCGGGGCTTCGGCCGGCTCGACGGGGACGAGGGGTTCGCCGAGGTGTTCTTCGACGGCGCCTTCCTGGCCGACGACGCCCTGCCCGGCGGTGTCGTGCTGGGCGAGGCGGGCCAGGGGTGGTCGGTGGCCATGGCCACGACCGGCTCGGAGCGGGGCCTCACGCTGCGCTCGCCCGGACGCTTCCTGGCCACGGCCGCCCGGCTGTTCGACCTGTACCGGGCTCGCCCCGAGCCGCGGCTGCGGGACCGGCTCGTCGACGCCTACATGCGGGCCGAGGCGTACCAGCTCTACACGCTCGACACCGTGACCCGGCTGGCGGGCGGTGCGGCCATGGGCGCCGACAGCTCGATCAACAAGCTGTGGTGGTCCGAGCTAGACGTCGAGCTGCACGAGCTGGCGCTCGACCTGCTGGGGCCCGAGGCCGAGGTCGAGGGCCCATGGTCCAAGGGCTGGCAGTTCGCCCTGTCGGGGCCCATCTACGCCGGCACCAACGAGATCCAGCGCAACATCGCGGCCGAGCGGCTGCTCGGGCTGCCGAGAAGGTAGGGCCGGTGCACTTCGGCTTCGACGACGACCAGCTCGCCTTCCGGGACGGGGTGCGGGCGCTGCTGGACAAGGAGTGCCCGCCCGACGCCGTCCGTTCCGCCGCTTCGGCCGTCCCGGGCCAGCTGGACCGGGGCGTGTGGGACCTGCTGGCGGCCATGGGCGTCCTCGGCATCCTGGTGCCCGAGGACCGGGGTGGCCTGGGACTCGACGAGCGCTCGCTGGTCCTGATCCTGGAGGAGGCGGGCCGCGCCGCCCTGCCCCATCCCCTGGTGGACACGGCCGCGGTGGCGGCCCCGCTGCTGGGCGCCGACACGGGCATGATCGCCACCAACCTGGGCGGTCCCCACGTGGCCTGTGCGGCCGATGCGGACCGGCTGCTGCTCCACGACCCCGGCGACGGCGGGCTCCACCTGCTGGACCGGACCGACGCCATGCTCACGCCCGTCGCCACGGTCGACCCCGCCCGCCGCGCCGCCACGGTCACCTGGGACCCGTCGGCCCCGGCCCCCGCCCATCCGACGGCGTCGTGGCACCCGACCCCGACCCCAACGACCCCTACCCCCACCCCCGTGGCCGCCTCAGGCGGAGCGGCCTGGGATCCCGACCAGGCGGCCCAACCCGGGGCGGGCGACGACACCGGGGATCCCGCCCGGCGCGCCGACCCAGGGCTGGGCGGCGGCGCCTGGGATCTCGCCCGGGCCGCCGAGCCGGGGGCAGGCGGTGGTGCCTGGGATCCCGGGCTGGACTTCGACTCGGGGGCGAGCGACGACGACGCCTCGGGAAACGGCGACAACGAGGACGACCTCGCGTGGGGGCGGGGCTCGTGGGACCTGGGGGCGGCCACTCTGGTCAGCGACGATCCCGAGGTGGTCGCGCTGGCGCTCGACCGGGGGGCGTGGGCCACGGCCGCCGTGCTTGTCGGGCTGGGGCAGCGGATGGTGGAGCTGGCCGTGACGCACGTGTCCGAGCGCCATCAGTTCGGGGTGCCTGTCGGGTCGTTCCAGGCGGTGAAGCACCAGCTGGCCGACGTCCACAAGGACCTGGCGTTCGCCCGGCCCGTGGTCCACCGGGCGGCACACTCGCTCGCCACCGGGTCCGCCGACCGCAGCCGGGACGTGTCCATGGCCAAGGCCCTCGCCGGGGACGCGGCCTGGCGCGCCGGCCGGGTCGCCCTCCAGTGCCACGGGGCGATCGGCTACACGGTCGAGCACGACCTGCACCTCTACCTCAAGCGCACCTGGGCGCTGGCCAAGTCCTACGGCGACGCCGGCTGGCACCGCGACCGGGTGGCGCGGGCGATCGGGATCTGACGGGAGGACATACAACATGGCCGAGGCCTACATCGTCGACGCAGTGCGCACGCCGGTCGGCCGGCGGGGCGGAGGGTTGGCCCGGGTCCATCCCGCCGACCTCGGCGCCCACAGCCTGGCGGCGCTGGTCTCGCGCACCGGGATCGACCCGGCCGCGGTCGAGGACGTCGTTTTCGGGTGTGTCGATACCATCGGCGGCCAGGCCGGCGACATCGCCCGCACCGCCTGGCTGGCCGCAGGCCTGCCCGAGCACGTGCCCGGCACCACGGTCGACCGCCAGTGCGGGTCCTCGCAGCAGGCGCTGCACTTCGCCGCCCAGGCCGTGCTGTCAGGGACCATGGACGTGGTGGTGGCGGGCGGGGTCCAGCAGATGTCGCAGATCCCCATCTCGTCGGCCATGACCGTGGGCGCCGAGCTGGGGTTCCCGGACCCGTTCACCGGCTCGGAGGGCTGGGTGGCCCGCTACGGGTCCGGCGAGCTCAGCCAGTTCGCCTCGGCGGAGATGATCGCCCAGCGCTGGGAGATCAGCCGCGAGGACATGGAGGAGTTCGCCGTGCAGTCGCACGAGCGGGCGCTCAAGGCCCGGGCCGAGGGCCGCTTCGAGGCCGAGATCGCCCCACTGGGCGACTGCACCGCCGACGAGGGCCCCCGGGAGCCGGACTGGGCCAAGATCCGCTCGCTCCCCCCGCTGGCCGAGGGCGGCCGGGTGACCGCGGCCTGCGCCTCCCAGATCTCGGACGCCTCCGCCGCCCTGCTGGTGGTCAACGAGCGGGGCCTGGCCGACCACGGGCTGACCCCCCGGGCCCGCGTCCACCACCTGTCGGTGCGCGCCGACGACCCGGTGTGGATGCTGACCGCCCCGATCCCCGCCACCGCCCACGCGCTGGCCCGCACCGGACTGAGCCTGGACGACATCGACCTGGTCGAGATCAACGAGGCGTTCGCCTCGGTGG
Organism: Actinomycetota bacterium; assembly: GCA_046734695.1. Taxonomy (GTDB): domain Bacteria; phylum Actinomycetota; class Acidimicrobiia; order Acidimicrobiales; family VFJN01; genus ZC4RG19. The sequence goes on along the minus strand of JBKPRS010000500.1, from coordinate 3,261 downwards.
TGATCGCCTGGGCCAAGGAGACGGGCGCCGACCCGGACAAGGTCAACGTCAACGGCGGCGCCATCGCCCTCGGCCACCCCCTCGGCGCCACCGGCGCCCGCCTGATGACGACCCTGCTCGCCGAGCTGGAACGCACCGGCGGCCGCTACGGCCTCCAGACCATGTGCGAGGGCGGCGGCCAGGCCAACGTCACGATCGTGGAACGCCTCTGACCACCTCGACGGTGGGCCCTGGACGAGGGCACACGACGATCATCGCTCATCTCGTCCCGAACGCTGCGCCTCGACGATCTCGTCGCTGGTGACCCGACGGCCCGGACGGGCCGCCGCATCCCGGAACACCTCGGCGTTGTGCCCACGACCGGCACCCCGTTCGCGCTCGGCCGACACCGCCGGGCAGGGCACTTCCGGGTCGATCTCGTCAGGCACGCCGAGAACCTACCTTCATGTTGAGCCGCCACTGAGCGTCCTCCCCCGGGCCGGGGTGGTCCCCCCACCACCACCCCGACGCTCAGCGGCCTACGGCTCAGCCGAGCTGACCGCGGATGGCTCCGGCCGGGAACGGTGCCGTGTGAACGTTGGCGTAGAACCCAGCAGGGTTGGCGATGATGGCGTCGAGCTCACCCTGAGTCAGCACCGCAGTGCTGTTCATGGACTCGTCCGCCACGGCCGTGATGCATTCCGCCGACACGGGGTCGGGGACCATCAGCATCACGACGATGCCGCCGTTGACGCCGGCAGCGCCGGCATGGATGTGAGCCGCCAGAGGCGGATCGATGTTCTTGGCGGTGAACAGGTAGCACAAGTGGTCACCGGCGGCGACGAAGAGGAACCGACCCTTTCCGTCGGGATCCGCCGCGGGCACCTCGTTGGCGCCATTGAGCTTCACATTCCCCACCGCTGCGTCACGAGCGTGACCGCCCGCACTCACAGGTGACGCCGTAAACGCAAACGTCGTACCTACGAACGCGAGAGCGGCGATCGACCCCGCGATGAAGCGACTTCGCATAGAGGTTCCCCCTTCGGCTGACACAACGCCCACCGAGCGCGCAGCCTACGCGCGTCGAAGTGGCCAGCGCACTACATCTTGACCACCGGTCAGGGAACCTTCGGTTGCGCGCGCTCGACGATCGTCGCCACGTCGATCGTTGACGGGAGGGTCCCGAGAGCGAATCCCTCGTCGCGGGCCAGCCGGGACGCGCAGTACGCGTCCGCCACCGCAGGGTGGCCGAACCGCACCAGCAGGCTGCCCTGCAGCGCCAGCGCCATGGCCTCGACGACCCGGCGGGCCCGGGCCTCGATCCCCTCGGGGTCGCCCAGCTCGGTCCGCACCCGGGCCACGGCGGCGTCCAGGTGGCGGTCGGCGCCCGCGGCGGCGTCCAGCTCGGCCAGGAAGGCGTCGAGCGCCAGGGGCTCCCGGGCCAGCGCCCGCAGGACGTCCAGGCAGATGACGTTGCCCGACCCTTCCCAGATCCCGTTGAGCGGGCTCTCCCGAAAGAGCCGCGGCATGATCGACTCCTCTACGTAGCCGTTGCCGCCGAGGCACTCCAGGGCCTCGCCCACCACGGTCGGCTGCCGCTTGCACACCCAGTACTTGCCGACCGCGCACGCCACCCGGCGGAAGGCGTCGGCGCCCTCGTCGCCCCGAGCGGCCTCGTCGAAGGCGCGGGCCAGGCGCAGGGCGGTGAGCGTGTTCGCCTCGGACTCCACCGCCAGGTCGGCCAGCACGACCCGCATCAGCGGCTGGTCGATCAGCACCTTGCCGAAGGCGGACCGGTGCGCCGCGTGGTGCATCGCCTGCGCCGTCGCCTGGCGGACGGTGCTGGTGGCGCCGAGGACGCAGTCCAGGCGGGTGTGCCCGACCATGTCGATGATGGTGCGGACGCCCCGTCCCTCCTCGCCGACCGGCCACGCCACGGCCCGGTCCAGCTCGACCTCGCTGGAGGCGTTGGACCGGTTGCCGAGCTTGTCCTTGAGCCGCTGGAGGCGGAACCCGGCGTTGCGCTCGCCGGAGGGCAGCCAGCGCGGCACCAGGAAGCACGACAGGCCTTGCGGCGCCTGGGCCAGCATGAGGAACACGTCGCACATCGGCGCCGAGCAGAACCACTTGTGCCCGGTCAGCAGCCACGACCCGTCGCCCGCGGGCTCGGCCCGGGTGGTGTTGGCCCGCACATCCGATCCGCCCTGCTTCTCGGTCATGCCCATGCCCGCCAGGACGCCCGGCTTGTCCGGACCGGGCACGTTGCGCGGGTCGTAGGCCCGGGCCACCAGCCGCGGCTCCCACTCGGCGGACAGCTCGGGCGCGTGCCGCAGCGCCGGCACCACCGAATACGTCATCGACACTGGGCAGAAGTGCCCGGGATCGACCTGCTGCCAGGTGATGAACCCGGCGGCCCGGGCCACGTGGGCGCCGGGCCGGTCCACCGCCCACGGGGCCCCCGCCAGCCCGTGGCCGACCGCCACCTGCATCAGCTCGTGGTAGGCGGGGTGGTAGACGACCTCGTCGACCCGGTTCCCGTAGCGGTCGTGGGTGCGCAGCTCGGGCGGGTTGCGGTTGGCGTCGAAGCCCCACGCGATGGCCTCGGGCGACCCGGCCAGGCGCCCCAGGACCGACAGGTCCTCGACCGCCCAGCCCGCGCCTTCCCGCTCCGTGGCCTCGACCAGGGCGGCGTCGGCTCCGAAGACGTCGTAGTCCTGCAGAGGGGGCGGCTGGTTGAGGACCTCGTGGGTGGGCGCCATGCCCCCCATGGTGCCGCTACTGAGCGAGCCGGTGGAAGGCGATCGCGGCGGCGGTCGCCACGTTCAGCGAGTCGACGCCCGGGGCCAGGGGGATGCGGGCCCGGCGGTCGGCCGCGGCCAGCGTGGCCGGGGTGAGGCCGGGGCCCTCGGCTCCGAGGAGGAGGGCGATCGGTCCCGGCTCGGTCCCCAGGGCGTCGATGGGCTCGGCGTCGGGGGCCGGGGTCAGCGCCACCAGCGCGAGCCCGTGCTCCCGGACGACGGCCAGACCGTCCGGCAGGCCCGGCAGCCGGGCCCACGGGACCCGCAGGACGTGGCCCAGCGACACCCGCACGCTGCGCCGGTACAGCGGGTCCGCCGTGGTCGGGTCGAGCAGCACGGCGTCGACCCCGAAGGCGGCGGCGTTGCGGAACAGCGCACCCAGGTTCTCGTGATCGCCCAGGCCCTCGACCACCGCCACCAGCCGGGCCCCGGCCAGGAGCTCGGCGGGGTCGGGCAGCGGGCGCCGGTCGGCCGAGGCCAGCAC
>JBKPRS010000499.1:0-4903 GCA_046734695.1 Actinomycetota bacterium | reverse complement strand
CTGATCCTGTTCGTCGTCCTGGCGTGCATTGCGGCAGTGATCGGGTGGTCGGTGTTCGTCGACAACGGCAGCGGGTCCGGCTCCGGCGACGTAGCGGGCGGGCCTGGCGGCGAGGGGCCCGCCGACGCCGCGGCCGGCCGCGATCTCGTGACCGGCCAGACGGAGGTCCGAAACCGGCCCTCGCCCAGCGACGAGCAGCAGGACGCGCCGCTGGGCGCGCCGGCTCCGTTGGCGACGGAATCCGCGGTGTTCCGGTTCGGCGAGATCCAGCCCGGCACGGCCAAGCCCGTGGCGTACGACCCGTGCCGCCCGATCCACGTCGTGCACAACCGCGCCGGCGCCCCGGCCGACGCGGAGACTCTGCTCGCCGAGGCGCTCGCCGACGTGGGGCGGGCCACGGGCCTGCAGTTCGACCTCGAGGGCGAGACCGACGAGGCACCCGACCTGGCCCGCGACTCGTTCCAGCCCGACCGTTACGGCGACCGGTGGGCGCCGGTGCTCGTCGCGTGGTCCGACGCCGTCGACGTCCCGGAGCTCGCCGGGGACGCGGCGGGCGCGGGCGGGAGCGCCTGGGTCGAGTTCGACTCGGCTCGCGTGTATGTCAGCGGTCTCGTCGTCCTCGACGCCCCCGACCTGCTCGAGGTCAGTGACCTGGAGGGTCGCGACGCCGTGGCCGCCGTCATCCGTCACGAGCTGGCCCACGTCGTCGGCCTCGACCACGTCGACGACGAGCAGGAGCTGATGTCCCCGGTGATCCGATCCGGCGTCGTCACGTTCGGCCCGGGCGACCTGACCGGGCTCGCCGAGCTCGGGCGCGGGCAATGCTTCCCCGAGGTCTGAGGGGCTGGGATTACGCGGCGGGCGCGAGTATGAGGAACAGGGTCAGTACGGACCATCGGCGCGGGACACCCGCGTAGAGCTGCTTCTCGAGGTCCTCCTGGATCCGTCGACCGGCGGCGTCCCTGATCGCTGAACCGACGCGGGACACGCCGCGATCGCGGTCGATGCGGGCCAGGAAGGTCTCGCCCTCATCGCGCCGGAGCGATCCGTTGCCGTCGTCCCTCCAGCCGAGGGCGGTCAACCGCTCGGCGAACCAGGACACGACCGTCGCGGCGGCGTCTGGGAGCCGGTGGCGTCGGACATACATGCATCATGGCGGCATGGCTGCCGTCCCGCCGGACTACGACTCCGATCCCGCTCGCAGCGGATCCTGGACGGCACCCCAGGACGTCCACGACATCGTCGGACCCGAGCTGGACGGTCCCGTGCTCGACATCGGGTGCGGCGAAGGGCGGCTGGCCGGGAGTCTGGGGCCCGGAGTCGACTGGTACGGCGTCGACTCGTCGGAGGCCCAGCTCGCCCGGTGCCCGCATCGTCCGGTCGTCCGTGCCGACATGCGGGCGCTCCCGTTCCGGTCGGAAACGTTCAGCGAGGTCACACACCTGTGGTGCCTGTACCACCTTGCTGATCCCGTTGCGGCGATCGAGGAGGCGAAACGGGTCCTCCGACCGGGAGGGCGCTACTACGCCGCGACCGGAGCGAGGGACAACGACCCGGAGCTGATGTGGGAGGGCTATCCACGCTCGTCGTTCGACGCGGAGGAAGCGGTCGAGATCGCCGGCCGCGTCTTCGATCAGCCCGTCCCGGAGCGATGGGATGCCCGGTTCTTCCCGCTGGAGTCCCGGAAGGAGATCCGCGCGTACTGCCGCCACCACCTCATCCCCGAGGACCGGGCGGAGTCCGTCGAGCCACCACTCTGGTTGACCAAGCGAGGCGTGCTCGTCCGCGCCGACAAGCGCTGAGCCATCGCTGAGCCGACACCGCGATCGGCGCAGCGATGATGCGCGCCATTATCAACCAAATGGTTGACAACAGGCGGCAGCCGGCGTAGCTTATTAATCAACCAGTTAGTTGAGTAAGGAGCGTCTGTGGCTGACGACCAGTTGTCCCGAGTCTTCGCCGCTCTCGCCGATCCGACGAGGCGTGGCATCGTCGCCCGCCTCGCGGTGGGCGACGCCACGGTCGGGGAGCTGGCCGAGCCCTACGACGTCTCCGTCCAGGCAGTGTCCAAGCACATCAGGGTGCTCTCCGACGCCGGCCTGGTGAGCCAGCGGCGGGACGCCCAGCGGCGGCCCTGCCATCTCGAGGCGGAGGTCTTCGACCTGATGACGAAGTGGATCGAGCGCTACCGCCAGCGAGCCCAGGAGCGCTACGAGCGGCTGGACGCCGTCCTCGCCGAGATGCGGGAAGACGAACAGCCCACCCAACCCCGACACCCAGAGCAAGGAGCAGCAACGTCATGACCACCACCGGCAGGTACCAGGCCACGATCGAGGCCGATCCGAACGTGCCGATCGTCCACATGACCCGTGACTTCGACGCCACCCCGGCGCAGGTGATGCGGGCCCACACCGACCCCGAGCTGTTCGCCCGCTGGGCCGGTCCCAACCGCATGGAGACCAAGATCATCGACTGGGACGCCACCACCGGCGGCCGCTGGCGTTACGTCGCCAGCCGTGACGGCGAGGACTTCGGCTTCCACGGCTGCTTCCACGAGGTCGGCGAGGACGTCATCGTCCAGACGTTCACCTTCGACGGGCTGCCTGACGACGTCGCCCTCGAGACGCTGCGGTTCGAGGACCTCGGCGACGGCCGCACCCGGCTGCACGCCCAGTCGCTCGTCGACAGCTTCGAGGGCCGCGACCAGTGGCTGGCCAGCGGCATGGAGACCGGGGTCGAGGAGGGCTACGCCAAGCTCGACGCCCTGCTCGCGGAGCTGTGATGGACCGGGCCGACGAGCACCGGCGCATAGCCGGCGAGTTCACCAAGACGGTCGAGGGCACCGCTCCGGAGGCGTGGGACAACCCTGCGCCCCCGGAGGGCTGGGTGGCCCGCGACGTCGTCCGCCACCTGGTCGAGTGGTTCCCCGCGTTCCTCCAGGGGTCGACCGGGATCACCCTGGCCGCCGGGCCCTCGGTCGACGACGACCCCGCCGGGGCGTGGCGCACCCAGACCGACGCCGTGCAGGCCCTGCTCGACGACCCGGGCGTCGCCGACCACGTCTACGACCTCGCCCCCATCGGCACGATGGCGCTCGGGCAGGCCATCGACATGATCTACACGAGCGACGTGTTCATGCACCGCTGGGACCTCGCCCGGGCGACGGGCCAGGACGAGACGTTGGACCCCGACAAGTGCGCCGAGATGCTCGAGGGGATGCTGCCGATGGACGAGGCGCTGCGCCAGAGCGGTCACTACGGGCCACGCGTCGAGGTGCCCGACGACGCCGACGTCCAGACCAAGCTGCTGGCGTTCATCGGCCGCACCCCGTAGGCCCGCCGACCTCGGTCAGCCAGGGCTCGGATCGGTGTGCCGGCCCACCACCACAGCACTAGGCGGGCGCTTCTCCGCGCAGGGCCCGGACGAGTGACAGGGTGCATCCCGCCTGCCGGAGGCGCTCCTGGTCGGCGGCGAGATGCCTGGTGGTCGGCGCGTTGCGGCCGAAGCCGAAGAGCGTGAACGGCAGGAACAGCCAGTAGATCCACCACTGGCCCACGATGAACGTCACGGTGAAGGCGAAGAGGGCGATGGCGTCGGACAGCGCCAACCGCAGGAACAAGCGGCTCCTGTAGCTACCGGCGAGCGACACCAGGTCCCGGCAATCGAGCGGGCGCCGGCCGACCATCTCTGCCGTCGCGAGGCACAGGACCGCCGCCACCAGCAGCGCCGCAACCCACACGCCGGCCGGCTCGGTCTCAGCCCCGCTGGTGGCCAGCACGACGACCACACCGAAGAGAATGATGGACGCCGTGAACGTCAGATAGAGGTTGCGGAGGAGCGTGAGGCCATCCCATGCCGATCGCCGGCCGCGCAGCGCCAAGCGACCGAGTCCGGGCACGAGGAAGAGCAGCATGCGGGGTGAGAGCTCCCACCCCGGATCCTCATCAGGACTCCCAGCGACCTCCGAGGCTCCTTCTCGCATCGAGCGCATCGTGCCAGATCCACGCGGCCGCCCCTTGTCACGCGGCGGTCCCGGCGGGTAGGCCACGACGTGTCGGACCGAGCGGATGCCGAGACCGTCGGGAGGCGTCATCGTGAGCAGTGACTACGACGTGATCGTCCTCGGGGCCGGATCGCCGGGCGAGCACTGTGCCGGGGCGCTGGCCGAGGGCGGACTGCGGGTCGCCGTCGTCGAGCGGGAGCTGGTGGGGGGCGAGTGCTCGTACTTCGCCTGCATCCCGTCCAAGACGCTGCTCCGCCCGGGCGAGGCCGTGGCCGCGGCGCTCGAGGCGGCCGCCAGTGCGCAGGTCGATGCCGAGGCCGCGCTCGCCTGGCGCGACGAGATCGTGGGGGGCTACTCCGACGCCGGCCAGGAACGCTGGCTGGCGGGCGAGGGCATCACGCTGCTCAGGGGCACCGGCCGGCTCGACGGGCCGGGCGTGGTCGAGGTCGACGGCGTGCGCCACACGGCCGACCACGTCGTCCTGGCGGCCGGGGCGGATCCGATCGTGCCGCCGATCCCGGGTCTGCGCGAGCTCGACGGCGTGTGGACCAGCCGGGACGCCACGGGGATGAAGGCGGTCCCCCGGCGCCTGGTGGTCCTGGGCGGCGGGCCCGTCGGCGTCGAGATGGCGCAGGCGGTGCGCCGCCTGGGCGGCGAGGCGGCAGTGACCGACAGGGCCGAGCACCTGCTGCCGCGGGAGCCGGGGCCGCTCGGCGAAGCCCTCGGCGAGGCCCTGAGCCGCGACGGCATCGAGCTCGTGCTCGGGGTGGGGGCGACGTCGGCCCGGCGCGACGGCGACGACTACGTCCTGGCCTTCGACGACGGCCGCGAGCTGCGGGGCGATCGCCTCCTGGTCGCCACCGGCCGCCGCCCCCGCGTCGACAGCATCGGGCTGGAGAC
>JBKPRS010000498.1:0-2022 GCA_046734695.1 Actinomycetota bacterium | reverse complement strand
GAGCCGCCGGCACAACCGCCACCAGCGGTCGTAGTGGCGCCGCAGCAGCGTGTCGAGCGCGCCGCGGTCGCCGGCCTGGGCGGCGGCGACGAGCGAGCGGTCGTCAGCTGGCGCTGTGATGCAGCGAACAGTACGTCAGCGTTCGAGACGAACGTCTTCGACCACGATCTTGCCGTTGTCCCCGGCTCGGGTGAACCACAGCAGCACCGCGCTGCCCTCCTCGTCGAAGGTCGTGCGGGCCGTGCCGTCGCCGCTCTGGTCGAACGTGGCCACCGGATCGCCCCAGTCCTCCAGCGTCTCACCGGCGCGATTGGCGACGTAGACCTCGGCCTGCCAGCCGGTGGTCGGCGTGTCGAATTCCAGCGCTCCCAGCTGGGCCGGCTGGTCGAGCTCGAGGATGAGCCCGACCCCAGGCTTGAGCCCGCCCCACTCGGGGCTGTCGTAGGACTCGGAAGACCACGTCGTCTCCGGGTCGCCGTCGATGACGTTGCCGGTGTCGCCCGAGTGCTCACCGTCGCGACCGACCGGGTCGAAGTCGACGACATTGGCCACGGGCACGCCCTCGGCCTGAGGCTCCTGGGCCGGGGCCTCGGGCGGGTCCTCGTTGCCATTGCCCCCGAACAGGCTCTCGCCCGAGCCCTTGATCAGCAGCCCGGCCACGCCCAGCGACACCGCCACCAGCACCACCAGGAGCGTGGGGACCAGCCAGCGCCGCTCGCTGTCGCGGAAGCGGACCGGCGAACCGCTCGCCGGCGTGCGACCCGGGACCGTGCCCGGCAGCGGCGGCGGGGGAGGAGGTGTCGGCAGCGACTCGGATGCCGTGTTGTCGACCGCAGCGGCGCGGTCGTCGGCGCCTGCCCCCAGCAGCGCGGCTCGGACGTCGGTGGCCGTGGGGAAGCGGGACGCGGGATCGCGGGCCAGCAGCCGCATGGTGATGGTCTCGAGCTCGCGGGGCACTCCCGCCCGCACCAGCCGGGGACGCTGCGGATCGTTGTGGAGCCGGGCCAGCGCGGTGGCGGACGCGGTGTCCGCCTCGAACGGCACCCGCCCGCACAGCATCTCGTACAGCACGACGCCCAGGCTGTAGAGGTCGGTGCGGCCGTCGACCGGGTTGCCCTCGATCTGCTCGGGGGCCAGGTACTTGGCGGTGCCCAGGAAGGATCCCTCCTGGGTGAGGTCCGCCGACTCGGCTGCCTTGGCGATGCCGAAGTCGCCCACCTTCACCCGCCCATCCTGCGACAGCAGGATGTTGGCGGGCTTGATGTCCCGGTGTACCAGGCCCGCGGCGTGGGCGACGGCGAGGGCCCCGGCCACCTGGGCGGCGATGTTGGCCGCCACCCACGGGTCGAGCGCGCCGTCGTCGAGCCGCTGGCGCAGCGTCTGGCCCCGGACCAACTCCATGACGATGGCCTCGACACCGTCGTCGCTGCAGGTGTCGTAGACGTTGACGATGGAGGGGTGCGACAGCTTGGCCACCGCGATGGCCTCGTGGCGGAACCGGGTGACGAAGGTCTCGTCGGCCGCCAGGTGCTGGTGCAGGATCTTGAGGGCGATGGCGCGGCGCAGCACCTCGTCGGTGCCCAGCCAGACCTGCGCCATCCCCCCGGACGCCAGCAGCTCGTCGAGCCGGTAGCGGCCACCCAGGAGCACGCCAGCGGTGACGCCGGCGGCTTGCGACGGGCCGGAGGGGGGAGGCGTCACTGCCACGGTACGCCCACGGTAGCCAAGGCCCGCCCCTGACGCGCGGTCAGGACTGGGCGCGCGGCGTCCTTTCGCGCGGTCGCTGCCACCGTAGCCAAGCGCACGGTACGGCAGGAAGTCAGGACGGGAAGCGTCAGGCGCGGTGGCCAGGTTCGAGTGGTTCGGCGGCGTGGCGTGGGTGGGCGAGCGGTGGGCGTCTGGTTGGGCGGGCCCATCGCGCTGGCCTGGATGCGCGGCCGGTAGCCGGGCTGGGCTGGCGCGCGGCTCGAGCGCGTCTATCAGCCAGGAGTTGGCGACACGGCGCCGAGCGTCGCCCGGTGG
>JBKPRS010000497.1:0-2583 GCA_046734695.1 Actinomycetota bacterium | reverse complement strand
GTCCACACCCGGATCCACGGGTGTGGACCGTGGACCTCAGGACGGCGCCACCTCCGGGGTCGGATCGCCGGCGGGGGTGGGTCCGTCCCTGTCGGTGCCGTGGGCTCGGTACTGGTGGTGTCCGCAGGGTCGGGAGTCTCGGCGGGTGCGTCTGACTCGCTCGTGGTGGACGGTGTTCCCGGCGGGACCGTCGTGGCGTCGGGCGAGGCCGGGCCGTCCCCCTCGAAGAGCGATCCGACCGACGTGGTGCCGGACGGATGGTGGCCCGTGACGCTGGCCAGGGGTCGCTGCGCGGCGAACTCGATGAGCGACACCGCCACCAGCGAGGCGACGAACACCAGGACCACGCCGGCGACGACACCCCCACGTCGGCGGGTCATCCAGGCCGTCCGGTCGGGTGTCACGTGGCCGGGCTCGCTGGCGAGGTGACGGGGTGTGGTACCCACGGCGCGCTCCTCACCGCCGAGGACAGGGTCGGTGGACGCTCGACCGGCGGCCGGGCCCGGCGATGATCCGGCGGGGCGCACGAACCGCGACAGTTGGGCCTGCTGCAGTTTGGCGCCGGTGTGGCGGATCCCATGGCTGTACAAGGCGCTGCCCGTCGTGGCGACGACGCTCACCACCGCGGCGCCGGCGATGGTGCCGGCCACCCCGAAGACCGAGGCCACGACCGCAGCCGACACCGAGGCCAGCGTGCTGGCGCACACCTGCGTGCCGTTGACACCGAGCCCGGGCCGGGCCCGCGGTGGGACCCGATGGTCGGGCAGCTCGGCCTCCCGGTCGACCGCGATGTCGTTGTCGTTGTGATCTGCCTCCATGTGGAGGGGCCCCCAAACCGACGCTCACGCCGAAGTAGTGGCGTACCCGTCGCCCAGCGGTCGAAACCCGCGGTGTGGGGCACGGTCAGCCGGCCAGCACCAGCACCGGGGCCGAGAACGCCCGCCAGCCATGCGATGCGGCTAGCTTGAGCCGTGTCGGCCACATCGGATGAGCTCCGGTCCAGCGACCCGCTCGCCTGGCTGCTCCAGATCTCGCACGACCTGCCGCCGCCCGCGCTGGCCGGCGCGGTCAGCGAGGCGATGGCGGAGATGGGCGCGAGCGCCTCGTGCGTCTATCTCGCCGACTACGACCAGCACGCCCTGCATCCGTTCGGTCCCTACGCAGCCGATCGTGAACGACTGGACCTCAACGGGACGACCGCCGGGCGCGCCTACGTCCTCGAGACGACACTCCTCGTCGACACCGACGACGGCGCGCTCATCTGGCTGCCGTTGATCGACGGCACCGCACGCATCGGGGTCGTCGTGATCGAGATGCCGGACCCGCCAGACGACAGCGTGGTGTCGGGGCTGGAGCGGCTGGCCTCCCTGGCTGCCGTGCTCTTCGTGTCGAAGGGCCACTACACGGACGCGTTCGAGGTGGTGCGCCGGCGAGAGCCGATGGCGCTGCAAGCCGAGCTGCAGCGCTCGATGCTGCCACCGGTGGCCCTCGTGACCCCCCGTGTGGCGGTCGCCGGGATGCTCCTGCCGGCCTACGAGGTGGCGGGAGACAGCTTCGACTACGCACTGAACGCCGATCACCTCACCGTGGCGGTGATCGATTCGGTCGGTCACGACCTGCACTCGTCGCTCATCTCTCACGTGGTCCAGGGCAGCTTGCGCAACAGCCGCCGCAACGGCGTCGACCTCGTGGGCGCGTACGCAGAGGCCGACGAGGCACTGATCCGGGTGTTTGCCGACCTCCGCTTCGCCACCTCCGCCTTCGGATACCTCGAGCTCGCGACCGGACGCTTCCGGTGGGTGTCCGCAGGTCATCCGCCACCCCTGCTGGTGCGCGGGCTCAAGGTCATCGGCGAGGTCGCGACTGTGCCGGCCATGCCGCTCGGCCTCGGCGGGCCACCGCCGGTCGTCAACGAGGTCCTGCTCGAGCCCGGGGACTCGGTGCTGCTCTACACCGACGGGGTCACCGAGGGTCGTGCAACCGGTGGCGAACGATTCGGTGTCGACCGGTTGGCCGACCTGTTCGGGCGCGTGCTCCTCGCGGAACTTCCCCCCGCCGAGATGGTGCGGCGGGTGGCGACGGCGGTCCTCGAGCACAGTGGCCACGAGCTGAACGACGACACGACGTTGCTGTTCGTCCGTTACGCCGAGCGCTAGTGCCGCCTTACGTCTCTGACCAGGGCTCCGGTAGCTCGGGGGGCAGGACTCGAACCTGCAACACACAGCTCCAAAGACTGGCCCGAAGCGTCCAGGGCGTGCGCCTCAGTCCGCTGACCTCCGTTGAGTCCCGCGGTCAGTCCACCGAGTGGTGTCCAGTCCGGGTGGACCACTCGAGTTGGACACCTGCGTAAGCACCTGGCGCGGCGGTGAGCGGTGCGCACGCGGACGACGGCGGTCAGACGTGCAGAACCGGGTCGACCATGCCTCTATCGGCTCCTGGCCGTGGCCGGGCGGAGCCTGGATGGCGGTGCGGCCGTCGAGCGGGACGGGCTGGTGCGCCCACGGCGCAGAGCCACGCCGAAGCCGACGACCAGGCTCAGGGCTGCGCCCGTGGCGAGGGCGAGGGGCAGCCAGACCTTGGCGG
>JBKPRS010000496.1:0-10736 GCA_046734695.1 Actinomycetota bacterium | reverse complement strand
CCGAGGGAGCTGGCGACCCCACCCGTGACGAAGATGTGTTTTGTCACGGGATCACAGCGTACCCCGCCGCACCGCACACCGCGCGGATCTCACGTGACCTGGAGCGCGGTACGGATGCCGTTGCGCTGGCGCAGGTTGTCGACCGCGGCGTCGACCTCGGCCAGCGGGTAGCGGTCGGTGATCATCCCGGCCAGGTCGATCCGCCCGGCCTTGGCCAGGGCCAGGAGCCGAGGGATGTCCCGGTGCCCGTTCATGCTCCCGAGCAGGCAGCCCACCAGCCGCTTCTCGGTGACGGTGAACGCCACGGCCATGGGGATCGTGATGCTCTGGTCGAGCGGCGGCGCCCCCACGGCCACGGTGGTGCCGCCGGAGCGGGTGGCGTTCATGCCCACCTCGACGAGGGAGGCCTGCCCGGCGGCCTCGAAGCAGTAGTCCATCCCGATCCCGGTCAGCTCGAGGCAGTAGGCCGGGACGTCGGTGTCCGTCGGATCGACCGTGTGCGTGGCGCCGAAGCCCATCGCGGCCTCCCGCCGCTCGGCCACCGGATCGGCGACGACGATGGTGGCGGCCCCGGCCAGGCGGGCGCCCTGGGTGACGGCGATGCCGATGCCGCCTGCGCCGAGCACGAGGACGCTGGCGCCCTCCTCCACCCCGGCGGTGTTGAGCACCGCGCCCACGCCGGTCTGCACCGCGCAGCCGATGACGCAGGCCTCGGCCAGGTCGACGTCCTCGTCCACCTTCACCACGCCGTCGGCCGGCAGCACCACGTACTCGGCCCAGCCCCCCATGCCCACGCCCCGGTAGACGACCTGGCCGTCACGGGACAGCGGGCTGGTCCCGTCGGGGCGGGTCGACAGCACCAGGGCGGACGAGTGCTCGGCGCACAGCGTCGGCTGGTTGCGCGTGCAGAAGTAGCAATGCCCGCACGACGGCAGCGGCGTGAGCACGGCCTTGTCGCCGGGGCGCAGCCGGGTCACGCCCGGGCCCACGGCCTCGACGATCCCGCCGGCCTCGTGGCCCAGGACCACCGGGCGGGCGCCCGGGATGCTGCCGTCGATGGCGGACAGGTCGGAGTGGCACACGCCGCAGTCGGTCACCCGGACCAGCACCTCGCCCGGGCGGGGATCCTCGATCTGGACCGGGCCCACCTCCAGCTTCCCGTCGAGTTCCAGCACCGCGGCGCGCATGTCTCGTCCCATGGGCCACGAACCTAACGTTCTGTCAATGTCAATGACGGGTTGACACGAGGTGCTGTCAATGTCAGGTTGACGAGCATGACGGAGTTCAGCCTTGCTCAGCTCATCAGCGTCGTCGAGGACGGGAGCGACACCCCACTCGATCGCATCTCGGCCGCGGCACTGCTGAAGGAGCAGGTCGAACGCCTCGGCGACGACCTGCTCGACCATTTCGTCAGGCAGGCCCGGGACGACGGGTGCTCGTGGACGCAGATCGGCGAGGCCCTCGGTGTGACCCGCCAGGCCGCCCAGCAGCGCCACAGTGATGTGGCGGAACGGCTGATGCGCGGGATCGCGGAGGGCCGCGAGCTCAAGCGGTTCACCGATCGGGCCCGTACGGCGTTGCTCGAGGCCCAGACCGTGGCCCAGGAGCGCCGCCACACCTACATCGGCACCGAACACCTGCTGCTGGGGCTGTACGCGGCCGAGGACGGCAACCTGGCGGTGCGGGCGCTGTCCGAGCTCGGGGTGTCGCGGGAGGCTGTCGAGCAGGGCGTCGACGAGCGCATCCCCCGCGGCGGGGCCGAGGTGTCCGGCGCCCTGCCCTTCACGCCCCGGGCCCAGAAGGCGGTGGCCGACTCGGTGGGCGAGGCGCTGAAGCTCGGGCACAACTACGTCGGTACCGAGCACATGCTGCTGGCCCTGCGCCAGATCGAGGAGGGCATCGCGGCGCAGGTCCTGGCTACGCAGGGCGTGTCCCACGCCGCCCTCGTGGCCAAGATCATCCAGCTGCTGTCCGGGTTCGGCCTCAAGCCGTCCAGTCCGGACTGATCAGGGCAGGCGGCCCCAGCGATCCGCCGTGCGCAGCGGGGGCACGGCGTTGATCACCCGGCTGAACGAGACCCGCTCGCTGGCCAGGTTGAGCAGGGCCACGACCACCAGGACCGCCGTGCGCACGCCCGGCGAGCAGGCCAGGACCACGCCCAGGCCCAGCGCGGCGCCCAGCACGTTGGCCCCGGCATCGCCCAGCATCATGCGCTCGGACAGGTCCGCGGTGAGCAGGCCCGCGCCCGCCCCCACGGCCAGGGCCACGCCGGCGAGCACCGGCTCGGCGCCGGCCGCCGCCACCAGCACCGCGAACGCCACCAGCGTCAGCTTGGTGGTGCGCCCCGGCGCCCGGTCGAACAGGTTGCCCAGGTTGGCCGCCAGCGCCACCAGGGCACCGTCGGCCAGCAGGCGGCCGAGGCTGTCGGGCTCGCGGGCGGACACGACCACGACGGCCACCGCCGCGCCGCCGAACAGCTTGGCCGCGCCGGTGGTCAGGCGGCCGTGGGCCAGGGCCCGGAGGTGGCCGCGGAAGCCGCCGCTCTCCCCCGCCCCGCCGAGGTCGTCCAGCAGGCCCAGCAGCGCGAAGCCGAGCGACGCGACGGTCACCAGGCGCAGGCCGCGCACCGCGCCCGCGTCAGGCTCGGCCCCGGCGGCCACGGCCAGCGTGACCAGCGCGTCGACCGCCAGCACCGCCAGCGCGGTGATGACCCCGACCGCGGTCGGCAGGATGTGGCCGCGGTAGTTCTCGCGGGCGAAGACCTCGCCGCCGAAGGCGGGCGCCATCAGCACCCACAGCCCGGCGGCCACCAGCACGCCGGCCACGAAGGCGGCAGCGACGATCATGGGGCGCTCATGCGGCCGTGGGAGCCGGCTCGATCGTCCCGGACGCCGCCCGTCCGGCCCGCCACGCCTGGAGGCGGTCGTAGGCCGCGATCCAGTCGATCAGCACCAGCGGGACCGTGATGGCCCAGGCCCAGTAGTCCAGGCCGAGCAGCAGCCAGGTCGTGATGTGGAGGAAGACCGCGAACAGGGCGTACCAGACCCGCAGGCCACGCACGAAGATCACGACCGGGAACGTCAGCTCCAGCCCGAGGATGAACACCCCGGAGGATCGGGCCACCCAGGCGTGCTCCCCCACCCAGCGGGCGATGCCCGGCCAGCCGCTGGACCCGATGCTCGGGCCCCACAGCGCCACGTAGCGCATGTTGTCGCTGTAGGCCCAGGACGGCCCCGAGCGCCGCAGCTTGTGGTAGCCGGCGAAGCAGTAGATCAGGGCGATGATGACCAGAGACACCCGCAGCGGCCAGCCGTAGCGGCGGCGCGGCACCGGATCGTGACGGTCGACCTTCACGGGAGCCAGCAGGAACGGGGCCGACGCCCACAGCAGCAGCAGGTCGTTGTGCAGCACCTTGCCCCGGCTGCCCCGCAGGCCCGCCAGCACGAGGTAGCACACCCAGGCCACCGCGAACGCGGCCCGCGGGTGGCGCCGCAGCACCGCGGCCAGGGCGGCCAGGCCGCCGATCACCTGGATGGCCACGAACACCTGGGCCGAGGGCATGTCGGGCAGCCAGGCGAGGAACGGCACGGGCTCGAAGAGGGGCCCGGGCGTGCCCGCCAGCTGGCGGTACGACCCCGCCACGATGCGCACCCCGATCAGAGCCGACAGGCCCACATGCACGAACAGCAGCCGCGCGCCGGTCTCGGGGCCCCAGAGCGCCTCGTAGAGCGCCGTACGGATGCGGGCGACGGTCATGTCACGCGCAACCCGGTGCATGAGCGGAACGGACCGATGTCGGGGGCCCAGAGCGTCCCGGCGAGCGGGGTGCGGATGCGGGCGACGGGGTCATAGCAGGTGCGCCCCGTTGCACGAGTGGAACGGCTCGAGGTCGTGGGTGGTGGTCCAGTGCCCATCGTCGCCCTCCACCAGGCGGGCGTGGTCGCGGGCGATGACCAGCTCCTCGGTGCCGGGCAGGATGTCCCGGACCGGGGTCAGCAGCGCCTCGCACACCGCGGTCTTCTTGGCCTCGGAGGCGCCCGGCAGCTCGGACATGGGCCACTCGGCGTGGCGGTAGCGCAGGGGCAGCTCCTCCAGGCTGACCACCCGGTGGGAGCCGTCCTGGTCCACGGCCTCGATGACCCAGCGGGTCACCTCGGGGCCACGTGACTTGCTGAACAGGCGCCAGCCGGTCAGGGGCCAGGCGTCGAAGCCGATCAGCCCGGGCACCAGGAGCAGGACGAACAAGACCGCGACCAGGATGCGGGCCGAGCGCGGGGCCTCGTCGGGCTCGGCGGCCGCCCCCTTTGCGCCCGCGGTGGTCGGGATGGTGTCGCTCACGTTCGCTCGGTCCCGGCCCGGGCGGGCACGCCGTCCGGCGTTGCCTCCACCGGGGTGACGTCGGTGGGCACGGGCCCGGGCTCAGGCTCCACCGGCTCGGCCGCGGCCGGCTCGGGCTCCGGCTCGCTGGCGGGTGGACCGGGTGGGGTGGCGATCGTCTGGACCGCGAGCCAGGCCAGGGCGACGGCGATGACCGTGAGGGTGACGCCGCCGACGATGGCGCCCGAGTCGTTCACCAGGCTGCCCAGCACCCCGGCCACCAGCGCCGAGGTGATGCCGGCCTGCAGGGTCGGGACCCGCTCGCGCACCCGGGCCAGCGGCCGGCCCGGGTAGCGGGCCAGGAAGACCAGGAACGCCACCGCCACCGGGATGGCGGCGATCCAGAACGACGTCGTGGTGACGCGCAGGTTGGCGAGCAGCTTGCGCTCGATGATCGAGATCAACGGCTCCAGGCCTTCGTTGCCGATCCGCTCGAACAGCCGCCCGAGGTGGGCCCGCTGGCCCTCCGGTCGGGCCAGGTCGACGAGGCCGAAGGCCGTGACCGACACCAGGGTGACGGACAGACCGATCAAAACCGTGCGCACCCGCAGCCGGTAGCCGGTGATCAGGGCGGCGAACACCAGGATCGTGGGGGTGAAGGCGATGATGCCGCCCACGTCCGAGCCCCAGGTCGGCATGCCGATGACGACGAGGACGCCCACCAGCAGGCCGACGGCGGCGATGCGGCCCCGGCGGGTGGGCCAGCGGCCGGCCACGAAGGCAGCCAGCAGGCACGACGCCGCCGCCACCTGGCCGAAGGCGTAGTTGCTGATCCCGTACAGGCGGGAGTTGCCCGTCGGCGAGTAGCCGAAGGCGGCGCTGAGGCTGAGGTGCGAGCCGAAGATGACGTCCAGGAGCGGCACGGCGAGGACCAGGGTGAGCACGCTCACCAGGGCGAGGCGCTCGCGCCGGAAGCGCCGGCCCGCCACCGTGGCGAGCGCGGCCACCAGGACGCCGGCGGCCACTACGAAAGCCCAATAGAACCCGGCGCCCAGATCCTCCAGCGGGAACGCCCGGGCCACGTACGACATGGGCAGGACGGCCAGGTCGGCCAGGGCCGCGAACGCCAGGATCGGCCGGGCCTGCGGTGGTCCGCCCCGCACCAGCACGACCACGGTCGCGGCGCAGAGCAGCGCCAGCACCACCACCACGGCCAGCGTGGTGGGGAACAGCAGCCGCTCACGGAAGCGGGACGCCTCGTTCAGCGACACCAGCCGGTCGATGCGGTGCTCCAGGGAGGCCCCGGATGCCACCACCTCGGCCGGGCGGCCCTCCATGTCGACCGGCCGGGCCACGCCCAGCTGGTCCATCACGGTCGGCGCCACGTCCACCAGGGTCAGGAACCCCGAGCGCTGGGTGGAAGCCGAGCGCAGGTAGCCGGGCTCGATCCCCGGGCCCCGCAGGGCGGCCACGGTCAGGTCGCGGTCACTGGGCAGGTTGTAGGGGGCGACAATCAGGACCGTGTCCCGCTCGGGGTCGACCCGCTCCAGCAGGCGGGCCACCAGGTCGTCGGTGTCCTCCAGCGCCTGGCTGCGCAGCTCCTCGTAGCGGTTCAGGTCGACCCGGTCGCGGTAGCGCATGGACCGGGCCAGGTCGGACGCCTCCACCACCACCAGCCCGCCGTCGCGCCCGGCGGGCGCGTCCCAGGCCCGCTCGAAGCGCTGGGCCACCTGGTCGAGGTCGAGCCGCTGCCCGAACGGCCGGCTGGGGTCGCGGGTCAACAGGTCGGCGTCCAGCTCGCCCGCGGGGATCACGCCGTCGCCGGTGGCCGCGGCCAGGCCCACCTGGCGCTCGTAGGACGCGCCGACGGTGTCGGTCCCGTCCGCGTTGCCGATGGCCTCGACGCCCAGGCCTGCCTCGTCCAGCGTGTCGGTGAGCAGGCCGAGCGCGGCGTCGTACGGCTGGCGGGCGTTGACCCGCTGCAGCGTGGGCCACGCCAGCGACACGTAGCGGCCGTCGGGCTTGACGCCGGTGCGGCGCTCGAAGATGTCGCCCGCGGAGGACCCGGCCGCCTGCTCGCCGAGGGCCAGCTGCTGGCCGTCCACCAGCGGGTCGGACGTCGCCCGGCTGCCGGCCGAGATGGTCAGGTAGGCCGCTCCCGGCGTCGCTCGGGGCGACACGCCCCGGGGTGCCATGTCGGCCACCGCGGAGTCCTCCAGCAGGCCCTCGATGGCCGGCAGGTGGTGGTCCCGCACCTCGGCCCAGGTGAGGCCGGGGACCGAGATGAGCAACATCCGTCCCGGCTTGTCGGCCCCGGCGTCCTGGGCGCCCGCGGGCGCGGCCGCCATGAGCGCGGCCTGGCAGGCCAGCACCAACGCCAGCAGGGCGCGTGCCCGGGATCTCACCCGGCCCTCGGCGGCAGAGGCATCGGAGCAGTCTACGGACCGGCGCGCGCGGGACCCGATCATGCCCGCAGCACCCGCAGCATGACGACCGGCGCGATCACGATCAGCATCGTGAACGGCACGGCCACCGACGAGTCGTTGGCCACCAGGCCGACCGTGCCCAGCACCGCCAGCCCCGCGGCCGCGGCCAGCGTCGGCCGGTGGGTGATGGCCCGCGTGGCCCCGGGACCGGCGCGACCCATGGCGGCCAGGGCGGCGTAGGCGAGGGCGCCCGCCATCACCACGCCGACGGTGATCCAGGCCGCCAGCTCGGCCCCGCCCAGGCTCGCCTGCCAGCGCCGGCTCAGGCTCTTGCCCAACGTGTCCCAGTGGGCGCCGATGACCTGCTCTCCCAGGCGGGCCAGGTGGGTCTGCACCTCGGCGGGCCGGGCCGCGTCCACCAGCGCGAACAGCAGCAGGACGACGACGGTGGCGCCCACCAGCGCGGCCACCTGGCGCCAGCCCACCCGCCGGCCGGCCAGGACCAGGGCCGTGACCCCGAAGGCCGGGACCATGGCCAGCACGCCGCCCACGTCGGCGCCCATCATGGGCAGGCCCTCGACCACGACCACGCCCGCCAGCAGGATCACCGCGGGCACCAGGCCCCGCCGGCCCCAGCGGTCGACGACGAGCGCGGCCAGCACGATCGTGGCCGCCCCGAACAGGGCGAAGGCCAGGTTGCCAAGCCCGGTGAACCGGCCCGCCACCGCCACCGAGTAGCCGAACGTCGTGTTCAGCTGGAGCGGGGCACCGGCCAGGATGTCCAGTGCGATCAGCGCGACGATCGACCCGACGGCCACCAGCGCGCCGGTCCCCGGCCAGCGCCGGTCCACCGCGGTGGCCAGTGCCGCGAACACGGCCGCCACCAGCAGGACCAGCACGGCCGTCGGCAGCAGGCTGGCCCGCGCCGCGCCCACCTGCCCGACGATGAACGACGCGGGCACGACCCCCAGCGCGCCGTACGCGCACGGTGCCAGCAGCCGGTTGACCTTCGGGCTGAGCCGGGACCGCAGCGCGATGCCCAGCGCCAGCAGCGCCAGGCCCACCACGATCCCGGTCACGGCCAGGAACATGGTGGCGTCCCGGAAGGCGGCCGCGTCGCCGGACTCCGCCAGCGCCGTCAGCCGGTCCGCCCCCTGGTTGCCGCGGTCGCTGACCCCGAAGCTGCGGCCCTCCATGGTGTCGGGGGCGGACTCGCCCAGCAGCTCCAGCACCGTGGGGGCGACGTCGGCCAGCTGCACGTAGCCGTCGCGCCGGGTCGTGGCCGACTGGAGCAGGCCGCCGTCGACGCCCGGGGCCTGCAGGGCCACGAGGCCGAGGGCGGGCGAGGCACCGGGCGACACCGGGGACAGGACGAGGACGGCGTCGTGGGCGGGGTCCACCCGCTCCATCAGGTCGCCGAGCAGAGCGTCGGCGTCGTCGAGCGCCTGGGCCCGCAGGGCGGCCCGCTGGCCGGCGTCGGCCCGGGCTCCGTAGGCCGCCACCCGGCCCATGTCCGAGGCCTCGACCACCACGACCGAGCGCCCGGGACTGTCCCACGCCTCGTCGAACGCGTCGACCACCTTGCTGCGGTCCAGGCGCCAGCCGAAGGCCGCGCTGCGGTCGTCGGTCAGCAGGCTCCGGCTGACCATGCCGCCGGGCACGATGCCGTGGGAGTCCATGAGCATCGTGGCCGCGCCCCGGGCATAGGCGCCGTCGGGCGGCGGGTCGTCGCTAACGAAACCCTCGACCGCGTCGGCATTGGCCACGACGGCCCGGGACACCCCCGCCTCGGCCAGCCGGTCGCCCAGGCTGCCGACCTCGGCTCCGAACGCCGAGTGCTCGTTGGCGTCGATGGCGGGCCCGATGGCCAGGTAGGCGATGCCGGGCGTGACCCGGCCCAGCCGCCGCTCGACCAGCTCGGACGCGGGCACGCCGCCGTAGGTCTCGTCCGCATCGACGGCCACGGCGGTGTCGACCTGGGGGGCGATGGCCCGGGTCCCGGCCCCCAGCGTGAGGTAGGCGTCCGTGCTGGTGGCGGTGCGCCGACCGATGCGGGTGGCGAGGTCGGCCACCGCGGCGTCGCCCGCGAACTCGTCCAGGTGCGGCAGGCCGGCCCGCTTCACCCCGTCCCAGTCCAGGCCGGGCAGCGACACCACCAGCACCCGGTCGACCGGCGTGGCCTCCAGCTCGGCCGGGGCCGAGCCACAGCCGGCCGCGGCGGCCAGGGCCAGCAGTCCCAGCGCAGCGGCGAGCGTGCGTCGCAGCCTCACACGATCACCTCCGCCGTCGCCGGCGGGCCGGGCACCGACTCGCGGGTCGTGAGCGCCCGGCGCACGCCGAGGACCTGGTACGCGGCCACGACCAGCCCGGCGCCGAGCAGGCCCACGCCCGCGACCACGGCCAGGTCGGCCGGCCGGCCGGGATCGTCGCCCAGCAGGGCGCCGCTGAGGGCCCAGGCGACCCCGCCCACCACCACGCCGACGGCGAGGATGCGGCCGAGCGCGGCGGGCCGCAGCGAGGACCCGGTGCGCCGGGCCAGGCCCACGCCCAGCACCAGCATCCCGATCGTGTAGGCCAGCGAGTGGGCCAGGCCCAGGGCGCCGATGCGGGCCGCGCCGTCGAGGGTGACCGCGGCCACGGCCATGACCGCCACGCCGGCCGAGGCCGAGCCCAGGGACACCAGCCCCGGCGTACGGCTGTCGCCCAGCGCGTAGTAGCCCCGGGCCAGCAGCAGGAAGGCGCCGTAAGGCAGCAGACCGACCGCCAGGCCGGCCACCGCCGCCGCCAGGAGCTCACTGCCGTGGTCGCCCTCGCCGAAGGGCACGAGCCGCATGGCCGGCGTGGCCAGGGCCACCATGCCGGCGCTGACCGGGACGACCAGCAGCGCCATGCGCTCCAGCGCCCAGCGCAGCGAGCGGCCCACCCGGTCCAGGCCGTGGTCGCGGGCTTCGGTGACCAGCTCGGGGAGGATGGCGGTGTGGATCGGCTGGGCCAGCACGGCGTAGGGCCCGAGGAAGATGACCCACGCGAGCTGGTAGGCGACCACGCCACCCTCGACCGCCGCGCCGGCCACGATGGCGGCGCCGAGCAACAGCCCGGCACCCGTGTGCAGCACGACGCCCCAGCCCGAGTGGCGCAGCACCGCCCCGACCCGCGGGTCGCCGTGAGGGTTGCGGGGGCGCAGCCGGAAGCCGGAGCGCTCGCACGCGCCGAGCAGGATCCCCACGAAGGCGATGACGCCACCGGTGCCCGCGGCCACCAGCAACAGGCGCTCGCCGAGCGACAGGTCGAGGCCGGGGTCGGGACCGGCGACGGCCCGGAAGGCGAGCAGGAAGACCACCATGACCACCGTGTTGCCGATGGGCGCGGCGGCCGTGACCGGGAAGCGGCGCTTGGCGTAGAGCACGGCGATCGCCACCGTCCCCGCCGCGTACAGCAGCACCTGGGGCACGAAGAAGCACAAGAGGAACGTGACCAGCGACTGCATCTGCGAGGACACGTCGGCGGGCACGCCCAGCGTCAGCGCCTTGGCCAGCAGCGGCGAACCCAGCACCCCGATCACCGTCACCGCGCCGAGCAGGGCCAGCGCCACGCCCAGCACGCCCCCGGCCACGTCCTCGGCGCCGCGCTGGTCGCCCGCGTCGAGCAGCGACACGAACGCGGGCACCAGCACGGCCGACAGCGCCCCCGCCGCCAGCAGCTCGAAAAGGACGTTGGACACCGAGTTGGCCGCCTGGAAGGCATTCGCCAGGAACGTCGCGCCCAGCACCGCCGCCACCACCAGCACACGGATCATCCCGAAGGCGCGCGACACCGCGGTGATGGCGCCCATCCCCGCTGCCGCCCTCGTGGTGGCTCCCCCGCCGCCGGTGCCGGGGGCCGCCGTGTCGGTCACCTCACCGTTCACCCGTCGCCTACCGGCGGGGGCAGCTCCCGGCTGGCTCCGTCCCCCGTCCCGTAGTGGCCGATCACCGGGCCGCCGGGCGCGGCGTC
>JBKPRS010000495.1:0-13513 GCA_046734695.1 Actinomycetota bacterium | reverse complement strand
CACCATCCGGGTCCCCATCTGGATGCCCTCCGCGCCGAGCGCGAAGGCCGCCGCCATCGTCGGGCCGTCGACGAAGCCGCCCGCGGCGATGATCGGCACGTCGACCTTCGAGGCGATCAACGGCAGCAGCACCATCGTCGAGACCGGAGTCGGGCTCTTGAAGCCGCCGCCCTCCCCGCCCTCGACCACCAGGCCGTCGACCCCGGCGTCGACCGCCTTCAGGGCGCCGGCCAGGTCGGGCACCACGTGGAACACCGTGAGGCCCCTCTCCTTGAGGGCCGCGGTGTAGCGCATCGGGCTGCCGGCCGAGGTCGTCACGAACTTCACGCCCTGGTCGGCCACGAACTCCACGATGTTCGGGTCCCGCACGAAGGCCTGGGCGATGTTGACGCCGAACGGCCTGTCGGTGAGATCCCGCATCTTGCGGATCTCCTCCCGCACCACATCCAGCTCACCCGACGACGTCTCGATGATCCCGAACGCGCCCGCGTTGCTCACCGCGCTCGCGAGCTGCGCGCGAGCGATCCACCCCATCGGCGCCTGCACGATCGGGATGTCCACGCCCAACGCCCTCGTCACCCGATTCTCGAACTCCATCCCCGCAACCTACGAAGACCTGGACGCCCGCAGCCATTTCTCCTGCCAGGACGCCCCCGGGCATCGCGGCCCTACGAAGCGGACTGGCGTCGGGGCAGCTTCCAATTCGGCCTGACGAAGTGACACGTGTAGCCGTTCGGGTAGTGCTGCAGGTAGTCCTGGTGCTCCGGCTCGGCCTCCCAGAACGGACCTGCCGGCTCCACCTCGGTGACGACCTTGCCCGGCCACAGACCGGACGCATCGACGTCGGCGATCGTCTCCTCGGCGACGCGGCGCTGCTCGTCGGACGTGTAGTAGACGGCCGACCGGTAGCTCAGGCCGACGTCGTTGCCCTGCCGGTTCCTGGTGGTCGGATCGTGGATCTGGAAGAAGAACTCCAGCAGGTCCCTGTAGCTCGTCACCGCCGGATCGAAGATGATCTCGATGCCCTCGGCATGGGTGCCGTGGTTGCGATAAGTGGCGTTCGGGACGTCACCGCCGGTGTAGCCGACCCGGGTCGAGATGACACCCGGGAGGTTGCGGACCAGCTCCTGCACGCCCCAGAAGCAGCCTCCTGCCAGGACAGCGCGCTCGGTTGCCTCGGTCATGCGTCCACCTTTCGTGTACTTGCCAGTTCGGAGAGTTCAACAGACACGGGGGCGACCGTGTTCCACCGTGGTGCCCCCGCGGGCGAGTTGAGCACCGCAGGTTCCCATCGCCCGGCCGTCTCCTCCCGGATACCATCCGCGCCAGCGGTACCCAGCCGAGAACCGGCCGAGCTCGAGGGGGCCAGATGGCTCGTATGCGCTTCGGTATCTTCATGGCACCGTTCCACCCGGCGGGTGAGAACCCGACAGTGCTGCTGCACAAGGACCTGGAGCTCATCGAGCACCTCGATCGGCTGGGGTTCGACGAGGCGTGGATCGGCGAGCACCACTCGGCCGGCACCGAGATCATCGCCTCGCCGGAGATCTTCATCGCCGCCGCTGCCGAGCGCACCAGCCACATCAAGCTCGGCACGGGGGTCGTGAGCGCCAGTTACCACAACCCTCTGTGGGTGGCGGAGCGTGCGGTGCAGCTCGACCACATGACACGCGGGCGGTTCATGCTCGGGCTGGGGCCGGGGGCCCTGCCCAGCGATGCGGAGATGATCGGGCTCGACATGCCGCAGACGCGCGAGCTCCTCGAGGACGCCGTCGATGTCATCGTCAGGCTCATGCGCAGTGACGATCCCGTCACGTTCGACAACGGTCGCTGGTCCCTACATGACGCCCGACTCCACCTCCGGCCCTACACCCATCCGCACCCCGAGATCGCCATCGCGGCGGTCGCGTCGCCGTCAGGACCGAGGCTCGCCGGCCGGTACGGGCTCGGCCTTCTGTCGGTCGGCGCGACGATCGCCGCGGGCTTCGACGTGCTCGCGCTGCACTGGGAGGTGATGGAGGAGCGGGCTGCCCACTACGGCGTCTCCGTGGACCGGGACGCCTGGCGGCTCGTAGGGCTCATGCACCTCGCGGACACGCGCGAGCAGGCCTACCGCGACGTCGAGCACGGCATCGCCGCGTGGTTCGACTACTTCCAGCACACAGCCGCCTTCCCTCAGATGTCCGTCGGCGACGGCACGAGCGTCCGCGAGTTCATCGACTTCGTGAACGAGTCGGGGTTGGGCACGATCGGCACTCCCGACGAGGCCGTCGAGCAGATAGAGCGACTGGTCAAGCAGTCGAACGGTGGCTTCGGCTCGTACCTGCAGCTCGCACACGACTGGGCACCGCCTGCCGCGAAGTGGCGCAGCTACGAGCTGTTCGCCCGCCATGTCGCGCCGCGGTTCCAGGGACAGGCGACGCCGACCCTCGATGCCAAGGCGCGGGCCCGGGCCCGCCGGCCCGAGCTCGCCGAGAGCAACCTCAAGGCGGTCGAGTTGTCGGCGGCGAAGTACGAGACCGAGCGCGACGCGGCCGCGAGGGAGCGCGAGTAGACGATCGGCAAGCGCAGCACACCCTGCGGCCCGGCATGAGCCGATGTCGAGGTCGCGGCGCTAAGGAGGCGTCATGAGCACCACCGCCAACGCCACGACCGAGATCCGGTCGTTCCAGGTCGACATCCCAGAGGAGCAGATCGACGACTTGTACCAGCGTGTCGCGGCGACGCGCTGGCCCACCAAGGAGCTCGTCCCCGACCGATCGCAGGGCGTGCAGCTGGCGACATTGCAGGAGCTCGCCCGCTACTGGACGACCGAGTACAACTGGCGCGACTGCGAGGCGAGGCTGAACGCGCTGCCACAGTTCACGACCGTGATCGACGGGGTGCAGATCCACTTCATCCACATCCGGTCGCAGCATGAGGACGCGTTGCCGCTGATCATGACCCATGGCTGGCCCGGCTCGGTCGTCGAGCTGCTCGAGACCGTCGGCATGCTCACCGACCCGACTGCCCATGGCGGCACCCCCGACGACGCGTTCCACCTGGTGCTTCCGTCGCTGCCCGGCTACGGCTTCTCGGGCGAGCCGGCCGAGCTCGGCTGGGAGAACGGGCCCATCGCGCGCGCCTGGGCGGAGCTGATGAACCGCCTCGGCTACACGCGCTACGTCGCCCAGGGGGGCGACGTGGGCGCCGCTGTCACCGACGCGATGGGCCGCCAAGGGCCAGAGGGACTGGCCGGCATCCACGTCAACCTGCTCGCGGGGGCGTTGGGCATCGTCGACCTGCTGCCCAAGGAGTCCGAGGAGGAACGGGCGGCTCACGCAAAGCTGGCGACGTTCATGGCGGACGGCTTCGGCTACTTCCTGGAGCAGTCCACGCGGCCGCAGACGATCGGCTACTCGCTGGTCGACTCACCCGTCGGGCTGGCGGCCTGGATGCTCGACCACGACACGGACAGCTACTACAAGATCTCCCGCGCGTTCGTCGACGGCGAGCCCGTGGGCAATCTCACCCGCGACCACATCCTCGACAACATCACGCTGTACTGGCTGACGGGCACCGGCGCCTCGGCCGCCCGGTGGTACTGGGAGTTCGGCCGGTTCCTGGCGGCCGCGGCTGCGGCCGGAGGTCCTCCTCCGCCGGTCAGGGTTCCGGTCGGCTTCACGACGTTCCCCGACGAGATCTGGGCTGCCCCGCGCAGCTGGGCCGAGACGGTGTACCCCGATCTCGCCTACTTCAACGCGGTCGAACGGGGCGGTCACTTCGCCGCTTGGGAGGAGCCGGAGCTCTTCTCCACCGAGATCCGGGCGGCGTTCAGCTCACTGCGCTGACGCGGGCGCCCCCGAGCGGATCCCGGCCGGGCCGATGGCTCCGGTCGCGCCGGCGACGAGCACGCGCACTGCGTGGTCTACCCGGTGGGCGCGGGGCCGTGGATCTCGAGCACCTGGATGCCGCGCAGGTCCAGCCAGGCACGGTCGCCGGCGCGTACGAGGCGGAGCTGCGTCGCGCTACAGGATGCACAGCGCAGGATGATCCCCGGGGCGTCCATGTAGGCGCGCAGCTCGGCGACCGGGCGGCGATCGCCGCAGGTGGCGCACGTGGTCATGGCCATGGTGACGTCGAAGGCGAACACGTCGCCGAGCGCGCCGGCCGCGGCATTGCCGTCCAGAGTTGTGTCCACATCAGCCTCCTGTCGGTCCGAACCGCTCGGTCCTGATTCGCCTCGGCTCATGGCCCAGCTCGACCAGGGCGTCGGCCACCGTCTCGACGAACCCGGTGGGCCCGCACACGTAGCAGTGCGGCTGCGCAGAGGGCGGCCAGCCCACCTCGGCGAGCATGCCGGCATCGACCCGCCCCCGGTGTCCGCCCCAGTCCGGGGGAGACTCCCGCGTCAGGGTCACGGTCAGTGCCCGCCGGGGACCGACCAGCGCCTCGAGCTCCTGGCGATAGATGACATCGCCGAGGGTGCGTGCCGACTGCACGAGGTGCATCGCGGCCGTGCTGCCGGACGCGGCATGGTGGTGCAGCATGGCCCGCAGGGGCACGACCCCGGATCCGCCGCCCACCAGCAGGACCGGGGCGTCGTCAGCGGCATCCCAGACGAACCAGCCGCCGACGGGCCCGCGCAGCTCGAACTGGTCGCCCGCGTCGGCCACGGTGGTCAGGTACGGCGACACCTCGCCGTCGTCGATCCGCTCGACCGTGAGCTCCAACCGTTCGGAGTCCGGAGGGGACGCGATCGAGTAGCTCCGCTGGGCCTGGTAGCCGTCGTCGGCGGTCAGCCGCACATCGACGTGCTGACCCGCCCGGTGACCCGGCCAGTCGGGGACGTCGAGGCGGAGCGTCACCGCCCTGGCGGTCTCGGGGACCGTCTCCGCGACGGTGGCGACGAGCCAGCGCACCGCCGTCAATCTCCCCAGTACCGCTGCTCACGCCACGGATCGCCGTAGTTGTGGTAGCCGACGCTCTCCCAGAAGCCCGGTTCGTCCTCGTCGCTGAGCCGCAGGCCGCGCACCCACTTCGCGCTCTTCCAGAAGTACAGGTGCGGGACCAGCAACCGGGCCGGGCCGCCGTGCTCGGGCTCGAGCTCCTCGCCCTCGAAGCTGTGGGCCACCCACGCCTGGCCGTCCAGCACGTCCGCGAGAGGCAGGTTGGTCGTGTAGCCACCCTCGCTGAAGGCGACCACGTACTCCGCCGCGGTGTCGATGCCGTCGAGGATCGTGTCGACGGAGACGCCCCGCCAGCGGGTGCCGAGCTTGGACCACTTCGTGACGCAGTGGATGTCGACCGTGATGTCCTCGGCCGGCAGCGCCAGGAACTCCTTCCAGTCCCACCGGGCGAGGACGGCCCCGCCGTCGTCGACCACGGTGAGATCCCAGCCGTCCAGGTCGACGTCCGGTGTCGGCCCTGCGCTCAGGACCGGGAAGTCGTCCTCGATGTACTGCCCCGGCGGCACCAGCCCGGCCCCGGGCTGGCGTCGATGACCCTGGAACCCACGACTCACGACCGCCATGCGCGTCTCCTCTCGATCGCACTCACGATGACCGGGCCACCGCGCCGGCCGGCACGAGCGACACGGCGAGCTCGAGATCGACCTCCTCGGCCAGCGTCACCCCGCCGCCAGGGACCGGCGCATTCCAGGTGATGCCCCACAACGCCCGCTGCACCTTGGCGGTCGCTCTCATGCCGAGCCGGAGGTTGCCCAGCAGGTCAGGCGCCCGGCCGAACACGTCGACGTCGAGCCGGACCGGCTGAGTGATGCCGCGGATGGCCAGTTCGCCGTGCGTCGTGTAGCGGCCCGCGGCCAGCACGGTCGCTCCCTGGGAGCGGAACGTGATCCGGGGATGGTGCTCGACGTCGAAGAAGTCCTCGCTGAGCAAGTGGGCGTCGCGCACGGGCATCGCGGTGTCCACCGACGAAGCGTCGATGTCGACATCGATCTGCGTCTCCCCGAGATGCAGCGGATCGAGCACGACAGTGCCCGAGAACGACGTGAACCGCCCGCGCACGAGCGTGAACACCGCATAGCGGGCCGCGAACTCGAGCGCCGAATGGGTCGGATCGACCTCCCACCGTCCCGCCAGCGGCGACAGGTCATCACCGGCATGAGCGTTGATCAGCGCGGGCTCGTCGGACATGCTCGACCTCCGCTTCATGCAGACGGGTGAGTCATCTTCGCACGCCATGCAGGTCAGCCGACGGTGAGGTCGAGACGCGCGTCGTCCGTCCGCCCGCGGACAGTGTGACGTGGCTCGCCACCCTGTCAGGCGGTCTTGACGATGTACACGTCACACGGAGCGTGGTGCGCGATGTGGTTCGCCACGCTCCCGAGGAGCCTCCCCGGACCCTGCATGCGGACGTTGCCTACGAAGATGACCGAGGCATCGAGCTGCCTGGCCGCGTCGAGGATGACCCTCTCCGGGTCGCCCTTCGCTGCGATCCCCCGCGCTGGGATGCCGCATTCGGTGGCGAGGCGCTCCGCAGTCTGCTCGGCGAAGGCGGTCGCCTCTTGCGCGGTGCTGACGACGTACCGGTCGCTCCCGGCGTCGATCTCTCCGACATCATCGGCGCCATACGCAGTCACGACCACCAGGCGGGCACCCATCTTTGCCGCCACCGTGCCAGCTCGTTCGACTGCTCTGGCGGCGGTGTCCGAGCGATTGGCTCCGACGATGACGGTCTCCATGCCACGGACGCTAGTCCGGCACCCCGTAGAGCCAGGACAGAGTTGGCACTCTGGAGGGGTCGTCGCGCCGCGCCGTGCCCGCGACGACGGTCAGAAGCGGCACAGCTCGCGAGCGACCGCGGCGACGTCCACGGCGTCGGGGAGGATGGCCGCCTGCTCCGCGGTGTTGTAGGTCAGATGGCAGTCGGCCGCCGCCACCCGCCGCACGGGCGCATCGAGGTCCATGAACAGCTCCTCGGCTGCGAACGCGGCGATCTCGGCACCGAAGCCCATCGTCTTGTTCGCCTCGTGCAGGACCATGAGCCTGCCGGTGCGCCGGACGGTGGCGGCGATCGCCTCGCGGTCGAGGGGCATCAACGTGCGCAGGTCCAGGATGGCGACGTCGATGCCTTCGCCGGCCAGGACCGCAGCGGCCTCGCGGGCCAGGTGCAGGCCGCCGGCGTAGGTCACGATCGACAGGTCGCCGCCGTCCCGGTCGACGCGAGCCACACCGAGCGGGATGGGCTCGCTTCCGACTTCCTCGCGGATGGTGCGGTAGCTGGCCTTGTGCTCGAAGAAGACCACAGGATCGTCGTCGCGGATCGACGCCTGGAGGAGGCCCTTCGCGTCCGAAGGGGTCGCGGGCGCGACGACCTTCAACCCCGGCGTGTGGCAGTAGGGGGCCTCGGGGCTCTGCGAGTGGTAGATCCCGCCCCCGGGCACGGCTCCGAACGGCGCCCGGAACACGACGGGGACCTGCCACGCGCCCAGGCTGCGCCAGTGGATCGTGGCGGCCTGGCTCACCACCTGGTCGTAGGCCGGGTGCATGTAGTCGGCGAACTGGAACTCCGCGACGGGCCGCAAGCCCATCATCGCCGCGCCGATGGCGACGCCGGCGATCCCGATCTCGGCGACCGGCGTGTCCAGCACACGCCGCGGCCCGAACCGCTCCTGCAGGCCCTCGCTGGCCTTGAACACGCCACCCTTGCGGCCCACGTCCTCGCCCAGCAACACCACCGACGGATCACGCTCCATCTCCTCGGCGAGCGCCTCGCGGATGGCCTCGACCATCGTCACGGCGGTCACGTGTGCATCCACTCGTGGTAGCGCTGCCCGTCGGGCTCGGGCTGCGCGAGCGCCCGGTCGAGATCGGCGCGGACTGCGGCCGCGACGGCCTCGACCTCCCGCTCGATGCCGCCCTCGTCGAGGATGCCGTCGGCGACCAGACGCGACCGCAGTCGTGCCAGCGGATCGCGCGCGGCGGCCTCGGCGCGCTCGTCGTCGCTCCGGTAGCGGTCGTCGTCCTGCGACGAGTGGGGCACGATCCGGGGGACGTGCAGCTCCAGCAGCGAGGGCCCTTCGCCGCGGCGCGCCCGCTCGACGGCGATCGTCGTCGCGTCGTAGACCGCGTCGCCGTCGGTGCCGTCCAGCGCCGCGCCCGCCATGCCGTATCCCGCGGCGCGTGCCGCGATGGGCGCGGCCGCCTGCAATTCGGCCGGGACGCTGATGGCGAGCCCGTTGTTCTCGCAGATGAACACGACGGGCAGCCGGTGGACCGCGGCGAAGTTCATCGCCTCGTGCGCAGCACCCTCGGAGGCCGCGCCGTCGCCGAACCAGCACAGGGCCACCGAGTCGTCGCCGAGGACCGTGGACGCGTACGCCGCTCCGGCCGCGTGGGGGAGGTGTGCACCCACCTCGCTCGATATCGACCCTAGGCGGAGCTCCCTCGACGAGAAGTGGGCGGTCAACTGCCGCCCGCCGGAGTGCGGATCGGATCCCCTCCGCAGCGCACCGAGGAACACCTCGTACGGCGACACGCCCATGGCGATGCCGACGCCCAGGTCCCGGTAGTACGGCCAGGCCGAGTCGTGGCCGATCCGCATCGCCGCCACGCTCGCCACCTGGGCCACCTCGTGGCCCCGGGCGGTCAGCACGAACCCCGCCCGGCCCTGGCGCGACAGCGTCCAGAGGCGCTCGTCGACGGCGCGGGTGACCGTGACCCAGTGGTGGAGCTCCAGGAGCTGCGCGTGATCCAGCATCGTCGGAGGCGATTCTGCCGTCTCCGAAGGGCTCACGGGGCGGGTGATCGTGGCAGGCTGGCGCGGTGCCTCCAGGCTCGGCCCACGAGCGCCCACGGTGCCAGTACCCCCAGTCGCACGCGACCGCCCGCGACATCCGCGCCGAGCTGAACGCCGTGGCGACCAACGCTCGGGCCTGCACCAGCTGCTACCTCGACACGATCGAGCGCATGAGCGACGGCGTGGGCGACGGCCATCACCAGGCGATCGCGCGCACGCCCCGGCTCTCGGACGGCTCGATCACCTTTTTCCTCGCTCACTCGGAGCTCATCCGCTTCGGCATCCCACCCGAGCGCGGCCTGGGCATCCTGTCCGAGTACCGCTACGCCGGCCCGACCGATGGCGAGCACATCCTCGACACCGACCCGCTCACCGTGGCGCCCCTGCGAACACTCGTGGACACCGAGGAGCGCCATCCGGCGGACATCTGCTTCCTGCCCGAGGTCGACGGCCGCGACGCCGGGTACCTGTTCGTGACCGAGGAGCACGACACCCGCCAGGTGAGCGTCTACCGGTGGGACCCGTCCGGCGGCCTGGTCCTCCACGACCTGCTGGATCAGGGCTTCCCGGTGCCCGGGCCGAACCTGCTGTTCCTCGATCGGGTGGGCCGGAACTACTACCTGGGCGTCGCCAGCTACCACTGGGGCTGGGGCGCGCTGCTGACCGCCCGGGACACCGACCTGTTCCCCACCTGCGAGCAGGGCGCCATGGACGTCTCCGCCCTGCGTCCGGCGCAGGGTCACATGTTCCCCTTCCCGGTCCCGGAGGGCACGACGCAGACCAAGCTGGTGCGGGACGCCAACGAGGATTGGTACCTCCTCGGCTACCGGGGCGACCCCGTGGACGACACCGGCGCCGACGACTACGTCGATGTCTACGCCGTCACCTTCGAGCCGTTCTGGATCTCGCGGCGCCTGTGGAGCGTCCACATCAGGTTGAAGGGAGGAGAGACCAGCTTCGCCACCGACGGCACCCACCACGTCGAGCCGTCGGGCCGGCTGCTCCTGTCGTCCTCGTACCGCTGGGCAAGGGACGAGGGCCCCGGGGACTCCGACTACGTGAGCCGCATCGACGAGTGCCCCTCCGCACGGGGCTGACGCAGTGTGTCCTCCCATTCGACCAACAGCCGCAGCGGCGACCGGAACGTCGTATTGCGCGAGAACGGGATCTCCTGCGGCTCGACGAGCCGCGCGTGCGGCAACCTGGCGGTGAGCTCCCGCAGGACCACCTGAGCCTCGAGTCGGGCCAGCGATGCGCCGAGGCAGAAGTGGATCCCGTGCCCGAACGCCAGGTGCCGGCCGACGTCGGGGCGGCAGACGTCCAAGGTGTCGCCACCGGGGAACGCGGCCTCGTCGTGGTTGGCCGAGCCGAGCAGCAGCAGCACGTTGGCACCCGCTGGGAGCTCCGCGTCCCCGAGCGTCGTGACGTGGGTGACCTTGCGCTTGGCCGCCAGCACCGGGGTACAGAAGCGCAGGAGCTCCTCGACGGCGTTCGGGATCAGCCCCGGATCACGGCACAGCGCCTCCCACTGCCCGTGGTTGCGAAGGAGCTGGAGGAAGCCGGTTCCCAGCAGGCCGGTCGTCGTCTCGTGCCCGGCGGTCAGCTGGCTGAACACGAGCCCGGCCATCTCGTCCTTGGTGATCGATCTGTCGCCGCGCTGGTAGACCCGGACGAGATCGCTCGGCAGGTCGTCGCCGGGCTGCACGAAGCGCTCGTCCACCAGCGCTTCGCAGTACCGCCAGTAGGCCACGACGTTCTTCGCGTGCGCCACCTGATCGGGCTCGGGCAGGTCGCCGAAGTTGATCTGGACGCGGCTCCGGGCCCATGTCTTGACGTTCGGCACGTCGGAGTCGGGTATGCCCAACAGCAGGAAGATCACGAGCGCCGGCAGGTCATAGGCGAGGTCGGCCACCCAGTCGCCCCGGCCCCGCGGCGCCATGCCTTCGATCATGCGCACCGCGATCTCGCGGATCTGGGGCTCGAGCACCGCCACCCGGCGGGGGGTGAAGGCCCTGTTGACGAACGAGCGCAGGCGGGTGTG
This sequence comes from Actinomycetota bacterium, assembly GCA_046734695.1. GTDB lineage: Bacteria > Actinomycetota > Acidimicrobiia > Acidimicrobiales > VFJN01 > ZC4RG19. The sequence continues at coordinate 2,730 of JBKPRS010000495.1, read as the reverse complement.
GTCGGGTGGGTTGCGCCCGAGTAGCCCCGACTTGGCGGTCAGCCCGCCGGCGAGGATGCGCTCGACTGCCGGGGGCTGAGGACGGAACGGCCTCTGGGCGTTCTCGGACGAGAACGTGACCGGATCGCGCAGGACGGCCACGACATCTTCGTAGCGAGGCACGACCCAGTAGTCGAGCTCCGGGCTGTAGAAGACGGTGGCCTCGGAACGGGCTCGCTGATAGAACGCGAAGGGGTCGGCGACGTCAAACGGCTGGAACTCATCCGCCAGCGCGCTCATGGTGCTGCGAGAGTACATCTGACTCGGCGCTTACACTTCAGGCGTGCCCATCGTGCTCGTGCACGGCGTGCCGGAGACCGACGCCGTCTGGGACGAGTTCCGGGCGCACCTCGGCGGCCGCGAGAGCATCACTCTCTCGCCGCCCGGGTTCGGCGCACCTGTGCCCGAGGGCTTCGGCGCGACCAGCGACGACTATCTCGCCTGGCTCAGCGCCGAGCTCGAACGGATCGACGGTCCCATCGATCTGCTCGGCCACGACTGGGGCGGCGGTCATGTCTTCCGCACGGTGGCCGCCCATCCCGGGCTCGTGCGCTCATGGGCGACCGATCTCGCCGGTTGCTTCGACCCGCGGTACGTCTGGCACGAGAATGCGCGGACCTGGCAGACGCCCGGCGCCGGGGAGGCTCTCATCGCGGATCGGCTCGCTACGTCGCCCGCGGACCGCGCCCCTGGCTACGTGGCACGCGGCATGTCCGAACGCGCCGCGGCACACTGCACGGCGGCGTTCGACGAGTCGATGGGCCGCTGCATCCTGGCCCTGTACCGATCGGCGGCCCAGCCGAAGATGGCCGAATGGGGCGCTGACGTGGCCGGCCTGCGCTCACGTCCGGGCCTCGTCATCATCCCGGCCGAAGACTCGTACACGGGTGGGGAGGCGCTCGCCCGCCGCACCGCCGAACGCGTCGATGCTCAGGTGGCGCTCCTCACCGGTCTGGGTCACTGGTGGTTGTGCCAGGACCCGCAGCGAGCGGCGGCAGCGTATTGCTCGTTCATCGCCGCGGTGACCTGACGATCACCGCGGGCCATCAGAGGCCGGCCGCCAGCGCGGCGACCTGGGCGTCGCCGCCGCCTACCACGGGATCGCCGTGGCCGACGAGGAGATCGGCGAAGGTCAGCTGTGCGATCTTGCGGACCGAATCGTGGGCCTGGGCCAGATCGGCGGTGAAGCCTTCGTTCGGGCCCGCCACCCCGCTCGCATCGACCGTAAGGGCGTCGCCGGCGACGAGGAACCCACCGCCGAGGTCGAGCACGGAGATGTGGCCGGGCGTGTGGCCGGGGGTGGCGATGATCTGGAGGCCGAAGACCTCGTCGCCGTCTCCGACGGCCTGGAGAGCTCGGGGCGATCGAACGGCCGGGATGTCGGCCTCGCCTGCATACGCGGTCGCGCCTGCGGCAGCCTCGAGCACGGCGGGGATGCTGCCGGCGTGGTCGGGGTGGGAGTGGGTCAAGATGACGTGGTCGACATCGACCCAGTCCACGCCGACGTCAGCAAGGGTCTGGGCGATGGCGGCCTCGCTGCCGGCGATTCCGGTATCGACGATGGCGGCCTCCCGTCCGCGAACCAGCACGTAGGCGGAGACGAAGCCGAGGTTGACCCGATGCCAGCTGACCGGCTCCGCGGCCGGGGTGGTCGTGGTGGTGGAGCTGTCGGCAGCGTCGCTGTCCGCGGGTTGGCCGGCGTCGCTGTCGGTGTCGTCGGACGAGCAGGCGATCGCGGTGACGCCGAAGATGGTGGTCGCCGGTCTCCGCGTCCGCCCTCACGTGCGTTCCCCGGCCCGGACGATCTGCCTCACGCCCGCGTCCACGGTCACGGCCGGGAACCGCTGCGGCTCGCCGCGATCGCCGCCGTGGGGCGTGGAGAGCAATGCGACGAGCTCGTCGCGCGTGGGGCCATCGGCCGCGGGCGGGCGCCAGCCGGACTGGTAGACGGCCCGCGCGAAGGGCTCGGCCGGTGCGAGCGACGTCGGGAGCTCCGTCATCGACAGGAAGCCTCCGATGTGCGGCTGGATTCGAGCGTCCGCCTTGGCCGCCTGCACCACAGCCGCCGACGTCAGGGGTTGCGTGAGGTCGATGTCGTGGCCGTGCCAGCGACGGACCGATTCGGCGTCCATCGCGAGGTGGTCCTCGACCCAAGGGCGAATCCAGGTGTCACACCACGCGCCGAACACGTCGGCGATGGTCGCCGGGTCGGTGCCGGCGTCGAGCAGCTCGAGGAGCTGGGCAATCTGCATGCTGGCCATCGCGATGCCGCGGCCAGCGGTGGGCGCGGTGGTCGCGACTGCGTCGCCGACCGCCACAAGACCCGGTCGCCCGAGCTGGCGCCGGTAGAGGTTGAGCAGCCGCCCGCCGACCATGACGCCGCTGCTCGGCGTCGCGACGCGCGGGTCGGTCCATTCGGCGAGTCCGGGGATGGCCCGGCACGCGGCGTCGAATGCGTCCACGTGGCGCAGGACCGACAAGGCGGCGTCGGCGGTCGGCCGGACGATCGCGGCTGAGATGTGGCCGCGCTCGTGGAAGAAGACGTAGGTGTCGTAGCCGCGGAGCATGGCGCTCCACGCCGCGGGGCTGGTCGTCGGTCCCGGGACGGCGCCCCGCATGCGCTGGTAGGTGCGGGTCACGTAGGCCATGCCGGTGTCCCCGCCGATCTGCGCCGGCGGGGACAGCCGGGAG
>JBKPRS010000494.1:0-7614 GCA_046734695.1 Actinomycetota bacterium | reverse complement strand
CTCCATCAGGCCGCGGGATCGGACCCCGCGGTGGTCGTCGAGGTGCACGGCACCATGCGCGAGGTCGTGTGCATGTCGTGCGGCGAGCGGGCGCCCATGCAGCGGGCGCTCGACCGGGTGAGAGCGGGGGAGGAGGATCCCGACTGTCGCACCTGCGGCGGCATCCTCAAGTCGGCGACCATCAGCTTCGGCCAGAACCTGGTCCCGGACGACCTGCAGCGGGCAGGCGACGCGGCCCGGCGCTGCGACCTGCTGCTGGCCGTCGGGTCGACGCTGTCGGTGTACCCGGTGGCGGACATGGTGCCGGTGGCCCGGATCTCCGGAGCCCGCATCGCCATCGTGAACGCCCAGGAGACGGCCATGGACCACCTGGCCGACGCCGTCCTGAGGGGCTCGATCAGCGACATCCTCCCCCGGGTCGTAGGAGCCGCCCCATGACTCCCCCCAACCACCGGCCCCCGCCCGGGCGGACAGCAGGACCAAGCCCGTGAGCCCGCTCTAGGCCGTCTATGCCGGCCCAGCGGTAGCCAACAAGCCCGCCCGCCGGGCTGGGCGGGCCGGCGTGAGAGGCCGAGCGGGTTGGGCCGAGCCGGTCAGCCCAGGCTGGGCCCGCTTGGTGCCTGCCGGGGCGAGTCAGGGCTGGCCGGTGAGCTGGCCTCCTCGGCCGGGCGTGTCGGGCCTGGCGTCTAGGGCCAGGTCCGTGACGCGTGGCTGGGCCCGGCTTGGCGCCTGGCGGGTGGCGGCCGGTGAGCCGGCCTGCCGGGGCAGGCGGGTCGGGTATGCCTGGCGGGTGACGGCTCCGCAGAGTGGTGACAGGCCGGCCTGCGGCTAGGGGGGCGGATGAGGTGTGAGGCCGGTCGTGGAGTCGGGTGGTGGGTTGCCGGACCGGTTGGGGTAAGCAAGCGGGTAGGGCGTTCCAGCGGGAGGTTTTGGGTCGGTGGCTATTGCCTCGGGTTGTGGTGGGACCGCCTCGTATTGTCCCGCGCCTGGGCTTCTGGGTCGTGGGTTGTGTCCAGGGTCACCCAATGTGAGTAGCCTGCCCGAGTGATGGCTGCGCTGCTGGAGGCTGCGAAGCGCCGCAATCCCCTTCCGTCCGGCACCGCCGCGGTCGGGGCTGGGCTGATCGTTGCGGGGTTGTCCGCGTACGGCTTCTTGTTCGTGGCCAACAAGGCGCTGAGCGAGGCCGAGTACTCACCACTCGGTGCGTTGTGGAGCCTCGTGTTCCTGGCGGGCCCTGGCTTGTTCCTGCCGTTCGAGCAGGAGATCAGCCGGGCGCTGGCCGAGCGCCGTGCCCGGGGGCTCGGGGGTGCGCCGGTCGTGCGCCGGGCCGGGACGCTCGGGGTCGGCCTGCTGCTCGGCGTGCTGGTCGTGCTCATCATGTCGGCCCGCTGGATCACCGAGCACCTCTTCGACGGGCAGATCCTGTTGCTCGTCGGCCTGGCGCTCGGGCTGGCCGGTGCCCTGGCCGGGCATGTGACCCGGGGCTCCATGTCCGGGACCGGGAAGTTCAAGGGGTACGGGACCTACCTCGGGGCCGACGGGTTCATCCGGGTGATGGGCGCCATCGTCTGCCTCGTGGCCGGGGTCAGCATCGCCGGTCCCTTCGGCATCGCGGTCGGCATCGCCGGCCTGCTGGCTGTCCCCGTAGCGCTGCGGGTGCAGAAGCCCGAGCTCGAAGAGGGCCCTGAGTCGCCGCTCAGCGAGGTGGGCAGCGCCCTCGTCCTTCTGCTCGTGGCCTCCCTGTGCGCCTTCGCGCTCATGAACATCGGCCCGGTGCTGGTGAAGCTGCTCGCCCCCGAGTCGGAGAGCGCCGCGGCCGGGCACTTCGTGAACGGCGTCGTGATCGCCCGCATCCCGCTCTTCCTGTTCCAAGCCGTGCAGGCCTCGCTGCTGCCCAAGCTGTCCGGCCTGGCCCACTCCGGCCAGCTCGGCGACTTCCGCTCCGGGTTGCGCCGGCTGCTCATCGCAGTGGCCGGGCTGGCCGTCGTCGGCACGATCGCCGGCGTCCTCCTCGGCCCGTTCGTGGTCAACACCATGTTCCCCGGCTCCGACCTCGGCGCCCGCACCATGGGCCTGCTGGCCGCAGGCGCGGGCCTCTACATGCTGGCCATGGCCTGCGCCCAGGCGCTCATCGCCCTCGGCGGCCACGCCGACCAGGCGGCCGGCTGGTTCCTCGGCTGTGTGGCGCTCGGCATCACCGTCCTGGTGTCGTCGCAGGATGTGTTCTTCCGGGTCGAGCTGGCCCTGTTCGCCGGCAGCGCCGCAGCGCTGGTGGTGATGGGCGCGCTGCTCCTCCGGCGGCTGAGCGCGGCGGGCCCGCTGCACGTCGACTCGGGTGACCTCATCGAGGCCATCCACGACGTCGCCATCGAGCCCTAGCCGTCGCCCGCCCGACGCCTGACCCGGGCCGGCCCGCCGTCCACGAGCTCGGGCCGCGAGCGGGAACACGCGGCCTGGCCGGATTGTTGACGAACTCGCTAGGCTTTTCCGGCCGCCAGAGAACGCCAGAACGTACGAGAGGTCCCGATGCCGAGCTTCCGTGAGCTGCTCGCCGCCACCAAGTCCGAGATCCGCGAGATCGACACCGCCGAGGCCGACGAGCAGCGCCGCCGGCCCGGGGCCGTGGTGCTCGACGTGCGTGAGCCCGACGAGTACGAGCAGGGGGCGATCCCCGGGGCCGTCCACATCCCCCGGGGCACGCTGGAGAGCTCGGTCGAGAACCGCATCACCGACAAGTCCGCCCCGGTGATCGTCCACTGCGCCAGCGGCATCCGCTCCGCCTTCGCGGCCAAGACCCTCAGCGACATGGGCTACCAGGACGTCGTGTCGATGAGCGGCGGCTTCAACAAGTGGAAGGACGAGGGCCGGGACTGGTCCACGCCCCGCAAGCTCACCGCCGAGCAGCGCAACCGCTACCAGCGCCACCTCCTCCTGCCCGAGGTCGACGTCGAGGGCCAGCTCAAGCTGCTCGACGCCAAGGTCCTCCTGCTGGGCGCGGGCGGCCTCGGCTCACCCGCAGCCCTCTACCTGGCGGCCGCGGGCGTCGGCACCATCGGCATCGTCGACATGGACGTGGTCGACGAGTCCAACCTGCAGCGCCAGATCCTCCACAACGTGGACCGCCTCGGCGAGCGCAAGGTCGACTCGGCCAAGAAGACGCTGACGGCGCTCAACCCCGACGTCAACGTGGTCACCCACGACGTGCGCCTCGGCGCCGACAACGTCGTCGACATCCTGAGCGGCTACGACATCGTGGTCGACGGGGCCGACAACTTCCCGGTGCGGTACCTGCTCAACGACGCCGCCCTGAAGCTGGAGATCCCGGTCGTGCACGGTTCGATCTTCCGCTTCGAGGGCCAGGTCACCGTGTTCAAGCCGCACGACGGCCCGTGCTACCGCTGCTTCCTGCCCGAGCCGCCCCCGCCGGAGATGGCGCCGTCCTGCGCCGAGGCCGGCGTGCTGGGCGTGCTGCCGGGCATCGTGGGCTCGATCCAGGCCGTCGAGGCCATCAAGCTCATCCTGGGCATCGGCGACAGCCTGTCGGGCCGCCTCCTGGCCTACGACTCGCTGGAGCAGTCGTTCCGCACCTACAAGATCCTGCGGGACTCGGAGTGCCCGACGTGCTCGATCGATCCCGAGAAGATCGTGATCGCCGAGTACGACCAGTTCTGCATGCCCCACTGATCCCGGATCAGCCGAGAGGCCGCCGGAGACGGGTGAGCAGCCCGAGACGGGCCGAGGGCGACGAAGCGGGCGCGTCCAGGGCGGCGTGGAGCGCCCGGCGCTGCCCCGCCCAGTGCGCATAGGCGGAGCGGAGCCGCGCCGCGGCCACGTCCGGCGCGAGCGAGACCGGCGAGCGCCGCAGAACGAAGCCGAACTCCGTGCCGTCAGGCCCCTCGTCGTCGGACAGGACGCCGTCCACGAACTCCCAGTGGTGCCCCATCGAGCGCACGCCGTGCTCGAGCACGAGCAGGAAGTCGTCCTCGGTCCAGCAGTGCACGTGGATCGACCGCCGCCGGTGCCAGTCGAACAGTGCGGCCTGCGCCTCGGGCGACAGCGACAGGACCGACCCCTCGTAGTCGGGCTCGGTGAACTCCAGGAACTCCCGGATGTGGTCGTCGTCCACCTCGGTGACGCCGGCCGAGTGTTCACGGACCAGGTGGTCGAGCCCGGTCGGCGGGCGGTTCCGGTCGAAGGTGCGGCGCATGTCCGGCAGCAGGATCAGCGCGGTGCCCCCGGGGCGCAGCACCCGGTGGATGTCGTCGAGCAGGCCGAGAGGCTCGGCGACGTGCTCCAGCACGTGGCTGGCGATGACGAAGTCCTGGCTGGTGTCGTCGAGCGCCTCGAGCCGGTCGGTGTTGAGGTCGCACACGACGTCGGGGACGGGGAACGGCGCGGCGTCGCCCAGCTCGGGGAACAGGGCCTGGTTCTCGTCCGGATCCCAGCGGTCGACGTAGGCCACCGTGGTCCCGGGGAGGTCGAGCGGGTAGGGATTGTGGCCCGGTCCCAGCTCCACTCCGCGGCCCACGAGATGGCGGGCGATCGCCCGGCGGACGGCCAGCGTGTCCCGCTCCAGCGGCGGCGCAGGATTCGTCGGCGGCGACATCGGGCGAACGCTACCCGGCGTCTCGGTGCTTCCGGGGAGTCCCGCGGGCACTGCTAGTGTCCACCGCCGCGGTTGGTGGGTGTGGCAGCCTCTCACTGTCCGTGAGGGGGCTTGCACGCCCTGACGTCCGCCCGCCCGCCTGCCCGGAAACTCCCTGCATGATCATCACCAGAACACCGTTGCGGATCTCGATCGGGGGTGGCGGGACCGACCTGCCGTCCTACTACGAGCGACGGGGCGGCTTCCTCATCTCGGCCGCCATCAACCGCTACATCTACATCGCGATCAACGACACGTTCACCGACGATTACGTCATCAAGTACTCCGCCCTCGAGCGGGCCGAACAGGTCCAGGACATCTCCCATCCCCTGGTGCGCGAGGCGCTGCGGCTGCATCCCATCGGCGGGGCCAAGGAGATCGTCAGCATCGCCGACATCCCCGCGGGCACGGGACTGGGCAGCTCGGGAGCGTTCACCGTCGGGCTGCTGAAGGCCCTGTACGCCTACAAGCGCGAGCACGTGACGGCCGGGGCGCTGGCCGAAGAGGCGTGCCACATCGAGATCGACATCCTGCGCGAGCCCGTCGGCAAGCAGGACCAGTACATCGCCGCCTACGGGGGGCTGTCCTGCTTCGAGATCGACCCCGACGGCCGGGTGCGGGTGTCGCCCGTGGCCATCTCCACCGACACCCTCCGCGACCTGGAGGAGCACCTCCTGCTGTTCTTCACCGGCTACTCCCGCCGGGCCGGAGAGGTGCTGTCGGACCAGCACAAGCGGTCCACGGAGGGCGACGAGGCCATGCTCAGCCGCCTGGCCGAGACCGAGGCCATCGGCCGGCGCATCGGCGCGGCGCTGGAAGAGGGCGACACCACCGCCTACGGCACCCTGATGCACGAGCACTGGCTGGCCAAGCGCGACCGTTCGCCGCACATGTCGAACTCCGACATCGACCGCTGGTACCAGGCGGGCATCGACAACGGGGCCGTGGGCGGCAAGCTGGTCGGCGCGGGCGCCGGAGGCTTCCTCATGTTCTACGCCAAGGACGCGGCCCGGCTGCGCGAGACCATGGGCGCCGAGGGGCTGACCGAGGTCCGGTTCTTCTTCGACCACGACGGCAGCACCGTCATGACGCGGGACTGACCGCCGGGTGCAGATCCTCGTCCTGGCCGGTGGGCTCGGCACCCGGATGCGGCCCCGGACGGACACCATGCCCAAGGCCCTCCTGCCGGTCGCCGGCCGCCCCTTCGCCGAGCGCCAGGTCGAGCTGCTGGTCGAGGCCGGCGTGGACGACATCGTGTTCGCCGTCGCCTACCTCGGCGACATGATCCGCGACGCCCTCGGCGACGGCCGTCGCTGGGGCATCAGCATCCGCTACGTCGACGAGGGCGAGCACCGGCGGGGCACCGGTGGCGCCACCCGCCTCTTCGTCGACTCGGGCCTGGCGGACGACGACTTCGCCGTGCTCTACGGCGACTCGTACCTCCCGATCGACTACCAGGCGGTGTGGGACGCCTACGCGGCAGCGGACCAGCCGGCGCTGATGACCGTCATCCGCAACCACAACCGGTGGGACGCCAGCAACGCCGAGCTCGACGCCGAGGGCCGGGTCCGCTACCGCAAGGGGGCGGGCCCGGAAACCGGAATGACCTACATCGACTATGGTCTTTCGGTTGTCTCCGCCAGGGTCGTGTCCGAGCGCATACCGCGTGACGCCGTGAGCGACCTGGCGGAGCTGTTCACTGATCTGGGCGAACGCGGCATGCTGGCTGGTTTCGAGGTCTACGAGCGCTTCTACGAGGTGGGCTCGGAGTCCGGGATCGCCGATCTGGAGGACATGCTCGCCCGCCGCACCGGAGCACAGCGACCATGACCAGTCTCGATGTCAAGCAGGTCACCGACGGTGACGTCCAGCTCCTCGTGCCGGAGCGCGACGAGCCCGATCCCGAGCTGTCGATCGTCATCCCCGCCCTCAACGAGGAGCTGACGATCGAGGACTTCGTGGCCTGGTGCCACCAGGGACTGGCCGACGCCGGGATCAAGGGCGAGATCCTCATCGTGGACAGCTCCAACGACGCCACCAGCGAGCTCGCGCTGGCCGGGGGAGCCCGGGTGCTGCGCACGCCCAAGCGGGGTCTGGGCCGGGCCTACATCGACGCGCTGCCCTTCATCCGGGGCCGCTACGTGGTGATGGGCGACGCCGACTGCACCTACGACTTCCGCCACCTGGGCGAGTTCGTCGAGCGCTTCCGGGACGGCTACGAGTTCGTGATGGGCTCCCGCTGGAAGGGCTCGATCGAGCCCGGGTCGATGCCCGGCCTGCACCAGTACTTCGGCACGCCGTTCACCACCTGGATCCTGAACCGGGTGTACGGGTCCAAGTTCTCCGACATCCACTGCGGCATGCGGGGCATCACCAAGGACGCCCTGGAGCGCATGGACATCTCCTCCCAGTCCTGGGAGTACGCGTCGGAGATGGTGCTCAAGTCGGTCCACATGGGCCTGCGCACCGCCGAGGTGCCGGTCCGCTTCCTGAAGGACCGGGAAGGACGGCTCAGCCACCACAAGCGCTCCGGCTGGTTCTCCCCGTTCCAGGCGGCCTGGATCAACCTGCGGGCGATGTTCGTCTACGGGTCGGACTTCTTCCTGCTCAAGCCGGGCGCCATCATCGCCGTCCTCGGGCTCCTGCTGACCCTGCCGCTCAGCTTCTCCGACATCGACCTCGGCCCGTTCGGGCTGTCGCTGCACTGGCAGTTCCTGGGGGTCACGGCGCTGGCCGTGGGCTTCCAGGCGTTCCTGCTGGGCTGCATCGCGCAGATCCTGTTCGACTACACGGGTCGCAACGCCCTGCGCTGGGAACGGGTCTTCCCCTACACGCGCACGGTGCTCATCGCCTTCGGGCTGTTCGTGGTGGGTGTGCTCCTGGCCATCCCGCTGGTGGTGACCTACACCGCCAACGACCTGGCCCTGGAGCAGGCCAACACCATCCAGAACCACCTGGCGGTCACGGGC
>JBKPRS010000493.1:0-5034 GCA_046734695.1 Actinomycetota bacterium | reverse complement strand
GGGCGGTGCCGTGTGTGCCCTGTGCCGCGGCAACGCCGACGACGGTGCCTGGGGCCGGGGCGCTCTGGGTGGCGACGCCGCGGCTTCCGGCGTACGAGGACGAGCCGGTCATGCCGGGGGCGCGGTTGCCCGCGCCGGGGCGGGCGCGGGCGCAGCGGCGGGGCGACGTCATCTCGGTGTGCAGCTACAAGGGGGGTAGCGGCAAGTGCCTCACCGGGGACAGCCTGATCGTCGACCCCGTGACCGGGGTGCCGCGCCGGCTTGACGACCTCGTCGGGGACCCCGAGGCAGACACCGTCCTCACCTTGGACGGGGTCTGGGTGCGGGCTGTGGGCATCGACGCCAAGATCGACTCGGGCGTGAAGCCGACCGTGCGGGTCGAGTTCCAGAGCGGGCGATCCGTCACCGTCACGCCCCACCATCCCTTCCTGCTGGCCGACGGGTGGCGGCAGGCCCAGGAGATCGAGCCGGGGGAGGAGGCGGCCTTGGCCGCCCGCATCCCGTTCCCCACGGAGCCGCTGGAGCTCACGCTGCTCCAGCTGGCGCAGCTCGCGACCGCCCTGTCCGAACAGGACGACCGGCGGTACGGCGTAGGGCCGGACGTCGAGCCCGAGACCGCGTACCGGCTGTCGGAGGATCAGCTCGGCCAGGTCATCGGCCTGCTGTGGGCGTCCGACGGGGCCGTCAGCGACGACGGGACCCCCAGCCTGGAGCTCGCAGCCGAACCAACCATCCGCACGGTCCAGCACCTGCTCCTGCGCTTCGGGGTGCAGAGCCGGCTCGGCGCCGGGCAGGGCGAGCGATGGAGGCTGGAGATCCCTGAGGGTGACCGGGTCACGTTCGTCAAGCGCATCCCGCTCTGCAGTGGGCAGTTCGGGCGGCTGGCGCCCCGCATCGCCAGCGACCAGCCGCCGGGCCACGACGGCGACATCGCCTGGGACCGGGTCACTGCCATCACGCCCGCCGGAGAGCAGCAGGTGTGGGATCTGACCGTCGACGCCACCCACTGCTTCGTGGCCAACGACATCGTGGTCCACAACACCACGACCGCGGTCCTGGCCGCGGCCGTCCTGGCCCGGGCCGTGCAGCCCGGGGGCAAGCGGGTGGCGCTCGTCGATGCCAACACGGCCCAGTCGTCCGTGGCCACCGTCCTGCAGCGTCCGGGGCGGGGCTCGATCGTCGACCTCGTGCGCACCGACGTGGACGAGGACATGCTGGCCCACGCGCTCACCCCGATCCCCGAGGCGGGCGATCTCGACGTGCTCTTCGGGGCGCCGGACCTGCGCTGCGCCGACGAGCGCCTGCTCACGCCCACGCTGTGGCGCCGGGTCGTGGCGGCGCTGCGCCGCACGCACGACTACGTCATCGTCGACACGCCGGTGGCCGAGGCGGTCGGCCACGAGCTGTTCGACGACTTCGTGCTGCGGGACTCCAGCCTGCTGCTCGTCGTCCTCGACCCCAACCGGGAGACGATCCACAACAACGTGGAGTGGCTCGACATCATCGGCGACCCGGTCAGCGCAGGCGGCCGCAACTTCCCGCCGGACCGGGTGGCCATCGTGCTCAACCGGGCCGACCCCCAGCTGACCTGGAACGAGGACAGCGTGGGCGACCACTTCCGCCGCTACCAGTTCCTGGGCGCCATCCCCCACAGCATGGCGGTGCAGCAGGCGGCCGACGACGCCCGGCTGACCCAGCGCTTCGACGCCACGGTGGACCAGGCCGTGCGCCACATGCTCGGCGCCCTGCTGCACGAGCCGCTGCTGGACTCGGACGCCCCCGCGGGAGCGACCGGATCGGTGCTCGACCGTCTGCTGGAGCGGCTGTTCGGCCGTCGCGCCGCGCGGTCGGAATGCTCCCCGGTGTGAGTGCCACCACCGCCGCCAGCACCGCTACCACCCGGCCCCGGGCCTCCCGCCGGTACACGCCGCCCCGCCGGCCGGCGGCGGTGGCGAAGGCGAAGGCCAAAGCCCAGGCGGAGCCGACTGCGGCGCCGGCCGGCCGCCGGACCGTCGCGGCGGTGCTCGACGGCGCCGCGGTGATCGCCCTGGTCCTGGGCGGGGCCGAGCTGGGATGGCGGACCGGCGCGCTGCGGGCGCTCGGCGTCAGCGCGGCGGGCTGGGTGGACTGGGCCTGGTCGTTCCACCGGGTGGCGTGGACCATGGCCGGCGTGGCCGTCGTCTACCACGGCGTCTGCACCGCCTTCTGGCAGCGCACGCCGGGCAAGCGGCTGGCCGGGTTGCGGGTCGAGGCCGAGGACGGCGGGCCCCTGGCCCCCGGCCGCGCGCTGTGGCGGAGCCTGTGGAGCGCCACCACGTTCATCCCCTCCGTCATCACCCCGCTGGTCGTGACCGGGGGCTGGCTGGCGTCCGCCCGGGGAGGGCGGCGGTCACTGGCCGACCGGGCGGCGGGCAGCCGGGTGGTCCGAGCCCGGGGGAAGGGCCCGTGACGAGCCCGGGGCTAGAAGCCCTCGCCCGGCTCGCAGGCGATGCCGTCGTTGTCGTCGTCGAGATGGGGCCCGTAGCCGGGATCGCCCCGGCGCAACGGGAGCGCGCCGGCCCGCCAGGCCTGGAAGCAGTTGTCGTAGTGGGGCTCGGGGGCGGGGGGAGCGGTCGTCGTGGTCGGCCCGGTCGTGGGCGGACCGTTGCCCCGGGGCGGCCGGGTGCTGGTCGTGGTGGTGGGGACGGTCGTGGTGGTGGGAGCGGTGGTGGTGGGCCGCACGGTGGTCGTGGTGGGGACCGTGGTCGTGGTGGACGAGGTCGTGGTGGACCCGCCGAGCGGGACCGGAGCGCTGGTGGGCCCGGTCGACACGGTGGTGGGCGCGGGGGCCACGAACGCGCCGACCTCGTCGGTCGGGCCGCCGCCTCGCAGCGTCAGCGCGGCGCCGACGACGAACGCCATGACCAGGGCCACTCCGCTCACGTCCAGGGTGGCGCGCAGCCACAGCGGGGCCGAGCGGTAGCGCCAGGCCACCTCGCCCGCGGCGCGGCGCAGGGGACCGGCCGCGGCCCCGTCGCCGGCGTAGTCCTCGTCCCACTCGTCGGAGTAGTCGGAATAGTCGCTGTAATCGTCGGACCAGCGCTCGGCGGGCACCGGAGGCTCGGGCCGGTACCGGGGCACGGGCAGGTACGACTGCCCGTATGCAGGAGGTTCAGGAGGAGGGACGCGCGGGTCCCAGCCGTCGCCTCCGTAGTCCTGCCACGGGTCTTGTGGGTTTCCCCTGTCACCCATCGCGCGCCTCACCCCAGCCTTGCGACCTGCCGGAACCGTAGCCGAGCGATCGTTCAGCTCCCTACGCGCCCGGGTCGCGTACCATCGCACCCGCCGCGGCGCGCCATTGCCGCCCAACGAATGACAACGCTAGTATTTGACGTACCAGGACCTTGCCTGGGGTGCGGCAGGGTTCCCACGTGGAAGGCCGGTTGAGCATGGATATCAAACGGGTCTTTTTGTTTGTCGCAGCGGCGTTTCTCATCTTGTCGGTGTGGAACAACCCGACCGCGACGGCCACGGCGTTCGCCGACTTTCTCGGTAACGTCGGCGACTTCCTCACTGACGCGATCGACAAGTTCACCGAGTTCTTCCGGAGCTTGACCGCGTGACACCTCTGCGCCGGAACCGGCGCGGAGACGACCTCTACGGCGGGGGGGATCTCGCGCCCATCTACCCCCAGACCTCCCCCAATCCGTACGCCACCCCCAAGCGCGGGTCCACGACCACCGCCGAGCCTCCGCCGCCCGACGAGTACGAGCCTCCGCCCGGCTTCTTTCGCCGCATAGGGCAGCGGCTCGACGACTTTCGGCGCGCAGTGCTACCGCTGCCCGACGAGGTGATCGACCAGTACCTCGGGCACGGCGAGCGGATGATCCACAGCGACCATCCGTCGTTCCAGGCATTCTTCGTCCAGAACACGATCCTCTTCCTCGTCCTGTTCGTCGTGGCCACCGTGTTCTTCGGGATCTCATTCAACGGATCACTCGTCACCGCGGGCTTCGTGTTGTTGGCGTTGAGCATCGTGCTGCTGTACCTCGTGCTGAAGCGCCTGCGTGAGCGATACACGAGCTACGTGGTCACGAACGTGCGCATCATGCGCATCTCCGGCGTCTTCGCCCGCCGGGCCCATTCGATCCCCTGGGTCCGTGTCACCGACCTGACCTACGAGCAGAGCCTGAGCGGCCGGCTGTTCGGGTTCGCCACGCTCCACATCGAGTCCGCCAACGAGGACTCGGGCCTGCGCAACCTCGAAGGCGTGAACGACCCCGTGAAGTTCAACCAGTACGTGGTGGACATGGTGGTGGCCAAGCAGGGCCCCACCGCCCCCGGCTGGGAGGAGCAGGGCGAGCCTGCCCCCATCATCAGCGCCCCCCACGCCGGCTTGTTCGACCGCTGGATGCAGGCCAGGCGCCAGCGGCGGGCCCAGCGGAAGTTCGATCGGGCCGAGCGGGCGCGCCAGGCCGGCCAGGCCGAGCAGGCCCAGCGAGCGGAGCAGGCGGAGAAGGCCTGGATCCCGGGCCGCGAGCGGCGCCGGCCCACCGCACCGGTGCTCACCGACATCTCCGAGGAGATGGGCAGCGAGGTCGTGGTGGGCGACCCGACCCTGTACGAGCCCGACACCGACGAGACGGACGAGATCCGCGATCCCACGGCCTCGGGTGACTACGACTTCGACGAGTACGGCGACCTCGACGAGGGCGGCACCGACGACGGGCTGCCCTGGCGCCGCTAGCCGTCAGCCCTAGGGGAGGCGGGCGCCGGCCAGCAGGTCCACGACCTCGGCGCTGGGCCGCACGTCGCCGAAGATGCGGAACCACGTGGCCAGCGACGCCTCGTGCAGACCGAAGGCCTGGCCGGACAGGGCGTCGCACACCAGGGTGACCCGGTAGCCGAGCTCGTGGGCGTCCCGGGCCGACGACTCGCAGCACACGTTGGTGACCAGGCCGGTGATGAGGACGTGCTCGACGCCGAGCGCCGCCAGCCGGTCGGGCAGGTCGCAGTGGCCGGGGAAGAAGGCGCTGGCCCTGGCCTTGGTCGCCC
>JBKPRS010000492.1:0-4167 GCA_046734695.1 Actinomycetota bacterium | reverse complement strand
TGCGCGCGTCGGGTGTCATGTCTCTCCTTTCGGGAGGCCAACCTACAATCACTCCATCGACATCCTGTTGGTGTGCACCGCCAACCAGTGCCGATCTCCCATGGCCGAAGGCTTGCTGCGCAGGCTTTTCGCCCGCGCGGGCGTCGGCGCCGAGGTGGGCTCGGCCGGGCTGCTGCCCGGCGGCGCCCCCGCGACCTCGGACGCGGTGGCCACCATGGCCGCCCGCGGCGTCGACATCAGCGGGCACGTCTCGCGCACCCTCGACGACGATCTCGTCGCCTCGACCCGGCTGGTGGTCGGCATGGCCCGCCTACATGTGCGCGAGGCGTGCGTGCTCTACGGCGCCCCCATCGAGCGCACGTTCACGCTCAAGGAGCTGGTGCGCCGGGGCGAGCAGGCCGGCGGCCGCCGGACGGACGAATCCGTCGCGGCCTGGCTGAACCGGGTCGGCGCCGGCCGGCGCACCAGCGACCTGGTGGCCGACGCCCCCGTCGACGACATCGCCGATCCCGTGGGGCGCCCCCGCTCGGAGTACGAGGACACGGCGGACGAGCTGGACGACCTCCTGACCCGGTTCGTCGACCTGCTGGTCGGCGTCCCCGATCCCATCGCCATCGACCACACCGGGAGTTGACGTGCGCGTCGCCATCGGATCCGACCACGCGGGCTTCACGCTCAAGGCGCACCTGACCGAGACGCTGCTCTCCCTCGGCCACGAAGTGACCGACTTCGGCACCGACGACGCGGTCCACTCGGTCGACTACCCGCCCATCTGCGCCGACGTCGGCCGGGCCGTGGTCAAGGGCGAGGCCCACCGGGGCATCGTGCTCGGCGGCTCCGGCCAGGGCGAGCAGATCGCGGCCAACAAGGTGCGCGGGGTGCGTGCCGCCCTGTGCAACGATCTGTACACGGCACGGATGTCGCGCGAGCACAACGACGCCAACGTCCTGGCCATCGGAGGTCGCATCGTGGCCCCCGAGCTGGCCGACGAGATCCTGACGCTGTGGCTCACCACCCCGTTCGAGGGCGGACGCCACGAGCGCCGCATCGCCCAGATCCACGAGATCGAGACCTACTAGGAACCGCACAATGGGCTGGCCCACCACTCCCGACGACGAGCTGTTCGGCCTCATCGACCGCGAGGTCGAGCGCCAGAACACCACCCTGCAGCTGATCGCCAGCGAGAACTTCGTCTCGCCCGCGGTGCTGCGCGCCACCGGCACGGTCCTCACCAACAAGTACAGCGAGGGCTACCCGGGCAAGCGCTACTACGGCGGCAACGAGGTCATCGACCAGGTCGAGGACGTGGCCCGCGAGCGAGCCAAGTCGCTGTTCGGCGCCGAATGGGCCAACGTGCAGCCGCACTCCGGCGCCAACGCCAACATGGCCGTGTACATGGCCCTGCTCGAGCCGGGCGACACCGTGCTGGGCCTGCGCCTCGACCAGGGCGGCCACCTCACCCACGGCTCACCGGTCAACGCCAGCGGCAAGCTGTACCACTTCGTGTCGTACGGGGTGACGCCGTCGGACGAGCGCATCGACATGGACCAGGTCCGGGACGTGGCGCTCGAGCACCGGCCCAAGCTCATCGTCACCGGCGCGACCGCTTACCCCCGCATCATCGACGCCGCGCCGTTCCGGGCCATCGCCGACGAGGTCGGTGCGCTGCTCATGTTCGACGCGGCCCACATCGCCGGGCTCATCGTGGGCGGGGTCCACCCCAGCCCGGTGCCCTACGCCGACGTGGTCACCATCACCACCCACAAGAGCCTGCGCGGCCCCCGGGGCGGGGCGATCATGGGCAGGGCCGAGATCGGCGAGCGCATCGACAAGTCCGTGTTCCCCGGCCTGCAGGGCGGCCCGCTCGACCACGTCATCGCGGCCAAGGCGGTGTGCTTCCACGAGGCCGCCCAGCCCGAGTTCTCGGACTACGCCCAGCAGATCGTGCGCAATGCCGCCGCCCTGGCCGAGGGCCTGGCGGGCCACGGCCTGCGGCTGGTGTCGGGCGGCACCGACAACCACCTCATGCTGGTCGACATGCGCAGCTTCGACCCCGACGTGTCGGGCAAGAAGGCGCGCCTGGCGCTCGACCGCGCCGGCATCAGCCTCAACGAGAACACCGTGCCGGACGACCCGCGGCCGCCGTACATCACGAGCGGCCTGCGCATCGGGACGCCCGCCGTCACCACGCAGGGCCTGCGCGAGGCGGAGATGGCCGACGTGGCCGACCTCATCCACCGCGCGCTCGTGGGCCGGGAGGACGAGGCCGAGATCGCGGCGGTGCGGGACGAGGTCGTCGCGCTCTGCTCGAAGTTCGCGCCCTACCCCGCGTGATCAGGTGATCGGCTACATCGCCGTCATCATCTCGGCGTTCGCCGTCACCTTCGCGTCCATGCCCCTGCTGCGGGCGCTGTCGTTCCGGGTGGGCGCGGTGCAGCACCCCGACGCCCGCCGCACCCATCCCCGGCCCACGCCCATCCTGGGCGGGGCCGGCATCGTGGCCGGCGTGCTGGTCGGGATCCTGGTGGCCTGGCTCACCGGCGAGTTCACCGCCGTGTTCCGGACGATCGCCCCGCCCCTCGGCGTCGTGCTGGCCCTGCTGACCATGTACACGGTCGGCCAGCTCGACGACCTGCGGGAGGTCTCGGCCCCGGCCAAGACCGCCGGGTCGGTGCTGGCCGGCAGCATCCTGGCCATCTCGGGCGTGGCCATCCTGTTCTTCCGCATCCCGTTCGTGGGCCTGGTCGCCCTGCCGCCGGACCTGTCCACGCTCATCACCGTGCTGTGGGTGGTGGGCATGGCCCAGGCGGTCAACCTCATCGACGGCCTGGACGGCCTGGCCGCCGGCGTCGTGTGCATCGCGTCGGGGGCGATCCTCATGTTCGCCGAGCACCTCGACAACAAGGGCTCGATCATCAGCGACGACAACATCGGCGCCCTGATCGCCGCCTGCGTGGTGGGCGCATGCCTGGGCTACCTCCCCTGGAACTTCCACCCGGCCAAGATCTTCATGGGCGACGCCGGCGCGCTGTCGTTGGGGCTGCTCATGGCCGCGTCCACGATCGCCATCGGCGGGAACACCGACGCCGAGGTCCGCGGCCAGACGTTCTTCTTCTTCGCCCCGCTGTTCCTCCCACTGGTGATCCTGGGGGTGCCCATCCTGGACACCGCCTGGGCGCTGTTACGCCGGGCCAAAGGGCGCGCCGGCCTGACGATCGCAGACAAGGGACACCTGCACTACCGGCTCGTCCGGTTGGGCCACGGGCAGCGGCGAGCCGTGCTCATCCTGTGGGCCTGGACCGGCCTGCTGTCGGCCGGGGTGCTGGTCCCCGTCTACACCGGCTCCTACGCCGGGGTCATCCCGCTGGCCGTCGCGGCCGTCGCCCTCCTCGTCTACACCTTCATGGCCCCCGGCTGGGAGGCCCGCCGCACCAACGGCAACGGCAACGGCGACGGCCCCGGCGAGATCCCCCCGCCCCCGTCCGAGTGGCGGGTTCCGGACTGGGAGCGCGATCAGCCGACCCGGTAGGGTGCGACCCCGCGCGCACCAAACATCAGAATTTGGTGTTCCGCGAACCGCTCCGATAGATTGCGAAATCATTCACAAGGTTCGCCGCGACGAGGGGGTGACCTGCAGATGAGCCAGCGACCGGGACGCGATCTCACACTCAAGCAAGAGCTCAACAAGGGGTTCGGTGACGCTCTCGCCACCGCCTTCGAGCTGGCCCTGACCCCGGTGATCATGGGTCTGATCGGCTGGCAGCTCGACCGCTGGCTCGGGACCGGGCCCGCCCTCGCCCTGTTCCTCTTCGTCTTCACCGTGAGCTACGAGATCTGGAAGTTCTTCAAGCGCTACGAGCTCCGTATGCAGGCCGAGCAGGCCAAGGTCAAAGGCCTGCGCCCACGCGAGGAGCCGGACGCGTGAAGCTGACCTTCGCCGACCTCGGCGCGCCCGCTCCCGACGCCCCCGACGTCGAGCGCCAGCTCGCCTTCGACATCCTTCGGCGGGGCCTGTGGGTCGCTCCCGCCATCGTGGCCGCCGCCGCCGTGATCTGGGGCAGTGACGGCGCCTGGTCCGCCCTCGTGGCCGTGGCCGTCGTGCTGGTCAACCTGGCGCTCGCCGCCATCTCGCTCTCCTGGGCCGCCAAGCGGTCGCTCACGCTGCTC
>JBKPRS010000491.1:0-4963 GCA_046734695.1 Actinomycetota bacterium | reverse complement strand
CGACGGAAGCGCCCGCAGCCGCGGGCACGAGGGAGAAATATTAGCGGGCTAGCGGCAGAACCGTCGAACGCGGGAAACGCTCACTCGAAGCGCAGGCTGTCGAGGGCGGACCAGCGCGGATCGGTGGGCGGCTCGTCCGCGCCGGTGCCGACGGGGTGCGCCTCCGGGTCGGGCCCGGGGCAGGACTCGTCGCACAGCGGGGCCAGTGGCAGGGCCAGGGCGAACGCCTCCCGCAGCAGCGGCTCCAGATCGAGGGCGTCCCGGTCCAGCGGGTAGGTCTCACCCTCCACCGGCTCGGGCTCGAACACCTCGCTGAGCGGGACCTCCATCTCGCCGCCGGTCGTCTCCAGGCAGCGGCGGCACTCCCCCACCCAGCGGCCCCGCGCCGTGCCGGTCACGGTGACGGTCTCGCCCTGGGACTCCACCGTCACGTCGACGGTCACGTCGTCACCGGTCAGCCGGGCGCTGGACAGGGCCACGTCCGCCAGCGGTCCGGTCGCCACGATCCGCTGCTGGGCCCCCGGATGGCGGACCAGCTCGGCCATGGGGATGAGGAAAGGTGGGCGGCCCACCCACCCAGGTTACTGGCGGTCCTGATCGAAGAACCTGGGGTCCGCCTCGGGGTCGTCGGCGTCGCGCTCGGGCGGGTCGTGGCCGTTGACCCCGGCCCGGGCCGGCGCGGCCGGGGGAAGGCCCTCGCCCGCGGGCCCGCGCAGCTTGGCCCGCCCGGAGGAGATGATCGACATCGTCTTCTCCAGCACCGTCTCCATCTGGGCCAACCGCTTGTCGCAGAAGTCGTCGGCCTCGTTGCGCTGGCGCGACGCCTCGGCGCGGGCGTTCTCCACGATGCGGCGGGCCTTGGCCTCGGCCGCCTTCATCACCTCGGAGCGCTGCACCATGCGCTCGGCCTGGCCCCGGGCCGCGGCGAGGATGTCGTCCGCCTCCCGCTGGGTGCGCTCCAGGAACTCGTCGCGCTCCTTGAGCAGCCAGCGCGACGCCCGCACCTCGTCCGGCAACCGCTCGATGGCGTGGTCGAGCAGGTCGAGCACTTCGTCCCGGTCGATCTTGACCTGCGTGGACAGCGGCGCGGGGCGGGCCCCGTCGATCAGCGCGTGCAGCTCGTGGAGGATGGCCTCGACGTCGCCGCCGGGCGCCCGCTCCGCCACCCGGGCATCGAAGTTGTGCTCGAAGGAGCTGTCCTGGTCATCCACCGGATGGCTCTCCGTACTTCGTCGCCAGCAGCTTGGCCACCCCGGCCGGCACCATCGAGCTCACGTCCCCGCCGAAGCGGGCGATCTCCCGGATCA
The DNA here is from genome assembly GCA_046734695.1 of Actinomycetota bacterium. Classification (GTDB taxonomy): domain Bacteria; phylum Actinomycetota; class Acidimicrobiia; order Acidimicrobiales; family VFJN01; genus ZC4RG19. The sequence continues at coordinate 3,656 of JBKPRS010000491.1, read as the reverse complement.
GGCGGGACGCGATGAAGCAGTGCTCGGGCGCCGAGGGCAGGAACATGGTGACGACCCCCGAGACCTCCCGGTTCATCTGGGCCATCATCAGCTCGGAGTCGAAGTCGGTCACCACCCGCAGCCCTTTGACGATGAAGTCGGCTCCCACCTCGCGTGCCAGGTCGACCGTCAGGCTGGAGAACGAGGTGATGCGGACGTTGTCCAGGTGGGCGGTGGCGTCCGCGATCAGGTCCTGGCGCTCCTCCAGCGTGAACAGGGGCTCGCCCTTCTGGGGGTTGCGGACCGTGGCCACCACCACGTCGTCGAACAGTCGCGCCGCCACCTCGATGATCTCGATGTGGCCGTTGTGGATCGGATCGAACGACCCGGGATAGAGAACGGTGGTCACATCGCACAAGGTAGCTCTCACGCTGAGCCGAACCCGGAACCACCCGGCGTGGCGGGCTGGGCGAAGCCCACCCACGTCCCGCCGTAGCGAGCGTCCCGCACGAGCTCCCACCCGGCGGGAAGCGGGATCGGACGGTCCGACTCGGCCACCACCAGGTCGGCCGGCACGGCCTCCAGCAGCGCGGGCCAGCCGGCGAACGCGTAGGGCGGGTCGCAGAACGCCACCGTGAAGCGGGTGCCCGCGGGCAGGCCCGCCAGCCAGCGCTCGACCGGGGCGCCCACGATGCTGGCCCGGTCGGCGAAGCCGCAGGACTCCACGTTGCGCCGGATGGCGTGGCGGGCGGCGCGGTCGCTGTCCACGAACGTGGCGTGGGCCGCGCCCCGCGACAGTGCCTCGACGCCGAGAGCGCCGCTGCCCGCGAACAGGTCCACCACCGGCTCGCCCTCCACCCCGCCCCGGCTCCCCAGCGCGTTGAAGATCGCCTCGCGCACGCGGTCGGTGGTCGGTCGGGTCCGGGCCCCGGGCGGCGCCACCAGCGTGCGGCCCCGGGCCGAGCCCGCCACGACGCGCATCGCCGGAGGGTAATGGCAACCTGGTCGCCATGAGCGAGCACGTGCGGGTGATCAGCATCGGCCAGCCCAAGGTCCGCAACGCCATCGACTCCAGGACGGCGCAGCGCTTGCACGACGAGTTCGTGGCCTTCGACTACGACGACGCGGCCCGGGTGGCGGTCCTGACCGGCGACGCCGCCGCGTTCTGCGCGGGCGCCAACCTCAAGGACCTGCCAAAGCTGCGCGACAGCGGCCCGCTCGGGCCGACGCGGCTGGCCCTGTCCAAGCCCGTGATCGCGGCCATCGAGGGCTGGTGTGTGGCCGGCGGGATGGAGCTGGCCGCCTGGTGCGACCTGCGGGTCGCCGGGGACACCGCCCGCTTCGGCTGCCTGGAACGGCGCTGGGGCGTGCCACTGGTGGACGGCGGCACCTATCGCCTGCCCCGGATCGTGGGCCTCGGCCGCGCTCTCGACCTCATCCTCACCGGGCGCGAGCTCGACGCAGCCGAGGCCGAGCGCCTCGGCTTCGTCGACCGGCTGGTGCCCGCAGGCACGGCCCTGGCCGCGGCCACCGAGCTGGCCGAGCACATCGCCGCCCAACCCTGGCGCTGTGTGGTCAGCGACCGGCGGGCCATGTTCGACGGGCTCGGGCTCGACGTGGCGGAGGCGCTGGCCAACGAGGACCGGCTGGGGCGCGAGGTCATCCTGTCGGACGACTTCGGCGCCGGCGTCGCCCGCTTCGGCGAGCACCAGCGGGACCGCCGGGCGTAGCGTCGCCCCATGGAGGTCGATCCGGTCATCACCTGCATCGACTGCGGCGGCCGAGCCCACCTCCTCTCCCACCCGCCGGAGGAGGGCGGCTGGCAGCCCGGCGACCTGGTCGTCTACCGCTGCGAGGACTGCCTCGACCGCTGGGACCTGGTGGTGCCGGACGAGGACGGCACCATCCCCGACGACGACTGACCGCGGCGTCGATCCTGTACCGGTCCGACTACTGTGTGGCCGGTTTCTGGGGAGTGTCGTATTGGGGGGTGCGCGATGGGCGCGACTCTGGCGGCCGGCCGACCGGCCGTGCGGACCTCGGCGGTGCTGGGAGCCGTCCTGGCGGTGGCGTTGCTGGCGGGGGCCGGCTGGTCTGCGGCGATGACGCGGCGATCCCAGCCGGCACCGGGGCACGGATAGGGTCACGCGCTTGTCCGTGCCGCACGACCAACCGGCCTTACTGCCGGGCCCCCCGGCGTCGCCGCGTCCGGTGTCCCGGGCGCCGCTGGTGATCGGAGGGGTGCTGCTCGCCATGCTGCTGGTGGCGGCCGCCTTCGCCGTCGTCGCCGCCATCGGCGCGTTCGACGACCTGGCGAGCGCCCGCCGGGACGTCGCCACGGCCGGCGGGTTGGGCAAGGCCGATGATCTGATCGCCGCCCTCCAGGCCGAGAGGGCGTACTCGGCGTTGTATCTCCTCGGGAGCGAGGACTTCGTGGACGTGGGCGTCGACTCGCTGGAAGAGGCGACCGGGGCGACCGACGAGGCCCTGGCCGCGTTCCGCTCCGAGGTCGAGCGCGCCGGTGGCGCTCTCACCGAGGTCTACACGCCGGTGCTGAGCGACCTCGACGCCCCGCTCGCGGACCTGCGCCAGCGCGTCGCCACGTGGACCGGGCCCCGCGACATGAGCCAGCGGGCCGTGGTCGACGATCCGATCTACACCGGGTACACCGGCCAGCTCGATGCGCTGGCGGCGGCCGGCGATGCCCTGGTGCTGGAGATCGACGACACCGGCCTGCGGCAGGGCGCCCAGATGCTGAACCTCGCCTCAGACCAGCGCGACCTGGTGACGCGGCTCGGGCGCGAGCTCGTGCTGGCCGGCGCCAGCGAGGGCGGGGCCCTGGACACGCCCGACGAGATCACGCCGGTCGCGCGGGACAACGCCGCGCTGATGTCCAACGAGGTCGAGCTGACGCGGCTGGCAGACGTCAGCGACTACTCGGATGCGGCGGCCGAGCTGGCGGACACGAGCTCGATGAGCGAGCTCTCCTCGCTGGTCCAGGCCTCGGTACAGGGTGAGCCGATCCCGCTCATCGAGGTGACCGAGATGGTGCCGCGCGGGGATCTGGTCCAGCGCTACGCGGCGTTCGAGGCGGCCGTGCAGACCAGGTTCGACGCCCGGGCCGACGACATCCAGCACGAGGCGGAGCTCCGCCGGCTGCTGTGGATCGGTCTGGCGGCCGCGGCCGGCGTTTGCCTGGCGATCACGCTGGTGGTGCTCGTACGGTGACCCGTGGTGACATCGACCAGCGCGCGGCCTCGGCCGATGACATGACTGTCCTCGCCCGGATCCATGCCCGAAGGCCCGCCGGCGACAGCCCGCCCTCGAGATCCCCAGCCGGCAGGCCCTGGCACCGGGGCTGACCCCGATGGCTCCCGTGCGGAGCCGTGTCGAGGTCATGCCGATCCGACAGCGATCCAACGGAGGAATCGTGTCAACCACCACCACCACCCGCTCCCGCGTCCTGCGGGGCGCCGGGCTGGTCATCGCCCCGCTGATGTTGCTCGGTCTCGCCGGTTGCGGCGACGACAGTGCCAGCGGCAGCAAAGAGGCGTTCTGCGACGGCATGAAGGACATCTCGACGCAGGCCGACGAGCTCGACGCCAACAGCGACTCTGCCAGCGCCGACGAGCTGATGACCCAGTTCGTCCAGCTCGTCGACCGCATGCAGGAGCTCG
>JBKPRS010000490.1:0-10631 GCA_046734695.1 Actinomycetota bacterium | reverse complement strand
CGCCCAGCCAGCGCGGCGCCGGGACGCTCATCCGGACGGGGCGATCGTGACGAGGTCGACGCCGGGGACGTCGCGTACCAGGTCGAGCACCGCCACCGCGCCCGGCGCGCCCGGCATGGGCAGGTTGGGGCTGCCGGGGTTGAAGAACAGCACGCCCTCGTGGCTCAGCTCCATCGGGCGGTGGGTGCCGCCGAAGGCCACGGCGCCGACCGCGGTCTTGAACCGCCGCTGCAGCAGCTTGGCCAGCGGCTCGTCTCCGAAGTCGACCTCGTCGCCCACCACGATCTTGCGGTCGGGCTGGGCCAGGTTGAACGTGAGCCCGACGGTGTGCGGACCAGAGGTGATCACCCGCACCGGCGTCTCGGAGCTCTCGGCCCCGCCCTCCTGCCAGGGGACGTAGCCCTTGTTGTCCCCCACGGGGACGAGGACCGGCGCGATGCCGAGCAGCCGGTCGAGGATCCCCTTGCGGCCGATGTCGCCCAGGTGCACCACCAGGTCCACCCCGGCGAACACCGCCAGGACTTCGTCGGGCAGATCGCTCCCGTCCGCCTTGGCGCTGTGGGTGTCGGCCAGGAAGCCGACCCGGCGCGGACCGCCCGCATGGTCGTCCATCTGATCCCCCTCAGGTGGCGTGCTACGCGCCGTCAGGCTAACCCGGGGCGGTGCGCCGGTAGATGGGCCCGCCGGGGGCGTACCACCCCGCCTTCTTGCGGACCATCGGCTCGGGGTCGCGCTCGCAGGCCTCGACCAGGGCGGCGGTCGCCGATTCATCGCTGTGCGCCCAGTGGCCGACGACCTCGACCGCCATGGCCCGAACATACTTGTCGGGGTCGTGGCGCAGGCAGCGGACGGCGGGCGGCAGCACCGCAGCCCGGTCCGGCCGGCACGCGGCGGACTGCTTGCAACGGTCGCAGGCGAGGGCGTGCAAGGCGTTGACCCGGACCCGCGGCTCGGGGTCGGCGAGGCAGGCCACCAGCAGCGGGTAGGACTCCTCGTCCACCAGCCGGTCGAGGGCCTCGGCGCACTGCGCCCGCACCGCGGCGCTCTCGTGCCCGAGGCCCGCCCGCACGGCGGGCAGCGCGGCCGGGCCGCCAGCCACCAGGGTCCAGTACGCCGACCGGGCGCGGACGGGGTCAACGAGCTGGGCCACGCAGCGGTCGAAGTCCTCGGGCGCGGGCACGGCCGCCAGGATGGCCGCGCACCACCGGGCGGGCGACGTGAATTACGCGGCGTCCTCCACCCGCAGGCGGAAGCCGGCGGTGAACGGGGAACCGGGGGTCACCCGCGGGTAGCCGCCGTCCAGGAGGGCGTTGACAGGAGCGGTCATCGGCTCCAGGCACGCGAACTCGGCCCCCGGCGGAGCGAAGACCTGCCCGTAGGGGTAGCCGTCGCCCGGCTCCAGCACGACCCGCCGCCCGCCTCCGGTCAGCGCCATGCGGCGATCGTCGCCGAGGGCGTAGTGGTCGTCGAACGTGCGCTCCCCGATGGGGAGGTTTTCGGCCGGCTCTTCCTCGGCCTCTCCGGTCGGCAGGCCGCCCGAGTCGAGGGCCAGGTGCCGGCGGTCCGGCAGGGACAGGCTCACGCCGGACCGGGCCACGCCCGGTAGACGAAGGTACGGGTGGTAGCCGAACGCGACCGGGACGGCCCGCTCGCCCGTGGCGGACACGGTGGTGGACACCGCCAGCGCCGACTCGGACAGCGCGACCGCGATCTCCAGCGTGTGCGGGAAGGGGAACGAGGCCAGCAGGTCCGGGTGGGCGCCGAAGTCGAACCGGGCGACCAGGGCGGCGGGTTCGGCCCGGAGCACTTCCCACTCGGGCCGGGCCGTCATCGTGCCGTGGATCGGCAGGCCGTTGTCGTCGGTGTGCAGGTCCAGCCCGGCCAGGTCGACCACGACGCCGTCGACCTCGTAGCGGCGCTCCGCCAGCCGATTGGCCCACGGCGCCAGCAGCGGCAGCCCCGTCACCGCGCCGGACCGGTAGCCGTCGAGGCCGCCGGGCAGGGCCAGCAGCTCGTCGCCCCGGTGGCGCAGCGAGACGCCCAGCATCCCCAGCTCCGGCAGGAACGTGGCCTCCAGCGGTCCCTGGGCGAGCTTGACCTCGGGTGACGTCATAGTCCCTCGAACGCTGGGCCGGTGGCGAAGGCACCGACGGCGAGCCCGACGATCGCGCCGACGGTCATGGCGGCGACCAGGGCCGTCCGGGGCAGCCCGGGGAACCGGCGGCGCAACCCAGCGCCGGTCGCCTCGCAGGGGCGTCGCGCCACACCAGTCCGGTCGACCATGCCGACATCATGCAGCCTGACAGACGTGTCAGGGAATCCCCCGGTGGCCGGGGTGGTTGCCCCGGGCATGACTGAACAGCGAGGACGTGTTCGGGTCGAGCCCAGCGCCAAGCGGGTGCGGGCGTTCCTCGGGGGCGAGGTGGTGGCCGACACCATCCATCCCCTGCTCGTGTGGGAGGTCCCCTACTACCCCACCTACTACATCCCCGCGGCCGACGTCCGGGCCGAGCTGGTCCCCACCGGCAAGACCGCCCACTCCCCCAGCCGGGGCGACGGCGAGGTGCTGACCGTGCGCACCGGCCACGCCGACGCGGCGGGGGCCGCGGTGCGCTACGCCGACAGCCCGCTGGAGGACCTGCGCGACCACGTCCGCCTCGACTGGGGCGCGATGGACGCCTGGTTCGAGGAGGACGAGCAGGTCTTCACCCACGTACGCAGCCCGTACACCCGCATCGACGTGCTGCCCTCGTCCCGGGAGGTCGTCGTGAGCCTGGGCGACGTCGAGCTGGCCCGCACCACCCACGCCCACGCGCTGTTCGAGACCGGGCTGCCCACCCGCTGGTACCTGCCGCGTGTCGACGTGCGCATGGACCTGCTGGCGCCGTCCGACACCGTCACACGCTGCCCCTACAAGGGCACGACCGAGCACTTCAACGGCCGCCCCGACGCCGGCGCCGAGGAGGTCGCCGACGTGGCCTGGTCCTACCCGACGCCGCTGCCCGAGAGCGAGCGCATCGCCGGGCTCGTGTCGTTCTACCCCGACCGGGTCAGGATCACCGTCGACGGCGAGCCCGTGTAGGTAGGCGCACCCGCACCAAGGCCCGGCACGTCGTTGGACCGGGCCTCGGGCGGTGGTGGGTCTCTGAGAACCAGCTAGGCGGCCGCCGGAACCAGGTCGGCGAAGAGGACGAAGCCCGACGACACCCGGCCGATCTCGACCGGAGCCAGGCCCATCCCGGCGAACCCGGGGAGGGGGAAGTGGGGCAGCACGTCCTGCACCGACGCGAAGACCTGCGGCGTCACCTGGCCGAACACGCCGGTGACCAGCGCGTCGGGCAGGTGGTTGGGGTTCTGGGTGACGGTGACGGCCAGGTCCTCCGCCGCCGGCGGGTCGAACGTGAAGCCCAGCCCGCCGTCGCTGAGCTCCAGCCCCACCCCGGTGCGGAAGTCGAGCACCAGCTCCAGGAACACGGCGTTGTCGTCGGTCGTGCGGATCGTCGCACGGTAGCCGTGCAACACCAGCTCTCCCAGCGCGCCCCCCGGGCCCGGGCCGGTCGTCACGATCGGCGCCACCTCCGGGCGCAGGGCGATGGCGAGCGGGCGGTCCTGGGTGACCAGGCCGCCTGCGCCCACGAGGTCGTACAGGACCTTCAGCGACAGCGGCACGCCGCCGAGGCTGGTCACGTCCACGTTGAGCAGGCCCCGCTCGGTCTCCCCCGCCAGCAGCTGGTTGAAGCTGGAAGCCGACGCCCCGACGGCGACGTCGAACGGCCGCCCGCCCGGGCTGGCGGTGGGCAGCGGGCCGAGCGCGTCGCCGGGGAAGCCCACCGAGCCGGTGAGATCGGGCGCCTCGGGCGCCACCGCCGCGGCGGTGAACGCCCCGGTGGCTCGCAGGCCGATGCCGGCGGGGTCCACGTCCACGGACTGCAGCGTCGAGTCGAGCGTCAGGCCCAGCGACCCGCCGATGTCGCCGGCCAGGTTGAGCTTCGCCAGGGCGCCCTCGACGGCCTCGGCCACCGGCGCGTCGACCGGTCCCGCACCGTCGGGGTCGCCGAGCAGCGAGGTGAGCGCGGTGCGCATCGTCTGCTCCACGTCGGGCAGGAACAGGCCGACGATCTGCTCGATGCCCGGCACCGAGCACACGCCGCCCACGAAGTCGTGGGTCACTCCGGTCAGCGTGACCGTAGGGGTCGCGCCCACCAGGTTCACGTCCAGGAGGTGCGGGTCGACGGGATCCTGGCCCAGCAGGTACCGGCCGTCGATGGTGACCCCGGCGGCGTCGACGTTCATCGTGCAGTTGACCGGCGCCCCCACGACTCGGGCCGCGATGGCGATCGGCACGCGCAGGTTGTGGAGCGTGACGACCGCGCGCACGTTGCCCTGGTTGCTGTCGAGGGCCACGTCGAAGCCGGCGATGGCGGGGGGCGCGGCGGTGGACGCCTTCACGTACACCGTGCACAGGATGATCTTGGTGACGCACTCGTCGAGGAAGACCGAGCCCGGCGGCGCCACCGCGCCGGGGTCGAACGTGGTCAGCGACTTCACGACCGGGCCCAGCTTGGTGAACGAGCGCTCGTTGACCCGGAGCCCCACCGCGTCGGACAGCGTGGCGCCCGGGGGCAGCACCTCGGCGGTCTGGCCGTCGCCGAAGACGACGGTGCGGCGCTCGCGCAGGACCTCGCCCGACGAGTAGTGCGCCTCCACGACGACGTCGGTGAAGATCGCGTCGCCGTCGAGGGGGACCTCGGCCCGGTAGTGCCCGCCGTCGATGGTGGCGTCGATCCCGTTGACCGTCAGCGACACGAGCGTCTCGCCGTCGTTCACGGTGACCTCACCGGTGATCGTCGTCGTGGGGCCGGACGTGTAGACGCCGCGCTGGTCCACGGTGAGCCCGTTGCACGCCGCGGCCGTCAGAACCACTGCGGCCAGTGCCGTACGGCACCGCCGCGCCCTCCCGAGCCCCATCCGTCCCCCCCGAGTCGAACCAGCCGGGGGTGAACCTAGCCCATGCTGACGGTGAGACAGGTCCAGGCGCCGACGAAAATCCTGTCACCGGCGGCCAATGTGTGGGCCTGACCCGCGGCCAGCGGCTCGTCCGCGTCGTTGACCCACGTGCCGTTGGAGCTGCCGCTGTCGCGCACCGACCAGGCACCGCTCTCCGGGTCGCGCGTGAACTCGCACTGGTGCGCGCTCACCGCGGGATCGGCCGACGCGCCCGACAGCCCGAGGTCGACGTCCTGGGCCCGGCCCGGCCGCACCCGACCCAACGTGGCGTGGTCGCCGGTCAGCTCGAACGTCAGCGTGGGCGCCACGTCCGGGAAGGCGGGCTCGCCCGAGCCCACCATGCGGTCCCAGTGGTCGCGGTCGGCCCCCACGGTCAGCGTGACCGCCGCCCCGGTCGCGGCGGGCTTGCCCGCGACCACGTCGAAGCCGCACGACTCGCAGAACTGGCCGTCGACCGGGTCGCCGCAGTTGGGGCACTCGACCGTGGTGGGCTGGGGAGGCTCGGGGGGCGGGGGCGGCGCTGCGGGCGCCTCGGACGGAGGCGGCGTGGTGGGCGCGGCCGAGATCAGCGCCCCGCACGTGTCGCAGTAGTCGTCGGTCAGCGAGATGTGGCCGGCGGGGCACGTGGCGGTCATCTGCCCGCCTCCGGCTGCTCGCCCTCGGCCTGCCCGCCGTCCGGCGCCTCGGCGGGCGCGGCGGGCGCGGCGGGCGCGGCCTCGGGCTTGCCGAGCCGGACCGTGCGGGTGGAGCGGGTGTCGAGCGTCATCTCCGCCGCCTTCTCGGCGCCGGCCTTGAGCCGCACCGTGCCGGTCTCTGCGTTGTCGACCTCGACGACCTCGCGCAGCAGCCGCATCGTGTCGTCGTGCCCCGACTCGGCGGCCAGCTGCACCGCCCGGCCCAGCTTGACCGTGGCCGTCTTCTGGTCGCCCGCCTTGGCCGCGGCCACACCCTCCTGGATGGCGTTGGCCAGCTCCTCCTGCCCGGTGTAGTGGGCCACGTGGCGGTCCATGCGGGTCGACAGCTCGGCGTCGTCGGTCCACGTGGCCTTGATCAACGCCTGGGTGGCGACGGTGCCGTCGGACAGGACCAGGCTGACCCGGCCCGCCAGCATCTCGTCGCCGACGCCGCCCGGGGTCACCTTGATGCGCAGGTGGTAGTCCCGGGTCTCCCCCGGCGACCAGCCGCCCAGCAGGAAGTCGCGGGCCAGCGGGCCCGAAGGCGCGGCCGTGGCCGTCAGATCGAGGACCTCGGGCGCCACCTGGCGCACCGACTCGACCAGCGCCCCCTGCGGCGCCCACAGCCGCAGGCTCACCGACGGCAGCGAGCGGGACTGGCTGGAGGTGATCATGGCCTCGAAGTCGGCGGCCAGCTCGGCGGGGTCGGCCACGATGTCCACGGTCCCCAGCAGCGCGGTCGCGACGCTGCGCAGCTCGTCCACCTCCCAGTCCACGCCCACGCCGCGGCAGTCGCACTGGAACAGGCCGCGGCAGGCCTCGATCGCCGCGGTCAACTCGTAGGGCTGCTGGTGCTCGTTGCGCCCGTCGGTCAGGAGGATGGCGTGGCGGGCCTGCGCGCTGGAGTTGGCGAACAGCCGCCGGGCCAGGTCGAGCCAGGTGCCGATGGCCGTGCCGCCGGCGGCCTCCAGGTTGGCGACGGCGGCCTTGGCCGCGGCACGGTCCGCCATGCCCGCGGTGCCGAAGGACCGGCCGTCCGTCGGCCACAGCAGCTTGGCCTCGTGGTCGCCGGCGATGATGGCGAACGCCACGCCATCGTCGATGACGTCCACGGCCGCCGCAGCTGCGGCCTTGGCCGCCTCCATCTTGCGCCCCGAGCCCATCGACCCGCTGCAGTCCACCACCACGATCTCGGCCCGGTCCTGGGACCGCGTCGTCGCCGCGCCCGCGCCGGGGTCGGCGGCCGCGGCCACGGTCACCACCGCGTCCACGACGTCGGCGCCCGCTGACAGGAACTGGTTCTGGTACGTCTCCGCCGAGAACGGGGCGCCCCCGCCCCCATCCGTCATCGTCACGTCGCTGCTTCCTCCGTTGTGCCCGTGAGTGCCACGCAGATGTTGTCCATGCCGCCCGAGTCGACCGCCCACATCACCAGCCGCTCGCACACCTCGGCGAGGGGCACCGGCTCGCCGGGCCCGGGCAACATCGTGCCCGCCAGCTCGCCGATGGCGGCATCGGTCGGCGCGTAGTTCCACAGCCCGTCGCTGCAGGCCAGCACCAGGTCGCCGGCCTCGACCGTCGCCACCCCCAGGTGGGGCTCGACCACCGGCGCGTCGGCGCCCAGCCACGCGGTGATGGCGTGGCCGGCCGGCCCTTCCAGCGCGTCCGACGGATCGGCGCCCGCCGCCACCGCAGCCGCCGCCATGCTGTCGTCGCTCGAGAGCTGGAGGGCGGCCCAGCCGCCGGGGGCCTCGGGATCTCCCCGCAGGACGTAGGCCCGGGCGTCACCCACGTTGGCCACGTGGACCTCGTTGCCTGCCACCACGGTCACCACCAGCGTGCAGGCGGGATGGGTGCCGTCCTCGGGCCAGTTGGGATCGCCGTCCCCCGGGATCTCGACCGCGGCCGCGTGGGCTTCGGCCACGGCCTCGTCCAGATCGGCGGGGCCGGTGAAGGGTCGCCCGCCCAGTCGCTCGGCCACCGCGGCCACCGCTGCGGCCGACGCCAGGTGGGGGTTGGGGCTGGCCGACACGCCGTCCGAGACGATCAGCACCGGCCATCCCTCGGCGGTCGTGGCCAGCGCGCCCGCGTCCTCGTTGCGGTTGTGGCGGCGGCCCCGGTGGGTGGCGAAGGCCAGGGTGTGGCCGTCGCTGACGTCCACTGGCTCCAGCGCCCGGTGCCCGCAGCTCGTGCAGTAGCCGTCGGCGTCGATCGACGCCCCGCAGCGCACGCAGGCCGCCGCGCCCGGCTCCTCGCCTTCGGCCTCGTCCCCGTGCTCCGCGGCATCGAGGTCGGCCGGGTCCTCGCCGCTGGGTGCTTCGGGCACCGCCCCGGTCGCGGCTCCGCACGCCTCGCAGAAGCGGGCGCCGGGGACGAGGTCCTCGCCGCAGGCCGGGCAGGAGGAGGTTTCGGTCACCGTCGTGCTCACCAGACGCTCCAGGGACGGGTACGTGCCGCGGCGTCCAGCAGCTCGTGGCGCCGCGCCGGGTTGGCCGTCGCGTCGGCCAGGTCGAGCAGCGCCTCCTCGGCCCGCTCGGCCAGGATCTTGGGGGTGCCGGGCTGCCCGGCGACGTCGCCCACCTGCTCGCCCCGGGCCAGGGCGGCCAGCGCCGCGCTGTACAGCGCCGCGGCCAGCTCGGCGTCGGCCGCGCCCCGGCTGTCGTCGTCCGCCGCCCGGACCGCATCGCCCGCGGCCGCCGCGACCACCGGGTCCCACGTGCCCTCCTCCATGGCCCGGCACGCCCGCGTCAGCGCCTCGGTGCGCAACGGGTGGCCGGCGGGGATGGCCGTCAGCACCTGGGCGGCGTCCGCGGGCCGGCCCAGGGCCTTGAGCGTGTCGGCCAGCCCGGCCACGGCCTGGCCCCACGACGGGTCTGTCATCGCCACCTGCTCGTAGAGGTCCGCGGCCTCGGGCAGGTGCTCGGGGTCCGCCCTCCGGACCAGCGCCGCCGCGTAGGCCAGCGCGCACGCGGACTCGCCCGGCGCGGTGGCGTAGGCGTCGGCCAGCAGGCCCGAGGCCCGGGCCGGATCACCGGCGGCCAGGGCGGACACGCCGTGCAGGTAGGACCGGACGTTCTCGAGGATCGACGACACGCCCTCGGCCGTGGCCTCCTCGCTGAGCGGATCGAGCCGGCCGATCGTGCTGTCCGCCGACTTGGTGTCGCCCCGCTCGCAGTGCGCCCGGCCCACCGCCGCGAGGTCGGCCCAGCTCAGCTCCTCGTCCGGGCCGACCAGGCGGACGGCTGCGTCGGGATCGGTGTCGGCCACGCCGGCCACCCGGTTGGCGAGCCGGGGGTGGTTCGGCAGCAGCGGGCTGGGCAGCGTGCGCCAGCCCGACCCGTCGAGGCGGGACCGGGGCGGGCTGTACCGGGTGCTGGTGCGGGGCCGGGGCAGGCCGTCGCTGGCCGCCGCCACCTGGCACAGCACCCCGTGGAGCGCCTCGGCCATCTCCTCGGCGTCGGCGAAGCGCTCGGCCGGGGCATGCGCGCAGGCCCGCACCAGGAAGCGCCACAGGCCGTCGTGCTCGACGAGGATGTCGTGCGCCGTCCGCTCCGGCAGCCGCTCCTTGTCCGCCCCCTGCCAGCCCGGCCAGTCCAGGATCAGCACGGCCAGGGACCGGCCGACCGTGTAGAGGTCGCTCGCCACCGTCGGCCCGGTCCTCGGCACCTCGGGGGCCTGGTAGCCGACGGTGCCGAAGATGGCGGCGTCGGGATCGTCGAGGCGCCGGACCCCGCCCATGTCGATGAGCTTCACCGCGTCGCCCTCGTGGATGACGTTGTCCGGCTTGAAGTCGCAGTACACCAGGCCCTGGTCGTGCAGGTACCCGAGGGCGGGCAGCACGGCCATCATGTAGGCCGCGGCCTCGGGGACCGGCATCGGCCCGTCCCCGGCATCCCGGCGGCGCTTGGCCAGCTGCTTGATGCTGGGCCCGCCGACGTACTCCATGACGATGTAGCCCTGGCCGTTGTGGTTGACGAAGTTGAAGATCTCGACGATGGCGGGATGCGACACCTCGGCCAGGAAGCGGCGCTCGGCCACCGCGGCCTCGGCGGCCGCGGGATCGGCGGTGTCCAGCAGGCCCTTGAGCACGCACCAGCGGCCCGACACGTTGCGGTCGCGCGCCAGGTAGATCCAGCCGAGGCCGCCGTGGGCCAGGGCCCCGGCCACCTCGTACTGGCCGGCCACGAGCTCGCCCGCCACCAGCTTGGCGGCGAAGTCGAACTTGGCGCCGCACTGCGGGCAGAACCCGGACGTGCGCCCGGGCTGGCCGTTCTTCCCCCGGCCCACGGGACTGTCGCAGCGGGTGCAGAAGCGCCGGCCCTCGGGGACGCTGGGGTCGGCCATGACCACCGTGGCCGGGTCGACCGTGGCGATCGGGGCGATGTCGACCACGCCGGCGCCGATCCGGCTGCGGCGGCTGGTCGAGCCGGTGCTGCCGGACTGGCGGCTGCGGGTGGTGAGCCGGGACACGTCCACCCGCCCGGACACCCGGCCCGACGGCGTGACGACGCCGCTCTGGCTGGCGCGGACGGTCGACGCCGACACCCCGCCCTTGGCCGGCGCCAGGCCACAGGTGTCGCAGTAGCCGTCGACGATGTTGCCGGCGCAGCCGGGGCGACCACAGGCGGTCTCGGTCACGGTCATCTCGTCCCTCCGGGGCCGGCTTGCAGCGCGGCCGCCAGCCTCGTCAGCGCAGCCTCCGCCGCGTCGAGGTCGCAGGGCGCCCGCCACAGCTCCTCGCGGGCGGCGTCGATGGCCGCCGCCACCTCGGCGTGCTCGTCCAGCTTGCGGGCGCCCGCCTTGGCCCGCAGCGCGCTCCACAGCCCGCGGCCCTCGGCCCGGCGCTGCATGCTCCCGCGGGCGGACGCCAAGGCGCCGTCGAGCTCGCCCCGCCGGGCGTCGGCCGCGGCGAACCAGTCGTCGAGGGCGGCGGCTGCGCTGGGCCGGTCC
>JBKPRS010000489.1:0-6482 GCA_046734695.1 Actinomycetota bacterium | reverse complement strand
GCGTGCTGCTGCTGGGGATCCTGGCGCTGCGCCGCGGCCCAGGGCTCGGCGGCGGCCCGGGACGCCCGCTGGCGGCGGCCGACCTGGCGGGCCTCGGCGCGGCCGCGGTGGCCATGGCCGCCTACCAGCCGCTGTTCTTCGGGGGCGTGGCCCGGACGGGCGTCGCCATCGGCACGGTGGTGGGCATCGGCAGCTCGCCCGTCTTCGCGGGCATCCTCGGGCGGGTGGTGCGACGCGAGCGGCCCGGACGGCGCTGGCTGGTCGCCACCGCCCTGGCCCTGGCCGGCACCGCCCTGCTGGTCGGCACCGGCAACCGCGACGACGTCGATCCCCTGGGCATCGCCCTGGCGCTCGGCGCCGGGCTGGCCTACGCCTGCTACGTGCTGGCCTCCAAGCTGGTCCTCGACCGGGGCTGGCCGCCCGACGCGGTCACCGCCCGGGTGTTCACCACGGCCGCGGTGCTGCTGGTCCCGGTGGGGCTGGTGGCCGGGCTCGGCCCGCTGGCCACCCCGGGCGGCGTGGCCGTCGTCGTCTGGCTGGGGGTCGCGACCGTCGCCCTCGCCTACGTCCTGTTCGGCCGGGGCCTGCTGGGGGTGGGCGTGGCCACCGCAGGCACGCTGACGCTGGCCGAGCCGGCCACGGCCGCCGTCCTCGGCGTGGTGGTGGTCGGCGAGCGCTTCGGGGGCACCACCCTGGCGGGTGTCGCCCTGATCATCGCCGGCCTCGTCGCCCTCGCCGGCGGGAGGTCCGCCGCCCCTACCCCTCCAACAGGGTCGCCAGGCTGATCTCCGGCCGGGCGCCGAGGTGGCTGATGACCTCGGCCGCAGCCAGCGAGCCCAGCTCGCCGCAGCGCGGCAGCGACATCCCGTTCGTGAAGCCGTAGAGGAACCCGGAGGCGTAGAGGTCGCCGGCGCCGGTGGTGTCCACCACGGTCACCTGATGGGCGGGGATCTCGTAGGTCTCGGCCCCGGCCACCACCACCGAGCCCTTCTCCGACAGCGTGATGCAGGCCACGGCCACCTCGGCCCGGGCCCGCTCGACCGCGGCGCCGACCTCGTCGCAGCCCCACAGAGCGCAGGCCTCGGCCTCGTTGGCGAACAGGATGTCGACCCGCTCACGCACCAGCGGCAGGAAGCCGTCGCGGTGGCGCTCGACGCAGAACAGGTCCGACAGGGTCAGTGCGACCTTGCGGCCCGCGTCGCTCGCGTACTTGGAGGCGGTCCAGTAGGCGTCCTGGGACTCGGGGCGGTCGAACAGGTAGCCCTCCAGGATCGTGACCTGGGCGCTGCGGATGATGTCGGCATCGACGTCGTCCGGGCAGAAGAACGCGGACGCCCCCAGGTAGGTGTTCATCGTGCGGTGGGCGTCGGGCGTGACCACGATGAGGCTGCGCCCCGTGGGCGGGCCGTCGTGGACGGGCGGGTTGGCGAAGTGGACGCCCTGGGCCTTCATGTCGTGGGCGAACACCGCGCCCAGCTGGTCGTCGTAGACCCGACCCAGGTAGGCCGTGCGACCGCCGAAGCTCGCCACCCCGGCGGCGGTGTTGGCGACCGAGCCGCCGGACATCTCGATCGCGACCCCCATGGCGGCGTAGAGCTCCTCCGCCCGGTCGGTCTCGATGAGGGTCATGGCGCTCTTCACGAGGCCGTGGGCGGCGATGAACTCGTCGGTCTCGTGGGAGATCACGTCGACGAGGGCGTTGCCGATCCCCACGACGTCGAGGCTGGCGTCGGTGGTCATCCGGGCGAGGCTAGCAACCCGGGAAAGGTTCGAACGCAGCCGACGGAGTTGTCGCTACGGTGGGTCACCGTGTCCGAGAACCCCTACCGGCTCCCCCGCCACGTCATCCCCAGCCGCTACGACCTCCGGCTGGAGCCCGACCTCGCCGCGGCCACGTTCGCCGGCGAGGAGACGATCACCGTCGAGGTCGTGACGCCCACGGCCGAGGTCGTGCTCAACTCGATCGAGATCGAGATCGACGAGGCCACCGTCCAGGTCGGCGACGGCGAGCCGCTGGCCGCCACCGTGGCGCTCGACACGAAGTCCGAGCGGGCCACGCTCACGTTCCCGTCCGAGCTGCCCGCCGGGCCGGCCTCGCTGCACCTGCGCTTCCGCGGCATCCTCAACGACAAGCTGGTCGGCTTCTACCGCTCGACGTTCACCGACGAGAGCGGCGCCGAGCGGGTCCTGGCCACCACCCAGATGGAGGCCACCGACGCCCGCCGCGCCTTCCCGTGCTGGGACGAGCCCGACGCCAAGGCCGTCTTCGGCGTCACCCTGGTCGTCCCCGACGACCTCCTGGCCGTCTCCAACGCGGGCGAGATCGGCCGGGAGCCGGCGGGCGAGGGGAAGGTGGCGGTGCGCTTCGCCGACACCATGCCCATGTCGACCTACCTCGTGGCGTTCGTGGTGGGGCCGCTGGTGGCGAGCGCCCCGGTGGACGTGGACGGCAAGCCGCTGCGCATCGTCCACCCGCCGGGCAAGGAGCACCTGGCCTCGTTCGCACAGGAGGTCGGGGCCTTCGCCCTGCGCTTCTTCACCGACTGGTTCGGCATGGCCTACCCGGGCGACAAGCTCGACCTCGTGGCCATTCCCGACTTCGCCTTCGGGGCCATGGAGAACCTGGGTTGCGTCACCTTCCGGGAGCGGCTCGTGCTGGTCGACCCGGCGCTCGCCACCCAGGCCGAGCTGCAGATCGTGGTGGACGTCATCGCCCACGAGATCGCCCACATGTGGTTCGGCGACCTGGTGACCATGAAGTGGTGGAACGGGATCTGGCTCAACGAGGCGTTCGCCACGTTCATGGAGATGACCTGCACCGACGCCTTCCGCCCCGAGTGGCAGCGCTGGGTCGACTTCGGGCTGGCCCGCTCGGCCGCGTTCGACACCGACGCCCTGGCCTCCACCCGGCCGGTCGAGTACCCGGTCGTCTCCCCCGAGGATGCCGATGGCATGTTCGACGTGCTGACCTACGAGAAGGGGGCGTCGGTCGTCCGCATGCTGGAGCAGTACCTGGGGGCCGACCGCTTCCGGGCCGGCATCCGCCGCTACATGGCCCGTCACCAGTACGGCAACACCGAGACGTCCGACCTGTGGGACGCGCTCGAGGCCGAGACCGGCGAGCCCGTCCGGCGCATCGCCGAGAGCTGGATCTTCCAGGGCGGCTTCCCGGAGGTCACGGTGGGCCTCGACGGCGGGTCGGGCGTGACGCTGGCCCAGCGACGCTTCGCGTTCGACGACGGGGCCGCTGGTGACGCGGGCGGGCCCGACGCCGAGCGCTGGTCCGTGCCGGTCGTGGTCCGCCACGACGGCGACGGCGGCGAGCCCCGCCCGGTCCTGCTCGACGGGGCCAGCACCACTCTGGCGCTCGACGCCGGCACCCCCGGCTGGGTCAACGCCAACGCGGGCGCGCACGGCTTCTACCGGGTGCGCTACACGGGCGCGCTGCTGGACGGCCTGCTCGACAACCTGAGCGCGCTGAGCCCGCTGGAGCGCTACACGCTGGTCGACGACGCCTTCGCCGCGGTCCTGTCCGGGTCGATCACGGCGGCCGACTTCGTGGGCTTGGCGGAGCGCTACGGCGACGAGCGCGACCTGTCCGTGTGGGAGCGCGTGGTCGGCGGTCTGGGCGAGATCGACCGGCTGGCGCAGGGCGAGGCGGCCACCGCGCTGCACGCCCGGGTGGCGGCGCTCGTCGGCCCGGTCCGGGTCGAGCTGGGCAGCGAGGCCCGGCCCGGCGAGGACGACCGAACCCGCACCCTGCGCGGCCTGCTGCTGCAGGCGGCCGCCCTGCTGGCCGATGACGAGGTCGCGGTCCGGCGCGCTGGCGAGCTGCTGGAGCAGTTCCTGGCCCACGGCCCGAGCCTCGACCCCAGCCTGGCGTCACCCGCGCTGGCCGTCTCGGCCACCCTCGGCGACGTGGCCCTGCACGACCGGCTCAGCGAGCGCTTCCGGACGACCGACAACCCCCAGGATCGGGAGCGCCTGCGTGGGGCCCTGTCCCGTTTCCGGGACCCGGTGGCCCTGGGCCGCACGCTGGCGCTCAGCCTGTCGGGCGACGTCCGCACCCAGGACGCGCCCTACCTGCTGCGCGACACCATCGCCAACCGGGACAACGGCCCGGCCGCCTGGGCGTTCGTGGCCGAGAACTGGTCCGAGATCGAGAAGCGGTTCCCGGCCAACAGCCTGTCCCGGCTCGTGAGCGGCATCCGCTCGCTCAACGACCGCTCGGTGGCGGAGCGGGTCGTCGACTTCCTGGCCGACCACCCGATCCCCCAGGGCGAGCTCCAGGTCCGCCAGCACATCGAGCGCATGTGGGTGGCGGTCGCTCTCGCCGAGCGCGAGTCCGCCCGCCTGGAGAGCTCGCTCGCCTAGCTGCGGTCGCGCTCCCAGGGCGCGGTCTCGCCCATCTTGGCGTAGTACTTGGCCAGGTGGGACTTGACCCGGGGGATGTCCGGCTTGGGCAGGTCGACCCCGCCGCGGGCCCCCTGCATGACGTTCCCGGCGGCCATGACGCCCCGGGGCACGGCCTTCAGCCTGCCGTCGACAACATCGGCGATCAGCAGCTTGTAGGCCCCGAACTGGTCCTTGTTCCCCGAGTCGTACCATACGTGCGCGTCCCGGTACTTCGCGTCGGGCTCGTCCGTGGCGTCCGCCCACTTGCGCACCCGCTTGTCCGCCGCGTCCCCGTCCCAAGCACGGTCCCGATCAGCGAGCGGCAGGTCCTGGAAAGCGGTGACGGCCATGGGAACCTCCTTCGGTCGACCCTTTCCCGCTACCCACGACGAGCCCCGGCAATCGTCACCTCATGACGTCCGCCGCGCCTGCGCTGATCCAACCGACGTCGTCCCTGGTCAGACCGCCGAGCGCCGTCAGCGACCCGGCCCAGCGACGGAGGGCGTCGACCTCGTCCGGGCTCAGGTCGGACTTGATCGCCCCGGTCTCGTCGACGAACGGCTGACCCTGGGCCGACGCCCGGACGGCGGCGTCCGACTCGTAACGGTCGAGGGCGACCCAGACATCCGAGTTGATCCTGCCCTCGGACAGACGATGCCGGTTGGCCGCGTTGGCGGCGTCGATGGCGTCGGTGCCCTCGGCCTGTTCGAGGTCCGCGTCGTGCCACGCCTCGTCCGTCAGCGCGTCCAAGCGTCCGATCTGTCTCAGTCGCTCCATACGGGCTCCGCCGCTCTCGGGTGCACGTGCCGTCTCGGACTGTGCGTAGTCGTCGACGGCCCGATCGAGCCGCTCGGCGGCGCCGGGATCGCGCATGGCCTCGCGGAGGAAGTCCTTGATGGCGAAGTACTGATGGCGCACCTCAGCGGGAGCTGGGCTGGAGGCGAAGTAGGCGTTGACCTGCTCATCGATCCACGCCAGCCTCGCAATCGCCGCGTCCGCGAGCACGGGCCGGAGCGCCTCGCTGTGGATCTCGCCCTCGGCCGCCACGGCTGTGACGACGCGCCCGAACAGCTCGACGTGACCGTCGCCGGCCAGTGCCGCGCCGAAGAGGTCGGCCATGGCGTCGGCATCGACCGCTCCGGCCACGTCGTCCGACAGCAGGACGTCGAGATCGTCGGAGACGAAGCCCGCCGCATCGGCGGGATCCGACGTGTGCGTGCGGGCGTCCACCGCGTCGACGACGTCCTGCGCCTGGGGGTCGAGGGCGCCCCCGAACAGGCCGCATCCGGCCAGCCACGCAGCCGCGGCCGCGCCACCGAGCGCCCGGCGGGGTGTCACCGGCGGTCCTCCAGGGACAGGTCCGCCAACTGACGAGCGACCTCGCCGGCTCCCCGGTTGATGTTGCCGACGTCAGTGCGGGTCGGACCACCATCACCGGTCAGCGACTGCGCCCACTCCCGGAAGGCTTGGGCCTGCTCCGTGGTCATGTCCGGCTCGAGGCCCCCGGTGCTGTCGACGAACGGCTGACCCCGGGCCGCGTCGCGCACGGCGGGGTCGGAGTCGAACCGGTCGAGGGCGACCCACACCTCCGAGTCGACGAGCGAGCTCGCCTTGTGGATCCGGTCGAGCTTCTCGGCCGCGCTGAGGCTGTCGAAGGCGTCGGGTGTGCTCACCCCCAGGTGCTCCAGCAGCCAGTCCAGGCCGTCGCCCGCGCTGATGCCCATGGCGTCGGCGATGTCGTTGACATCGCCCAGATACGGGATGGGAACCTGGCCGATCCCGTAGTCAGCGAAGCTCCCCGCGCTCGGGCCCAGCCCCGACCCCTCCGTCGCGGCTCGGAGGTCGTCGAGGGCGGCACCCGTGAGCGCGTTGTCCTGCGCCATGTCCAGCACCGTCTGCATGCGGCCCAAGCTCGCCAGGCGCTCCCCGCGAGCGTCGCCGCTTCCGGGGGCGAGCGCGGTCTGGGAGCCGCCGTAGTCGTAGACCGCCTGGCGCAGGCGTTCGGCGGCGTCAGGATCGCGAGACACCTCGCGGAGGAAGTCGTGCGTGTCGAGATAGGCATGGCGGACGTCCGCGGGGGCCTCGCC
>JBKPRS010000488.1:0-9761 GCA_046734695.1 Actinomycetota bacterium | reverse complement strand
GGGCGGCCAGGTCGGGGACCGGTGCCTGGTCGCGGCCGGCCTCGGGCACCAGCCCCGCACCCGGACGGTCGGGGTCGTACTTGTCGACTTCGGAGAACGTGCCGTCGACCCGCACCACGCCGGCGCGCTCGCTCCCCGGGTCGTTGTAGAACACGATGCCGTCCCGCTCGAACAGCTCGAACTCGGTGCCCGGCACGACCAGCTCACCGGTGTCGGTGCGCTCGCGGCTCTCCAGGTCGACGATCACGACCTTGCCCGTCGTGTAGTTGGGGATGAACACCTTGCCCTGGGACTCCTGGGGCGCGCCCAGGTCCGAGTCCGGGTCGGCCACGTCGATGACGACCTCGCCGCACTCCCCCGACCCGAGGTCGCTGACCCGCAGCACCCCGTCGTCACCGGACACGACCAGCAGCCGCCGGGACGCGTCCGATCCCGCCACCCGCACCGACCGGTCCGCCGGGTCGATGTCGAGGCAGGAGCGGGCCCGGAACCCGCCGTCGTCGCCCACCGTGCGCACCACGCGCGTGGCCCGGTCCACCAGCGCGGGCTGGCCGTCGATCACCACCAGCTGCGTGTCGCCGGGGTCGTCGGCCACGGCCCGGCGGACGTGGCGGTCGGTGCCGTCGAACCACACCAGATCGCCCGTCCCCTGGCCCAGCGTCCACAAGCGGCCGGACTCGTCCACCACGCTGGAGCTCACCGGCTCGGCCAGCGACTCCACGTCGCCCTTGAGGCTGGACAGCGACCGGCTGTCGGTGACCGCCACCTTGCCCCGCTCGTGGTCGACCACGTACATGAGGTCGCCGCTCGGGTGCAGCGTCAGGTCGTGGCCGGCGCCGTCGATGACCTCCACCGGCGGTGCGGCCACGAATGTGGCCGGATCGACCCGGCGCACCGTCCCCTGGCCGAGATCCAGGGCGTAGCCCACGTTGCCGTCCTGGACCGCGCCGAGGTCGGTCGTCCCCTCCGCCACCTGGACCCGGGCCGCCACCTCGGCCGTGCCCCCGTCGATCAACGTCAACTGGCCCACCGTCGACGACGCCACCCACGCCCCGCCACCCCGCAGGTCCAGCTCGGCCGGCGGCGAGGCGTCACCCCGCGCCACCAGCCCGCCCAGCACCGAGCACACGACGAGGCCCGCACCCAGCTTCAGTCCGATCGTCCGGCGCATTCTTCGATCCTCAGGTGAACAGCAGCAGCGGACCGGAACGGAAGGTCACGCCGGAGCCGTTGGTGATGACCGCCGACACCGTGAACTGCATCGGTGGCGCCGGTTCCAGGCCGCCGGTGCAGAGGTCGAGCGGAGCATTGAACGTGACGCTCGCCGCGCCCCGCGACCAGTCCCGGCCCTCGATCCCGGTGGCGAACGGCGTCGTGTCGGAGGTGAAGTCGAAGGGGGTGCCGCCCTGGTCGGGTGGCCCACCCGGGTCGTAGGCCCCCGGCGGGAGGCAGCGCCCGTGGATCGTCCCGAACACCTCGATGCGGGTGATCCAGCTCTCGGGATCGTCCGCGGTGATGACGAACGTCGTCCGCGCCTGGGGGAAGCCGGGCGGGGCGAACGCCACGTTGCCGGTCGGGGCCGTGGTGTCGGCCGGCGAGACGTCGATGATCACGTCACGCGAGGCGTCGCCGATCCGGGGCGACACAGCGGTGAGCCGGATGGTGTGGCGGCCCACGGCCAGCGTGGGCGTCCACGTCGGACCGGTGGCGGTGGCCCCGGTGGTCAGGTCGGTCCAATCGAGCCGGGTGAACGTGCCGGTGGTGCCGCTGCCGTCGAAGGAGACCGGCATGCCTTCGAGCGACGACCAGGTCCCGCCGTTGGGCACCGCGCCCGTCACCGTGACGCGGGCCGTCGGTGCCACGAGCGGGTCCACGTCGATCGTCAGGGTCCTGACCGTGGTGCCCCCCGGCCCGATCACCGTGAGCCGGATGGTGTGGCGGCCCGCCGGGAACCGGTGGGTGCCCTGGAGCATGGTGGTCCCGTGGCTCGGGACCGGGACGCAGTCCACGTCGGTCCCCTCGAACGTGTAGAAGCACCGGTCGACCGGCTCGGCCACGTGGTGGGCGAAAAACGTGTAGTCGGTCTGGTCGTCGTAGGGCGGGCCGTCGGTCGACACGATGTCGGTGACCACGGGCTGGCCCGGCGGCGGGTCGACGATCGTGATCTGGCGGACGGCGGTGTCCCGCTCGCTGCCCCGCCGCACCTCCAGGGTCACCGTGTAGGTGCCGGCGAAGCCCCACGTCTGCGGGGGCGGCGAGGGCAGGGCGGAGCTGGCCGGGCCGATCGCCCGCTCGAACGTCCAGGCCCAGGACGTGGGCCCGCCCTGGGACAGGTCGGTGAACGTGACCGGGGCCTGGGTCACCCCGATGCCGGGAGCGAAGCCGAAGTCGGCGTGCAGGGCCACCGGGGTCGGGGGCCGCACCACGAAGTCCGCGACCCCGGTGGCCGTCGGGCCCGAGCCCAGGGTGCCCTGGACCCGGACCCGGAACGTGCCCGCCTCGTCCCACGCATGCGACGTGCTGGTGCCGGTGTCGCCGGCGCCGTCGCCGAAGTCCCAGGTCACGTTCGTGACCGTCTCGCCCGAGGCCACCGGGCGGACCGACATGTCGACCGACTCGCCGATCTCGGCCGCCAGGGCGGAGGCCACGATCTCCAGCTGGGTGCCCGGCGTCTGCCGGCCGCCGGGGATCACGCCGGGATCGGGGCGCACGGAGCCGGGATCGGGTGGGGCTGACGGACCACCACCCTCCGGCTCCGTGACCCCCGGGTCCGGGGTCTCCCCCGGATCCGGCACGTCCTGGGCGTCCTCGCCCGTGCCGTCCTCGTCCGCCTGCTCAGGGTCGTCCCCGGGCTGGTCCGGCGCGTCCGCGAGCTCGTCGCCGCCGCCAGGGTTGGACCCACCGACGCCGCCGTCGCCGGTGCCCGCCGGCTGGTCCCGCCCGTCCGCCGGCACGACCCCGCCGCCCGGGCGCTCGGCGTCGTACTTCTGCACCGCCGCGAACGTGCCGTCCAGGCGCACCACGCCCGCCCGCTCGCTGCCCGGGTCGTTGTAGAAGACGATCCCGTCCTTGTCGAACAGCTCGAACTCGGTGCCCGCCGCCACCAGCTGGCCGGTGGTCTTCACCGCGCGCGTCTCCAGGTCGACCACCACGACGACGCCGCGGCTGTAGTCGGGGATGAACACCCGGCCCCGCGCCTCCTGCGGGGCGCCGAGGTCCGAGCCGGGCTCGGCGATGTCGATCACCACCGCGCCGCACTCGCCCGAGGCCAGGTCGCTGACCCGCAGCACGCCGTCGTCGCCCGAGACCACGAAGAGCCGCCGCCCGCCGTTCGACCCCGCCACCCTGACCGACGGGTCCGACGGCTCGATCTCGAGGCACGACCCCGGCCCGAACCCGCCGTCGTCGTGGAGGGCCCGGACGGTCCGCCCGGCTCGCTCGACCAGCGCGGCCCGGCCGTCGATGACGACCAGCTCGGCGTGGGCGGGGTCGGCGACAGCGGCGCGGCGGGTGTGGCGCTGCACCCCGTCGAACCAGGTGATGTCGCCGGTGGTGGCGCCCAGCGCCCACAGCCGGCCGAAGTGGTCCACGACGCTGGAGCCGACCGCCTCCGCCAGCGACTGGACCTCGCCCCGGAGGCCGGAGAGCGACCGGGCGTCCGCCACCGCCACCCGCCCCCGCGTGTGGTCCACCACGTAGACCACATCGCCGCTGGGATGGGCCGAGAGGTCGCCCCGGGCCCCCTCGATGACCTCGACCGGTGCCGCGGCCACGAACGTCGCCGGATCGATGCGCCGCACGGTGCCCTGCGTCCGGTCGAGGGCATAGCCGACCGTCCCCGCCTGCACGGCCGCGAGGTCGGCCGGAATCTCGGCCACCTTGACCCGGGCCGCCACCTCGGCCGTGCCCCCGTCGATCAAGGTGAGCTGGCCCACAGTCGAGGACGCCACCCAGGCGCCACCGCCACGCAGGTCGAGCTCGGCCGGAGGGTCCGCCTGGCCCTGTGCCACTGCGACTCCCAGCAGGGATACGACCACAGACGCCGCGCCGAGTTGCCGTGCGACCGCCCGGGGGCGGCCGCTCGTGCGGGCCACCTACAGGGCCTCATCGGAGCCGGCGTCGCCGACCGTGGCTACCGCGGTGGGGGTTGCGGTCTGCACACGGTCGGCGCGCCGAACCTGGCGTCCAGGGCCGAGCAACGGCCGGGGGTCCACCATGGCCCGCAGCCGGCGCCCAGGGCCGATCCCTCGCCGTAGGGACGACCGGGCGTCGCTGGCAAGTCGCCAGGCGTGATCTGCCGCCGCACTCTCGGGCTCGAAGGGCGCGTACACGGCCACCGCCACCAGCGGGACCAGCTGGCCCACGGCCGAGGCCCCCTGGGGGAACCTGGCCCGGGCCCGCTGGGCGACCTCGGAGGCGGTGAGGGAGGAGGCGACCGGCACGCCGAGCTCGACGAGCCGGTCAAGGGTCTCGCGCCAGGCTCCGATGACCCGGGCGGAGGCCGACTCTGCCCGGCGGCGCCGGGAGGCACGCAGGCCCTTGGCCGCGGCAGGCAGGAAGAAGAGGCCGGCGAGAGCGACGAAGGCCGCCATACCTCCGGCGGCTGCCGGGGCGAGCACGCCCCCGCCCCCGCCGTCGCTCTCGCCGTCCACGGTCGCCTCGACCACGGCCGGCGGCACCGGCGGGCTCGCCTGGGAGGCGTCGCTCGGTGCGTTGCTGGGCCGGCCAGGGGGCGCCTGGACGTCATCGGGCTCGGGAGCGGACTCGCTCCGGCGCCCGGTGGCCTCGATCGGGACCCAGCCGAGGTCGTCGAAGTAGACCTCGGGCCAGGCATGGGCATCGGCCTCGGTGACGGTGATGACGCCGTCGGGGCCGGGATCGGGGAGCAGGTAGCCCGTCGCCACCCGGGCGGGGAAACCCCGGGTGCGGGCCAGCACCGCGAAGGCGGCCGCGAACTGCTCGGCGTAGCCCTCGCGCTCTGACTCGTCGCCGAACAGCACCCGCTCCAGTGCGTCGTAGTTGTGGCCGGGCTCGGCGTCGACCGAGTCGTCGTAGCGGATCGCCCGCAGGCTGTCGCGCAGCGCCAGCAGCTCGCCCGACCGGGACGGCGCCCCGGCCGTCCAGCTCTGGGCCAGCGTGGCCAGGTTGGCGGGCAGGTTCGGGGGCGTCGCCCGCAGCGCGTCGAGCGCCGGGTCGGAGCCGGGGGTGGCCGAGGCCAGCTCGTCGTCGCTGGGGGCCACGACCGCGCTGTCGACCTCGTAGCTGAGGCCCCGCAGGTGGGTGCGGGCCGACACCAGCGTGCCGGCAGTGGCGTCGAAGCCCATGACGGCCTCGTCGAGGTCGTCGTGGAGGCGGAGCGGACGGCCGGCGGCGGGGAGGAACGGCCCCTCCAGACCCAGGATCGTGATGCTCTGGCGGACCGCCGCACCGGGCGGCACGTGCCCCAGCACCGCGTCGCCCGGCAGCTCGCTCCCCGCGCGTCGGTAGTCGCCCGTCGTGGTCCAGAGGGCGCCGTCGAAGGCGTCCAGCGCCGCCGTCCGCACCCGATCGGGCGCCTCGCCGTCGGCGACAGTGATCGTGATGCGGAACAGCGGCT
Organism: Actinomycetota bacterium; assembly: GCA_046734695.1. GTDB lineage: Bacteria > Actinomycetota > Acidimicrobiia > Acidimicrobiales > VFJN01 > ZC4RG19. The sequence continues at coordinate 4,165 of JBKPRS010000488.1, read as the reverse complement.
GGGGTGGCTCGGCCTTGAGCTGCGACTTCAACAGGACGAGCGGGCTCAGCGCGTCGTCGATCTGGAGTCGCTCGCCGCGGAGATCGCGGGGGTCCAGCCGGTCGCCGCGCGCAGGCGGGAGGGCGCCGGCGGCCAGCGGGCTCGCAACCGCGATCCCCACGACGAGAGGTACACCGAACGCGACCCGGCCGGCCGGGGTGTGGAGCCGGGCCGCGTTCGGCGATCTTGCGTGGTCCCCGCTGCCGTCGGGGGAGCTGCCGGGGCTGCCGAGGGCCTCGGACAGGGCAGCGGAGACCACGCGGTTGGCCCGCACGAGCATGAGAGCGAGCGCAACGAACAGGAAGGCCAGGGCGACGGCGAGCTGGTGCCGGGCGTGCGACCCGGTGAGCGCCAGCGCCGCCACCAGCGCCAAGGTGGGCGGGCCGAGGGGGATGATCGGCCCTTCGGTGTGGACGGCCAGGAGGGCCGACGCCGAGCAGGCGAGCCAGCTCAGCACGAACGGCGTGACGACGAGCTCGCCCCGCAGGTCGGCGGGCAGCGCCGCGTTGAGCATCGCCGACCAGCCCTCGCCGGCGCCGTCGCGGAACGTGGTGAGCGCCTGGCCGATCCCGGACACGCCGGCTTCGGGCAGGGCGTACACGAGGGCCGCGCCGGCGAGGGGCAGGAGCACCAGGGCGAGTGCCGCACTGCGGCCGGGCCGCCAGCCCCGGGCCGCAGTGGCGGACACGACCAGCGCGGGGGGAACCGCGCCGGCGATCACGGGCACCAGGAAGTGCCAGCCCGAGAAGAAGTCTGCGTACACCGCACCTGCGACGCAGGTGAGTGCGCAACACAGCGCGATCTCGGTTGTGCGCTCCTGGGTGGACTGCATCTTCCGCCGATCCGAAGGGTGTTTCGAGAGGGGCGGCCGGTGGAGGCCGAAGGGGGTATGGTCCGACGCTCTCACCAGCCGGCCGCCACTGTGCGACGGGTCCCCGGAAATAGCCACCGGGTGAATGCCTGGTTTGCACAGGGGCTTTAATCCGCGCTGTTACACACTGTCGCAGTTGGCGTACGATCGGCCCCGGTAGCGACCCGGGGACCGCGCGGTAGATCGCCGTTGCCGAACACCTAGGGTGGGGGCTCAGGGATGGTCATCGAGCAGCGGACGATCACCACGGTGGAGCGGCCCGTCGGGCGCGACGACGAGCTGGCCTCGCTGGGCCAGATGCTCGATGCCGTCGCCGCCGCGACGTCCCAGGTCACGGTCCTCTCGGGCGAGGCGGGGCTGGGCAAGTCCGCGCTGGTGGACTGGACGATCCGCGAGGCCCGCGCCCGGGGATTCACCGTGCTGCGGGCCACCGGGGTCGAGTTCGAGAAGGGCCTCGCGTTCAGCGGCCTGTCGGCCGTGGTGCGCCCCCTGCTCGACCGGCTCGACGACCTCGATCCCAGCCAGGCCCGGGCGCTCCAGGGCGCGTTGGGCCTGGTCGACGCCGAGGGCCGGCTGCTGGCCGTGCACGGCGCCACGCTCGCGCTGGTGTCCGCCGCGGCCGAGGACGCTCCGGTGCTGGTGGCCGTGGACGACGCCCAGTGGATCGACCAGTCCAGCCTGGAATCGCTGGTCTTCGTGGCCCATCGCTGCGAGGCCGACCGGGTCGGGTTCCTCTTCGCCCATCGCACCGGCCTGCCCTGCCTGCTCGACCGCACCGACTTCGCCCGCCTGGTCCTGGGCGGCCTGCCCAAGGCCGCCGCCGTCGACCTGCTGAAGGACGGGGGCGTCGACGAGGTGGTGGCCGGCCAGTGCTGGGAGCTGACCCGGGGAAATCCCCTGGCCCTCATCGAGGCCGGGCGGGCGCTGCAACCCCGGCAGCGCACGGGGGCCTCCCCGCTGCCCGCGGTCCTGCCCATCGGCGAGCGTTTGGTCGACTCGTTCGGGGCCCAGCTGGCCCAGCTCCCGCCGGCCACCCTGACCGCGCTGGGCGCGGCGGCGCTGGAGGCCGACGACGACGTGGCCGTGGTCGGCACCACGCTGGCCATGGTGGGCGGCCGGCTGGACGACCTGGCCCCGGCCGAGACCGCAGGCGTGATCGAGCTGGTCGACGGCAAGGTGCACTGGCGCCACCCGCTGGTCCGGGCCGCGGTGCTCCACCTGCTGGACGTGGCCAGCCAGCGCAACCTGCACCGGGCACTGGCCGACGCCGCGGCCGAGGCCGGCCGCCACGACCGCGCCCTGTGGCACCTGTCCGAGAGCGTCGTCGGGCCCGACGACACGGTGGCGACCCGCATGAGCGAGCTCGCCTTCGCGGCCATGCGCCGCGGCTCGTTCCCCGCGGCCGCGCTGGCCTTCGAGCAGTCCGCCAAGCTCACCACCGACCCGGCGAGCTTCGCCGACCGCACGACGATGACGGGCTACGCCCAGTACACCGCGGGCGACCACTACAAGGTGCAGGCCACGCTGAGCCCGGTCATCGACACGATCGACGACCCGGTGGCCAAGGGCCGGATGGCCGCGGTGCTGGGCCAGGCGGAGGTCTGGGTGCTGGGACCGGCGGTCGCCACCCCCCGCTTCGAGTTCCACGCCCGTGCCGTGTCGGACGCCGACCCGGGGCTGGCGTCGATCCTGCTCCTGTGCGCCACCGGGTCCCGCCTCATGTCCCTCGACCTGCCGGGCTCGATGGCCAACGCCCACGAGGCGGCCAAGTTCGCGGCCGCGGCGGGCGACACCCCGCTGCAGCTGGGGGCGGCCGCCGCCAGCGCCGTGCTCGACCTGTTCAACGGCAGCGCCGAGAAGATCGGCGAGCGGGTGCTGCCGATCGGCCAGATGGCGATGGACCTCTACTCGCCGGCGAACCACGCCGACTCGGTCGAGGGCATCATCCAGCTCTGCGCGTTCGCCCAGCTCATCTGCGACGACGCCCAGTCCGCTGTCGAGCTGCTGCGCCGGCTGATCCACCAGAGCGACGCCGCGGGGCTGGCCGGCCGCTCGATCTTCTCGCGCCTGGCGCTGGCCGAGGGCCTGTGGCGGATCGGCTGGTGGGCCGACGCGCTGGCCGAGATGAGCCAGCTGATCTCGCTGCAGCGGGCGGTCGGCCAGGGCCACCTCGTGCCCCTCGCCTACGCGCTGCAGTGCCGCCTCGAGGCCAGCATGGGCCATGAGAAGGAGTGCCTGGACCACGCCGAGCAGGCCCTGGACGCGGCCATGCGGCTGGGCCTTGCCCAGCTCGGCGTGTTTGCGGTGACCGGGAAGGGCCTGCTGCACCTGGGCGCCGGTCGCTTCGAGGAGTCCGCCCAGGCCTTCGACCTCATAGCCGACGCCAACGTCGTGGTCGAGCCCGGCTGGCTGTGGTGGCAGGCCGACTACATAGAGGCGCTGGCCCGGGCCGGCCGGACCGGCGACGCCAAGCACCAGTACGAGGTCCTCCAGCGCCAGGCCGACGACACCGGCCGCGTCTGGCCCACCGCCGCCGCCCACCGCTGTGGGGCGCTGCTGGGGATCGGCGATCCCGAGGAGCGCTTCGGCCTGGCGCTGGACGGCTTCCGCTCCATCACCGCCGCGTTCGAGGACGCCCGCACGGTGATGTTGCGGGGCGAGTACCGCGTGGCGGAGGGCCACGAGGCCGCGGGCGCCCGCGACCTGGCCACGGCCCGGTCGCTGTTCGACCGCCTCGGCGCCCGGTCCTGGAGCGAGCGCACGTCCTCGGCTCGGGGCGAGGCCGGGTCCCGCGCCCGCTCCCTGGCCTCCCGGCTGACGGAGGCCGAGCTACGGGTGGCGCTGGCCGTCGGCCACGGGATGTCCAACCGCCAGGCCGCCGAGCAGCTGTTCGTCAGCGTCAAGACGGTGGACTTCCACCTGCAGGGCATCTACCGCAAGCTGGGCGTCCGCAATCGCACCCAGCTGGCCGCAATCGTCCTCTCCAACTCGACGACCGCAGCCTGAGCGCTCAGCGGCGAACGCCGCGGTTCCAGACGCGGGCGAAGTCGTCGCTGGTACGGCAGTTGACGACATACGCGCCCGCCACCGCGACCGGGGCGCGGTCGTACAGCTCGCCCACCTGGACGAGGCTGACCATGTCGAAGCGGTTGCGCACCGCGCTGACGGCCCGGAGCTCGCCGCCCCGGGGCTGGCCGGTCACGATCCCGAGGGACACGCCGTCGTCGTCGGGCACCATGTTCACCAGCGCCGGCA
>JBKPRS010000487.1:0-3275 GCA_046734695.1 Actinomycetota bacterium | reverse complement strand
GCGCAAGCCGTTCTCGGTGGTGCTGTTCGACGAGATCGAGAAGGCCCACCCCGACGTGTTCAACACGCTGCTCCAGATCCTGGAGGAGGGGCGCCTCACCGACGCCCAGGGCCGCTCGGTCGACTTCCGCAACACCGTGCTCATCATGACCTCCAACCTGGGCACCGCCGACCTGCGCAAGGCCAGCGTCGGCTTCGCCCGGTCCGACGAGGCCGTCTCCTACGAGAAGATGAAGGAGAAGGTCAACGACGCCCTCAAGCTGCACTTCCGTCCCGAGTTCCTGAACCGCATCGACGACACGATCGTGTTCCACGAGCTCACGATGGAAGAGGTCACCCAGATCGTCGACGTGGTGATGATCCCCCGGGTGCAGCGCCAGCTGGAGGGCCAGGGCCTGGGCATCGAGCTCACCCAGGAGGCCAAGTACTTCCTGGCCGCCAAGGGCTACGACCCGCAGCTGGGCGCCCGGCCGCTCCGGCGGGCGGTGCAGCGCATGGTGGAGGACCCGGTGTCCGAGAAGCTCCTGCTCAAGGAGTTCCGGGCCGGCGAGATCATCGTGGTCGACGCCGAGGACGATCCCGAGACGGGCGAGCGGGCCATCGTGTTCCGCACCATCGAGGGGTTCACCCCGCCGTCCATGGAGCTGGCCGAGGCCGGCGGCTCGCCGCCCACCGAAGGCTGAGACAACAGGGCCGGACTGCGACCGGGCCGCCAGCGGGCGGGCCGCGCGCGTCGTAAGGTCCGCCTTTCAACGTGGACCGTTCGCGCCCCAGCATCGTCCGCCGTCTCCTGCCGGCTGTTCTCATCGCCCTGTTCTCGACCGCGTGCGAGGTGCGGACGGTGGTGACGGTCGACATGGAGGACGACGGCTCGGGCTCGGTGGAAGTCGCCACCGGGCTGGACGACGACGCCCTGTCGAAGCTGCCCGACCTGGACGGGGACGGCGTCTCGACCACGTCGGACCTGGCGGCGCTGGTCCGCACCGACGACCTGGTGGCCTCGGGCTGGCAGATCAGCCCGCCGGAGACGCGCGACGACGGCACCACCTGGATCAAGGTGACCCACCCGTTCGGCACGCCGGACGAGGCGGATCAGGTCATGGCCCAGATCACCGGGGAGTCCGGCCCGCTCCAGCACATGCACCTGACCCGGGACCATCCCTTCGGCCGGGTGCGCTACCAGTTCCGGGGCACCGCGGACCTGAGCGGAGGCCTGGAGGCCTTCGGTGACGAGGGGCTGGCCGCGCTGCTCGACGGCGAGCCGCTGGGCGAGGACGCCGCGGCCATCGAGGCCCGCATCGGCCAGCCGCTGGCCGACGCCTTCAAGTTCACGGTGACGGCCCGGCTCCCCGGCTCGGAGAAGAGCTGGTCCCCGCGGCTGGGCGACCCGCCGCTGGAGATGGCGTCCGACAGCACCGTGTTCCGCTGGCCGGAGCTGGGGCTGGCGATCCTGGCCGCCCTCAGCCTCATCGGCCTGGTGCTGGTGCTGGTGGTGCGCTCGCTACGGGCGCGCCGGCTGGAGGGGTAGGTAGATCACCGTCTCGGGGCCCTCGTGGAGGAGCCGGTAGCCGGCGTCGAGCGAGGAGGCTGCTGCCGGGTTCTCGTCCAGCCAGTCCCGGTCCACGACGAGGGCGTCGACGCCGTACTGCGCCAGCAGGGCGTCGGCCCGGTCGTCGGGGTAGTCGCGCGCCGCCACCTCCAGCTCGTCGTAGGTGGCGGGGAACAGTCCCGAGTAGCCGTTGACTGTCGTGTCCCCGGTGTCGAGCACCGCCAGCATGTCGTCCACCGTGCCCTGGTAGGACCCGGCCCGGCCGTCGGGCGGGAACGGCATGAACGCCAGCACGGCCGGATCGGCGGCCAGCGGGTGATCGTCGAGGTAGGCGGCCCAGTCCGGCGTGGCGGTGTCCACGCGGTGGAGCCGCCCGGGCGTCACGCCCGTCTCGGCCAGGGCCAGGACCACGACGCCCGCGGCCAGGCCCAGCGCCACGCCCCGGGGGATCCGCTCGGCGCGGCCCGGGGCCCGCAGCCGCCGCCAGGCGGCGTCGAGCGCGTACGACGCCAGGGCGACGGCGAACAGCTGGGTGAGGACGTCGGCCCGGAACGGGCGGCGCAGGCTCTCGAAGCCGGGCCCGAAGCGGCGTACGAGCTGGTAGGGCTGCCAGCCGCCCAGGTTGAGGTTCAGCCCGAGGCTGAGCAGGTGGGCCAGCATCACCCCCACGAGCAGGAATGTCGTCTGCCGGTTCCGGTCGGTGGCCGTGGGGTCGGCGGCGGCCCGGCGCGCCGCCACCACCGTGCCGGCGATGGCCAGCACGACGAGGACGGTCCCCGGGTAGAGGGCGTGGCCGTCGAGGGGGTCCTGCACCCAGGGCACCAGGTGCGAGCCGGCCGAGCCCTCGGGCAGCCGGAGGAAGTCGGCGGTGTCGGCGCTCAGGCTCTCGATCGTCTCGGCGCTGCGGTGGTAGTCGGAAGTGATGCGGGCCTGGGGTCCGAGGATGGGCAGGGCGAGGATCGCGAACACGCCGGCCGCCGCGGCCAGGTCGAGGGCACGGGCGCGGCTGAACCAGGTCCGGCGCATCAGCACGAGGGCGGACGGGAACACGACCACCGCCGCGAACAGCCCGTAGTACCCGCAGGTCAGGAAGGTGACGGCCAGCCACAGGCCGATCTCGACCGCCTGGCGCCGGCCGCCGTCGGGGGCCCACCGCAGCACGGCGTCGATCAGCAGCAGCAGCGGGAACACCATCACCAGCTGGAGCACGCCCAGCTGGGCGGCCACGAAGGGCAGCGTGACCACCAGGCCGCCGGTCACCGCCGCTGGCACCACCGCCGCGCCCAGGGTGCGGGCCAGCCGGTGGCCGGCGATCCCGTTGAGCGTGAGCGCGGCCAGCAGCACCAGGTTGAAGGCCAGGACCGGGTTGCGCCCGAGGAAGGCCAGCGGTGCGAACACCAGGCCGGTCAGGGGCTGGGGCTCGGACAGCGCGAAGGCCCCGGTGGTGGGATGGAACAGCGGGGCATCCCAGTAGTGGCGGAACAGGTCGCCGATGGCGATCTCGTTCCAGCGCAGCGTCCACAGGTTGAACAGCGGCACGGTCGCCACCGGCTCGGCCCCGTAGTTGAGCGAGGTGCCCGCGTGCCGGGGCATGGGCCAGGTCACGACGGCCGCGAGGGCGAGGTACAGCGGGACCAGCACCCGGGCACGCACGGGCGCCGACGTTACCGCGCGGTCACTAGGTGGTTCCTCGGCCTCCGCTTCGACCTCCGCCTTGAGTGTCATAC
>JBKPRS010000486.1:0-10010 GCA_046734695.1 Actinomycetota bacterium | reverse complement strand
CTGGGCGCTCTCGGCGCCAACGCCTCGGCCACGGTCACGGTGACAGCCACGGTGACGGCCGCTCCCGGCGCCACGCTCGAGAGCGTGAGCCACGCGAGCGGCTCGCGGCACACCGACCCGGCCCCGGACGACAACACGGCCCGCGCGTCGACGTCGGTCATCGCTTCGCCCTGACGCCACGCCCTCCGGGTCGCTGCGCCGTCCCGGCGGCTACAGCTCGAAGTCGAGCCCCTCCGACATCGTCTGCTCACCGATGGCGTTGGTCGTGACCAGCGCGGCGTCGAGGTCGAAGGGAGCGATCGAGGCCACCATGGCGGCGAGCTCGTCCTCGTAGGTCGTGTCGATCTGGACGACGGTGTCGCCCACCAGCAGCTCGACGTAGCCGAACTCGGACTCGCGCGACGGCACGTCGCCGAACTCGCCCGGCTGGAACGGCGTGTCGTCGCTCTGCTGCGCGCAGTCGGCGGGCAGGAGGTAGATCTCGAGGTAGTCGGGCGAGGTCTCGAACTCGTCGGTGGCGGCCTCGTCGTCGAGCGGCGGGGCGTAGCCCAGGTCGAGCTCGGGGCACGACTCTTCCGACTCGTCCGCCTCGTAGGCGTCGATGTAGGACAGGACGAGGCCGTCGGGGACCACGGTCGGGGCCAGCGGCGTCACGACCTCCCGGATCGCGGCGATCGCTTCCTCGTCCACCCACGGCGTCTCGTCAACGTCGCCCTCGGGGACGCCGATCGTGATGTCGGCACCCCAGTCGGAGAAGGTGATCTCCTCGCTGTGGTGCGCACGGGACCCGTCGACGGTCACCGTGAGCCTGGTCGGCAGGTCGTCGGGGCCCAGGGTGATCTCGAACACCCCGGGCGGCAGGTCGATGTCGAGGTCGGCGGCGACGTCGTCCGGCATGTGCCGGGTGGCGCGGATCGTGAGCGTGTCGCCGTCGTCCGAGACGACCTCGGCGTCTTCGAACGACCCGAAGGCGTCGACGAACCCGCTCGGCAGCGGTACCGGCCCGGGCCCGGCCAGGCCCGCGGGCTCTCCGCCACCGAACAGGTAGTAGGCGGCGAGCCCCGGGATCAGCGACTCCTGGAGGAACTCGTCGTCGTCCTCGAAGTCGTCGTCGATCTGGCCGTCGCCGTCGAAGTCGAGCCCGGTCAGCATGAGGAACGCGGACTGGGGGTCGGCCTCGGCGAGGTCCGTGAGCTGGTCGGTGACGTCGGCCGGGAGCACGATCCAGGATTCGTCGGCGAGCAGGTCGGCGCTGTCGGCCGAACGGGAGTAGAAGCTGTCGGTCAGCCCGACCGTCTCGTCCGCGTAGTCGCCGCTGTCCGTCGTCGCCCGCCACTGGTCGCCGGACACCTCGGCGTCGGTCACCGTGCGGTACTCGCTCGACGACCCGGCGCCGCCCGCCTCGCCGGTCGCGGACGAGTCCACGCTGACCTCGTGCATGCGATACGACCCGGCGTCCTCCATGGCCGCCGCGGCCTTCTCGAGCGCCTCATCGGGATCGACGTCGCTGCCCCCGGACCGGGCGACGACGACCGCCGCGGCGACGGCGGCGACGAGCACGACCCCCACGGCGATCATCAGCGGTCGCTTCCCGGACCGCGCCGGGGGCGCGGCGGGAACGAACGGCGGAGGCGGCGGAGGCGGAGGGGGCGGAGGGGGCGGAGGGGGCGGCGGAGGTGGAGGCGGTGCGGCCGCCATTGCCTCGGTGCCGTCGGTGGTGGCCTCCGGCGTCGTCTCGTCCGGCTGCTGATCGTCCTGCTCGGTCACGGCGCCCGCTCCCGTTCTCCCGCGGCGGCCGAGGGTAGCCCTGGCCAGGTCGGAGGGGCCGTCAGGGCAACGCGACCGTAACGAGGCCGCCGGCCGTTGGGGTCGCACACCGTGTCCCAGGTCGCCGCGAGCCCGATCATACGCAGGGGTAGACGCCGGTCCCCCAGATGGGTCAGGCCCGCGAGGAACACCGACACGGCGCCGTGGAATGGGCTACACAGGGGCATCACTACACGGTGGGGGGAGAAGGCGCTGGCGGTGGTGGCCGGGATCGCCATCGTCGTTTTGGGCGGGGTGGGCGCCGTGATGATCCTCCGGGCCCAGGACGTCGAGTCGGTGACAGCGACCACCACGACCGCGGCGCAGGGGGAACCCGGCATCGACGTGCCCAAGGTGCTGCGCTCGGGCGGGCTGGACCGGACCTACGTCGTCCACGTGCCCGCCTCCTACGACGGCAGCCAGGCGGTCCCGCTGGTGCTCGTGCTCCACGGGAGCGGCGGCAGTGCCGAGATCGCCGACCAGATCAGCGGCATGAGCGCGAAGTCCGACGCCGCGGGCTTCCTGGCCGTGTACCCGGAGGGGACCGGGACGCCGGCGACGTTCAACGCCGGCCTGTGCTGCGGCTACGCCGGGCGGACGATGATGGACGACGTCTCCTTCGTGCGGGACGTCGTGACGGACGTGTCGGCCGCCTACCAGGTGGACCCGCACCGGATCTACGCCGCCGGCATGTCCAACGGGGCGATGATGGCCCACCGGCTGGGGTGCGAGATGAGCGACGTGCTGGCCGCCATCGCCCCGGTGGCCGGCGCCCTGGAGGTCGACTGCGCACCGGCCCAGCCGGTCTCGGCGATCATGTTCCACGGGACCGCCGATCGCATCGTCCCCTACGGTGGCGGGCCGGCCGAGACCGTGCCGCGGGGCATGGACCCGGAGTACGACCCGGTGTCGACCGCGGTCAACGAGTGGGCCACCGCCGACGGCTGCACCGGGGCCACTGACGAGCAGGTCAGCGCCAGCGTCGTGCGCGAGGTCCGCACCGGTTGCGTGACGGGCTACGGGGTCGAGCTCTACACCGTGGACGGCGGTGGCCACGCCTGGCCCGGCGGCGTGGCCGGCTGGGCCGGCGGGGACGTCCCCACCACCGAGATCGTGGCCACCGACCTGATCTGGGACTTCTTCGCGGCCCACCCCAAGCCGTAAACCCGCGCCTAGCCTCCTGGCTCATCGTGGAGTCGTTCCTGCATGCGCCCGATGTCCGGCGCCGGCTGGCCGCGTGGACGGCGATGCCCCTGGCCCTGCTGGTCCTCGTCGGGATCGTCGTGATCGTGCTCTTCTACCCCTGGTACGTCCTGCGGCTGATCCCGCTCGTGTTCGCGCTGTTCCTCGGTGCCTGGTACGGCCTGACGCGCGTCGGACGCCGGCGCGTGGCCGGCCTGGTCGTGGCGTCGGTGGCGCTGGTCGCCACGGTCGGCCTGGCCGTGTTCGACGGGCTGCGGGTCACCCTGCTGGTGGTGCTCACGCTCGGGTTGCTGGCCCTGAGCGCCGGGCTGGCCCGGTACGCGCTCGGCTACGACGTGGCGACGCTGCGTGGGCGCGACACGGCGGGGAAGCCCGTCCCGGCCGCCACCCGTGGCGTCCTGATCATGAACCTGAAGTCCGGAGGCGGGAAGGCCGAGCGGTTCCGGCTCGAGGCCGAGTGCCGGGGGCGAGGGATCGAGCCCGTGGTGTTGCAGCCCGGCGACGACCTGACCCGGCTGGCCCACGACGCCATCGATCGGGGGGCCGATGTGATCGGGATGGCCGGCGGCGACGGGTCGCAGGCGCTCGTCGCCTCGGTGGCGGGTGAGCGGGACGTCCCGATGGTGGTCGTGCCGGCGGGGACCCGCAACCACCTCGCTCTCGACCTCGGGCTGGACCGGGACGACGTCGTGGGCGCACTCGACGCCTATGGCGACGCGGTGGAACGCGGCGTGGACATCGGCGACGTGAACGGCCGAGCCTTCCTCAACAACGTCTCGCTCGGCTTGTACGCCACGATCGTGCGGTCTCCCGACTATCGCGACGCGAAGGTTGACACCACGCTGGCCACGATCCCCGCGGTGTTGGGGCCGAGCACGAGGCCTTTCGACCTCCGCTTCGTCGACGGGAACGGCGAGCGCCACGACGGCGCCCATCTCGTCCAGGTCTCGAACAACCCCTACGGCGCACGAGCCGGGTCCCGGCCGCGCCTGAACAGCGGGCAGTTGGGCATCATCGCGCTGGAGATCCGGAACGATCGCGCCGCGGCCGCATTCGCCGCCGCGCTGGCCATCGGCCAAGGGGTTCGGTTCGCCGGCCTGCTCACGTGGGTGAGCGACGCGTTCGAGGTCACGTCGGGCGGTGCGATCCCGGCCGGGGTCGACGGCGAGTCGCTCGACCTGGAGCCCCCGCTCAGGTTCTCGATCCGACCCCGCCCGCTGCGGGTGCGGGTCCCCCGGCACGCCATCGGGGTGTCACCCGCCGCCCGGGTCTTCCGTTGGCGGTCGGCCGCCCGTGCGGTCTGGGACACCGCGCTCGGGCGGCCCGCCCGTCCGCTCCTCTCCTGATCGCCTTGCGCCGGTCGCGCCAGCCGCCTCAAGGATCCCTCGAGCCGGCGGCCTATCGTGATGAGGCGGACGGGAGGACCTGATGGCCGCTAGGTCGACGAAGCGCTGGGCCCAGGGGGCCATGCAGCTCGCGCTCGGCGCCGCGCTGCTCACGGCTGGGACCGGGCATCTGACGAAGCAGCGCCAGGAGTTCCAGGCCCAGGTGCCGACGTGGTTCCCGGCCGATCCCGACTCCGTCGTCGTGGTCTCGGGCGTGGTCGAGCTCGCCCTCGGCGCGGCTCTGCTCGGGACGTGGAAGCAGCCTGCCCGAGCGGTGGTCGGGGCCACGACGGCCGCCTTCTTCGTCGCAGTCTTCCCCGGCAACATCGCGCAGTACACGGGTCACGTGGACGCCTTCGGCCTGGACACGGACGCCAAGCGCGCCATACGGCTGGTGTTCCAACCTCTCCTCGTGGGATGGGCCCTGGCCGCGACCGGCGCGGTGCGAGTCCTCCGCGAGAAGCGAGCACGGGTCAGCTGATCCGGCGCCTGTGGCGCACCAGCGCCACGAGGGCGACGACCGCGGTGACCGCCGCGATGGCGGCGGAGGCCACGACGGGACCGAGGACGTAGTCGCGAGGGAGCAGGGACGGGTTGCCCGGGCTCGCGCCGTAGCCACGGGCGTACGGCCAGCTGACCAGGGCGAGGGTGCCGATGACGATGGCGCCTGCTCGCACGGCCGGCCAGGCCGCGGCGGGGACCACTCGGCGCAGCGTCCAGGCGAGAGTACCGATCACCGGGAGCAGGACGAGGTCGTGACCGGCCGCCGCGCCGATGAGCCACCGGCTCAGCTCGGCCGGGTGGGTGTCATGGGCGTCGAGGACCGCGCTGCGGATGCCGACGAGCATGACCGGCACCCCGAGCACCAGACCCACGACGAGGCCCCGCGGTGACGTCGACCCGTAGGGCGAAGGCCCGTTCATGGCAGCACCAGCCGCGCCACCCACTTGGTCTGCAGCACGCCGGGGCGACCTGCGGCGATGAGCCGGGCCGGGAAGCCGTGGTCGACGTGGAGCGCCTCACCGTCGAGCTCCAGCGCCAGGAGCGTGTCTGCATCGCGGATGTGGGCGCCGCTCAGCTGGGACGATCGATAGCGGCCGGACCGCTGGAGCGACTCGACGAGGACGGCCTCCGCGTCGGCGGCGTCGACCAGGGCCAACAGATCTTGCACCCTGACGCCCCGCCAGCGGGCCGTGGCGCTCCAGCCCTCGACGCAGGCGATGGGGAGGCGGGCCTGGTGCTGGGGCAGGGCGCGGAGCTCGGCGAGCGACAGGACCCGCTCGCCGGCGGGCCCGCTGACCACCAACCGGTAGGCCGGGTCGAGCGCGGCCTCGACCACCTCGGCCGCGGCCGCGGTCTTGTTCACGGGCAGGCCCTGCGGTCCCTGCCCCGGCCGGCGCTGGGCCAGGACCGACACCGGGCTGAGCGCCGGCACGGTGCCCCCCGCCGTGGCCACCACGAGCGTCCCGGAGGCGGCCGCTACGCCGAGCAGGAAGGCCCTGCGGTCGCTCCGGGCCGGCTCACCCGGCTCGGCCGACGGGCCGGGTCCGGGGCGCCGCACGACGGCCACGGTCGTACCGGCCTTGGCGCCCACGTGGGCGACGAGCGCGCCGACGGTGATCCAAGCCGCGGCGTAGTGGGCGGCGGGGAAGTAGAAGTGCCAGGGGTACCAGCGGGCGACGTTGGCGGTCCCGGACAGCAGCAGGAACACCGCGCCGCCTACCAGGGGCAGGAGCGCCAGGCGTTCGACCGCGTGCAGCAGCGACCGCACCGGTGGCCACTCGGTCAGGCGCCGGCGGACGACCCAGAGCTTGGCCAGCAGCAGCGGGATCGCAGCCGTCCCGGTCGCCACATGCAGGCCCTGGGTCAGCCGGTACAGCCCGGCCGGGCGCGGGGGCGGCGTGAACCAGTCCGGTGGGTGCTGGAGCACATGCGACCAGAGGCCGGTGGCGAAGCAGAGGCCGAACGTGATCCCGAGCGCCAGGCCGAGCCATGCCCCGGCTCGCGTGTCGACCGGGTCCGGGGTCATCCTGCGACCCGGGCGAACCAGCGATCGTCCCACTGCTCCAGCGCCGCCAGGCTCAGCCCGGCGGCACGGGCGACGGCGGCGACCCCGTCGGCCCCGACCGTCGCCCACGGGAACCACGGCCCCGCGGTCCCGCCGGCCGCCTCGATGCGGACGGTGAGCGCCTCGCTGGGCCGGCCCGGCGCCTCGACCTCCGCCAGCACCGTGCCCCCCGCCCGCAGTAGGCGGGCCGCCCGGGCCAACAAGGCGATCGGATCGCCGCCGATCCCGACGTTGCCGTCGAGCAGGAGCACCGCGCCCCAACGGCCCTCGCCGGGCAGGCGCTCGAACACCGAGCGGCGCAGCACCGGGGCACCGCGCCGCCTCGCCTCGGCGACGGCGATCGGGCTGGTGTCGATGCCGAGCGCAGGTCGAGCGGCGGCGGCCAGCGCGGCGACGAGGCGCCCGGGGCCACAGCCGACGTCGAGCACCGGGTCCGGCAGGCCGGCGAGCAGCGCCGCCTCGACGGCGCCGCAGCCACCGCGCCAGCGGTCGACGGGCAGGTCGATCCTGGTCCCCTGGGTCGTCGTGAGGACCGGCGCCCTCGCGATCATGCGACCGACCGCCGGGCGGCAGCCCGCACCGCGGCCGCGAAGCGCGTGGCCGGCGCCGCGGCCGCCACCGCCACGGCATCCCCCCAGGTGTCGACGTCGGTCTGCTCACCGAGGAGGTGGATGGCCAGGCCGAGGCTGCGCAGGCGGAGAGCCTGGCGAGCGCCGGTGTCGGACCGGCTCGTCGCCACCCCGAGGAATGCCGCCGGGTGGCGCCGCCGAAGCCCCAAGGTCCACCACCCGCCATCCGTCGCGGGCCCGAGCACGGCGTCGACGCCGGGCGAGGCCAGGCACGACATCGCCGCATCCAGATCGCCGGCGGTGAGCTGCGGCGTGTCCATGCCGATGAGCAGCGCCGGGCCGGGAGCATGGCGCCACGTGGTCGTGAGGCGGCGACCGAGCGAGCCCGTGCCCTGGTCGACCACGATGACCCCCGGGGGGCACCAGTCGCCCGCTGCGCCGTCGAGCGCGAGCACGACCCGGTCGGCGCCTGACGCCACCGCCGCCGCCAGGGTGTCGGCCAGTGCGGACTCGGCCAGGGCGGCGGCCGTGGCCGGCGTGCAGGGCGGGCACAGGCGGGTCTTGACCCGGCCGGCGACCGGTTCCTTGGCGAGTACGAGGAGGTCCACGGACGACGGTGTAGGCCAGACCCGATGGGCATCAGGCGGGGGAGCCGCCCCTGTTTCCCGGCTTGTAAGGGGATCGCGCCGGACGTGGCCGTACGCTCGCCTCGTGGTGGACGACTCACCGCGGATCCTCGTCGTCGACGACGACGTCACCGTGTCCGAGGTGGTGGCGCGCTACCTCGAGCGAGACGGCTACACCGTCGAGGTGCGCGCCGACGGGCGTGAGGCGCTCGACCGGGCGCTGGCCGAGCCACCCGACCTCGTCGTCCTCGACCTGATGCTCCCGGGCATGGACGGTCTCGAGGTGTGCCGCCGGCTGCGCGCCATCGCCCCGGTGCCGATCGTCATGCTGACGGCCCGGACCCAGGAGAGCGACCGCATCGTGGGTCTCGACCTGGGGGCCGACGACTACGTCTCCAAGCCGTTCTCGACCAAGGAGCTGGTCGCCCGGGTGCGCGCCGTGCTCCGCCGGGCGCAGGGACCGCTGCCCGTCGAGCGATCCGGCAACGGCCGCGTCCACGTCGACGGCGACCTCGTGGTGGACGTCGCCGCCCGTGAGGCCCGCCTCGGCGGCGAGGTGGTGGGTCTCACGGCCCGGGAGTTCGAGCTGCTCGCGTTCCTCGCCCGGCATCCCCGCCGCGCCTTCACCCGCGAGGAGCTGCTGGAGCAGGTCTGGGGGTACCGCTACGGCGACACGTCGACGGTGACCGTCCACGTCCGGCGGCTGCGGGAGAAGATCGAGCCCGACCCGTCGAGCCCGGTCCGGATCGTCACGCTGTGGGGGGTCGGCTACCGCTGGGAGGGCGTGGCGCAGGAGGAGGCCGGATGAGCCCGGCCGGAGTGCGCTCGCTGGTGGCCGTCACCGGCCTCGGCGTGGCGGTCGTCGCCGCCGCCAGGGTCGGGATGCCGGGCCGGGACGCAGCCGTCCTCGTCGCCCTCAGCTTCGGGGTGGCGCTGGCCACCTACCTGGCCGGTCGGGCGAGCGTGCGGCGGTGGCACAGCCCGATCGTCGTCGCGCTGGTCCCGGTGGCGGCCACGGTGCTCGGCCTGCTCGCGGCCGCCCGGGCCATGTTCGTGTCGACCCACGACCTCGACGCGCTCGTCGTCGTCGTGGCCGGGGCCGGGACCGCAGGCGTGCTGGGGGCGCTGGCCCTGGCCGCGGAGCTCGACCGGGCGCGCCGCCGGGTCACCGAGCTGGCCGCCCGGGAGCGGGCGGTCGAGGCGAGTCGCCGCGAGTTGGTGGCCTGGGTCAGCCACGACCTCCGGACACCGATCGCCGGCATCCGCGCCATGGTCGAGGCGCTCGACGACGAGGTCGTGGTCGACCCCACCGAGATCAGCCGCTACCACCGCCAGCTCATCGACGAGGCCGACCGCCTGGCCCGGCTGGTGGACGACCTGTTCGAGCTGTCCCGCATCGAGGCGGACGCTCTCCACCTGAGCATCGAGCCGGTGGCCTTGGACGAGCTGGTCTCCGACGCCGTCGCCTCGGCCGGACCGGTGGCCCGGGCCAAGGGAGTCCATCTCACAGGCCGGGTCGCCGGCCCGCGGCCCGCAGTGGCGGGCTCGCCGCCCGAGCTCACCCGGGTCGTCCGCAACCTGGTCGACAACGCCATCCGCTTCACGCCGGCCGGGGGCGAGATCGAGGTCACCGTGGGCGGCGACGATCACCGCGCCGAGGTGTCCGTGCGGGACGGCTGCGGCGGCATCCCCGCCGGCGACCTCGACCGCGTCTTCGACCTCGCCTACCGGGGCGACGCGGCCCGCTCCCCCGGTCTCGACGGCGGAGCCGGGCTGGGGCTGGCCATCGCCCGTGGCCTGGTCGAAGCCCACAGGGGGGACATCGCGGTGCGCAACGAAGCGGACGGCTGCCGCTTCACCGTGCGACTCCCCCGGGCCTGAACGGCTCGACCGCCCGGAACCCCAGCCGTTCGGCCGCCCGCTCCGCGCTGGCGACGATGTGGCGCACGTCGCCCAGCCGCCCACCGCCCACGACCGCCGGCTCGACCCCGCTGCCCTCGCACAGCGCCCGGGCCAGGTCGAGCACCGTGCGAGGCCGGCCGGACGCGACGTTCAACGGTCCCTCGACCGGCTCCGGGCAGGTGAGGGCGGCGACGTTGGCCCGGGCGACGTCCGCGACGTGGACGAAGTCCCGGGTCTGGCCGCCGTCCTCGAAGACACGGGGACGCCCGCCGCGGGCGATGGCCGATGCGAACAGGGCAGCGACGCCCGCGTACGGCGTGTCACGCGGCATCCGGGGCCCGTAGACGTTGTGGTAGCGCAGGGAGGTGACCGCCACGCCGTGCTCGCGGCCGAAGGCGGCCGCGAGGTGCTCCTGGTGGACCTTGGTGGCGGCATACACGTTGCGGGGATC
>JBKPRS010000485.1:0-2662 GCA_046734695.1 Actinomycetota bacterium | reverse complement strand
ACGCCGTCACCCTGGCCCTCAACTGGGCGGCCCGGGTGCGGGCCGGGCGCGAGGCCGGCGCCCGGCTGGGACCGGGCCGCTACCACGAGGTCCGCTACGAGGCCCTGGTGGCCACGCCCCGAGAGACGGTCGAAGCGGTGTGCAGGTTCCTCGATCTCACCTACGAGCCGGCCATGCTGGCGTTCGCGGCACGGGACGGGGCCGTGCCCGCCAAGGTCGAGGCCAACCCCCGCCACGCCCGGCTGGCCGAGCCGCTGTCGCCCGGGACCCGGTCGTGGCGCAGCCACATGGAGCGCGACGACCTGGCCGCGTTCGAGGCTGCCGCGGGCGACCTCCTCGACGAGCTCGGCTACGAGCGGGCGGTGCCCCGTCCCTGGCCCTCGGCCCGCGCCCGGGCCACGTGGGGCCGGGCCCGCTGGCAGGCCCGCCGCGCCTGGGCCCGGCTCTAGCGCAGGCCGTACAGCGCGGCGAGCTGGTCGCGCACGCGGGCCGGGGCGAAGGCCGACGCCCGCAGCCTTCCGGCGGCACCCAGGCGAGCTCGTAGGCCGGCATCGGCCACCAGCCGGGAGACCGCGGCGGCCGCGGCCTTCGGCTGAGCGACCGGGACCACCAGGCCGGCCTCGTCGTCGCCCAGCAGGTCGCGGATCGGCTCCAGGTCCGTGCCGACGACGGGTAGGCCGTTGAGCATGGCCTCGGCCGCCACCCGGCAGAACGACTCCCGCACCGAAGGGCACACCACGACGTCGCATTCGGCGTAGGCCTGGCGCACGTCGGTGAGCTTGCCCCGGATCTCCAGCCGGCCGTCGGCCTCCAGCGCCCGCAGCCGCTCCCACGTCCCGGCCAGGTCCTCGTCGGTGGGGTGGGAGAACACCAGCCACCGGGCCGGCGCCCGGGCCACGATGTCGGGCAGGTGCTCGAAGCCCTTGTAGGCCCGCGGCGCGCCCAGGTACGCCACCGTGACCGGCTCGTCCGGGTCGGGGTGCTCCTCGGCCACGACGTCGGCGGGGTCGATGGGGTTGGGGACGATCTCGACCCGCTCCCGCCTCACCAGGCCCGCGTCCGCGGCCAGGTCGGCCGCCAGCGGGGACACGGCCGCCCAGCGCGTGTCGCACAGGGGCAGCAGCAGGCGCCACACCCGTCCCAGCAGCTTGACCGACGGTGGCAGCAGGAAGTTGTGGACCCACACCACCAGCCGCACCCGCGACAGCAGCGCGGCAGGCAGCGCCAGGCTCAGCTCCTTGAGCCCGTTGGCGTGGATGGCCGCCAGCTCCTTGCGGTGGCGCACCGCCCAGACGGCCAACCGCAGCGACGTCCAGGCCCGGCGCAGCGGCCGCAGCGAGCGGCGGTGGTCGACGATGGCCAGCCGCTGCTCGGCGCTGCCCTGCTCGTCCACCAGCCCGACGAAGCGCCCGATCGGCGGACCGGCCAGCACCCGGCGCGCCTCACCGTCCAGCGAGGCCATGACCGTGGCCAGTGACCGGGTGGACCCGCCCACGCCGGTGGGCACGCTGACGAACAGGACCGTGCGCCGGTCCCCAGAGCTCACGTCAGGCCGACGTCCCAGTGGGAGGCCACGTGGACCGGCGACAGCCGGGCGATGCCCGCCGGGCCCGCGTCGAGGTCGGGGCCGATCACTTCGAACGACGCCGCGGGCTGCCAAGGCAGCAGCTCGCCCTTGGCCTGGAACACGCCGAGCCACAGGAAGTAGCGCCCCCGGGGCAGCGGCAGCCGCTCGATCCAGCAGCGGGCGGTGACCTCGTCGTCGGACAGGTGCATGTCCCGCCGCAGCAGGAAGATGGGCGACGCCGGTCCCTCGGAGAAGCCGATGCACACCCGCCCCGCGAAGCTCTGGGTGGCCCGCAGCGCCAGCACGACCTCGACCGGCTCCTGGGTGCGGACCGCGTCGCCGTCGGGCCCCAGCACCTGGGCCTTGACCACCTGGACCGGCCCGGTGCTGGTCGGCGTGATCGCCGCGACCTGCTCCAGCGCGCCGCGGTAGGCGCCGAGCACCTCGCGCGCCGGGCCGTCCCCCTCGACCTGGCCTTCGTGCAGCCACACCACCCGCTCGCTGATGCCCTCCACCGCGGCCAGGTCGTGGGACACGAACACCAGCGTCGTCCCGTCCGCCAGCATGGCCCGCATGCGGTCGATGCAGCGCTGCTGGAACGCGGTGTCGCCCACGGCCAGCACCTCGTCCACCAGCAGCACGTGCGGCTCCAGGAACGCGGCCACGCCGAAGCCCAGCCGCATCTGCATGCCGCTGGAATAGAACTTCACCTGCCGGTCGACGGCCTCCTCCAGCTGGGCGAAGTCCACGATCTCGTCGAAGCGGGACGCCACGTCGCGCCGGGGCAGGCCCAGCAGCGTGCCGTAGAGGAGGATGTTCTCCCGCCCGGTGAGCTCGGGGTGGATGCCGGCGCGCACCTCGATCAGCGCGCCCACCCGGCCCGACACGTCGAAGCGCCCGGCGTAGGGGTACATGACCCGGGCCAGGATCTTGAGCAGGGTGGACTTGCCCGAACCGTTGATGCCGACGAGGCCGACCGACTCGCCCGGCTCGACCACGAAGTCGACGTCGCGCAGCGCCCAGCGCCAGCCCCGCCGGCCCTTGCCGGTGGCGACGCGTTTGAGGTGGCCGGCCTTGGCCCTGAACGACTGGCGC
>JBKPRS010000484.1:0-2518 GCA_046734695.1 Actinomycetota bacterium | reverse complement strand
GCTCGAGAGCATCCGGCTCGGGGGCGAGTTCCAGGACAGGGGCGTGCGGGCTTCCACGATCCTGTCCGCGGCCCGCGGCTCGTACGGCGGCATGCTCATGCTGGGGATGGCGGGAAGCCTGCTCAGCATCTCCGTCGCCGCCCCCGTGATGCTCGTGCTCAGCCTGGGCCTCGGCCGGCGGGCGGTGCGCGAGGAGCGCACGCGGCGCAACCAGCAGCACCAGGCGGAGGCGCGGGGCGCGCTGCACCGCTACGCCCAGGAGATCAGCCTGGTCGTCGGCAAGGAGTGCAAGGACGCGCTGCGCCGGACCCAGCGCCTGTTGCGCGACGAATTCTCGGCCCGGGCGCTGTCGCTGCACCAGTCGACCACGGCGGCGCTGGCCCAGGCCGAGCGGGCCCGCGACCTCGGCGCCGGCGAGGCGGCGGAGCGTCAGGCCCAGGCGTCCCAGGAGATCGGCGAGCTGAACCGGCTCGGCTCGGCCGCGGGGGCGGGTGGCGCGTGACACGCATCGAGGCGGCGGGAGGGGAGCTGGTCGACCGGCGGCGGGGGGAGGCGGCGGAGCGCAGGCGGGAGGTGGAGCGACCGCGTCGGGCGCGCGTGGAGGGCGGCGCGGCGGCGGTGGGCGGCGAGCGCAACGACCGAGTGGTGGGTTCGGCGGCCGCGGGGGCGGGTGGGGCGTGACGCCTACTGAGATGACGTCGGGGGGGTTGATCAACGACCTGCTCGGTCTGCTGGGGCAGGCGGCCAGCACGGCGCCCGATCCTGAGGCGTCGGCCGCGGTGGACGAGATCGCCGGGCGGCTGTCCGAGCCCTTGCGGGTGGCCATCGCCGGGAAGGTCAAGGCGGGGAAGTCGACCTTGCTCAACGCGCTCGTGGGTGACCAGTTGGCGCCGACCGATGCGCGGGAGTGCACCCGGGTGGTCACCTGGTACCGGGACGCCCACACGTACCGGGTGGTGGCTCATGGGCGGGACGGGTCGTCCCGGCAGTGTCCGTTCCGGCGGCGGGACGACGAGCTGGAGATCGATCTCGGCACCACCAATGCGGACGATCTCGATCGGCTCGAGGTGTGGTGGCCGTCCGCCAACCTCACCGAGGTCACGCTCATCGACACCCCGGGGATCGGGTCGATCTCGACCGACCTGTCGGCCCGGACCTACACGTTCCTGACCTCCGACGACGAGGAGCCGGCGGCCGCCGACGCCGTCCTCTACCTCGTGCGGCACCTGCACAACACCGACGTGCGCTTCCTGGAGGCGTTCCACGACGACGAGCTGGCCAACAGCACGCCGGTCAACGCCGTGGGCGTGCTGTCGCGGGCGGACGAGATCGGCTCGTGCCGCCTCGACGCCATGGACTCGGCCCGGCGGGTGGCGGCCCGGTACGGCCACGATCCCCGGATAAGGCAGCTGTGCCGGTCGGTGATCCCCGTCGCCGGGTTGGTGGCCCAGGCCGGCGCCACGCTGCGGGAGGACGAGTTCCGCCAGCTGGCCTCGCTGGTCGGTCCGGGCTCAGCCGATCCCTTCGAGCTGGCACTGACCGCCGACCGCTTCGCCTCGCCCGACGCCGCGGTCGACCTCCCGGCCGATGCCCGCATGCGCCTCCTGAAACGCCTCGGGCTCTACGGCGTGCGCCTGTCGCTCGACATGCTGGCCCGCCAGCAGGTGACGAGCGGGCCCGAGCTGGCCACCGAGCTCGTCCAGGCCAGCGGGGTCGCCGATCTGCAGCGGGCCCTGCACGTGCAGCTCATCGGGCGCAGCCAGCCGCTCAAGGCCCGCTCGGCGCTCACCGCGCTGACCGCCCTGCTCGGCTCCCGGGCGTGGCCGCGGCGCGACATGCTCACCACCCGGGCCGAGATGATCTCGTCGAGCGCGCACGAGATCGCGGAGGTCCGCCTGCTCACCGAGCTGTGGCTGGGCGAGCTCAAGTTGCGCGACGACGCCCAGGCGGACGAGCTGGAGCGGCTGCTGGGCGGCCGCGGCATCACGCCGACCGAGCGCCTCGACCTCCCGCCCGACGCCGGCTTCGCCGAGCTGAGCAGCGCCGCGTTGGAGGCCAGGCACCGCTGGTCGCAGGTGGCCGAGCACCCGATGTCCTCGATGGCGGTGAAGGCGGCCGCGCGCGGCGCGGTGCGTACCTGTGAGGGCATCCTGGCGTGGTTGACTTCGGGCCAACAGCCGCGGCCCGAGGAGCAGATGTGAGGCTGACAGCGTGATCGTTTGCCGCCAGTGCGGGCAGAGCGCCCGTGAAGGCGAGGACTTCTGCGAGTCGTGCGGCGCCTTCCTGGAATGGGAGGGCGAGAAGGTCGACCCCGCGCCCACGTCCGGGGCCGGGACGGCGTCGGGAGGCCCTGGGGCGCCACGCCACGGCCAGCCCGTCCCCGAGCCGGACCGGTGGGTGACCCCGGAACCGCCGCCGCCCAGCGCGGCCGGCGGTGCGGTGCCGCCGCCGACGGCTGCGGCTCCGGCCCCGAGCCTGCAGGCCCGGCCCGCAGGCCAGGGCACCACGGGCTCCGACG
>JBKPRS010000483.1:0-5827 GCA_046734695.1 Actinomycetota bacterium | reverse complement strand
CTCGCGCCGGGACGTCAGCCGGACAGCAGGGCGGGGGCCAGGGAGCGCCAGGCGGCCAGGGGGAGGGCGGTCATGTCGTCCTCGATGACCTGGACGCAGACGTGGTCGGCGCCCGCGGCGTGGTGCTCGGCCACGCGGGCGGCAATGGTGGCTTCGTCGCCCCAGGCGACGATGGCATCGACCAGCTTGTCGCTGCCGCCTCCGCCCAGGTCGTCGTCGTCCCAGCCCAGGCGGCGCAGGTTGTTCACGTAGTTGGGCAGGGTGAGGTAGATCGCCATGTGCTTGCGGGCTGCGGCCCGGGCGGCCTCAGGCGAGGTGGACAGGACCACCGCCTGCTCGACCAGCAGCATCGGGCCCTCGCCCATCTGCTCGCGGGCCACCGGGGTGTGCTCGACCGGGACGAAGTACGTGTGCGCGCCCGACGTGCGGGACGCGGCCAGGGCCAGCATGCGGGGCCCGAGGGCGGCGAGCACCCGGGGCGGGTCCTCGGCGGGGGCGGGCGAGATGGTGAAGGCGTGGTCCATCGCGTCCAGGTACGCGGTCATGCGGGTGACGGGCTTGTCCCACGTCTGGCCCAGCATGCCCTCGACCATCGGTGCGTGGCTGATGCCCAGGCCCAGGAGGAAGCGCCCGCCCGAGTCGTCGGCCAGCAACCGCTGCGCGGCCGCGGCGGCGGTCGGCTGGCGCAGGAACACGTTGGCGATGCCCGTCGCCACCACCAGGCGCGACGTCGCCGACAGCAGGACCGCGGCGTGGGTGGTCACCTCCCGCCCCACGGCCTCGGGTATCCACAGCGTCCCGTAGCCCAGCGCCTCGACCTCGGCGGCAGCCTCCCGGGCCTGGGCGGCCGGCTGGATGTCGAGCGACCCTGTCCAGATACCCACGCGTCCCACGTCCATCCGGCCGAAGCTAGCTTGGACGCCGGATGCAGCACGTCGAGACCGCCCGGTCCCGCTGGACGGGACTGGTCGTAGGCGGCGCCCTCGTCGCCTACGTCGCCCTGGTCGACCCCTCCCGGGGAGGGCTGTACCCCCGCTGCCCGAGCCGCCTGCTGCTCGGCGTGGACTGCCCGTTCTGCGGTGGGCTCCGCGGCACCCACGACCTGATCCACGGCGACGTGGCCCGGGCGCTCGACCACAACCTGTTGCTGCCCGCGTACCTGGTCGTCGCGGCCGTGGCGATCGGGATGTACCTGATGCCGCTGATCGGGCGAACTGCGCCCCAGGTCCGCGTGCCCCGCTGGGCGATGATCGGCGCCGCGGTGGTCGTCGTCGCCTTCACGATCGCCCGCAACCTGCCGGGCTTCGACTACCTGGCCTCGGGCGCCGGGTAGCGCAGCCTCACACCCACTTGCGGATGGGCGGCGGGGGCACCCACGCGGCCAGGTCGTCCAGCAGCGCTGCCGGACCGGTCGACGCCAGCACCAGCCGCCGGTGCTCCGGTCGCACGAAGCCCTCGGCCACGCCCGCGTCGAACAGGGCCAGCAGCGGAGCGAAGTAGCCCGCCACGTCGAGCAGGCCGCACGGCTTGGGCGGATCGTGCAGCCCCAGCTGGCTCCACGTAAGCACCTCGCAGAACTCCTCCAGCGTGCCGAAGCCGCCAGGCAGCGTCACGAAGCCGTCGGACAGCTCGGCCATGAGCGCCTTGCGCTCGTGCATGCTGTCGACGACCCGCAGGTCGTCCAGGTCGGTATGGGCGACCTCGGCCTCGACCAGCGACCGCGGGATCACGCCGACGACCTCGCCCCCGGCGGCCCGGCAGGTGTCGGCCACCAGGCCCATCAGGCCGACGTGGGCGCCGCCGTAGACGAGGCCCACGTCCCGAGCCGCGAGCTCGGCGCCCAGCGCGGCCGCCGCCTCGGCGTACTCGGGCCGGGCCCCCAGGCTCGACCCGCAGAACACGCACACCCGCCGCAGCGCCATGAGAGCGGACCGGTCAGTCGACCCGGCGCAGGTGGTCGCGGTAGTGGCGGCCGCGCTCGACATAGCTGAGCACGGCCCGGCGGATCATGGCGGGGTCGACCGAGTCGGGCCGGATCTGGGCCGGCACCCCCAGCGCCATGGCCCCCGACGGCACCTCGGTCCCGCCCGACACCACCGCCCCCGCGCCCACCAGTCCGCCGGAGCGGACCACCACGTCGTGCAGCACCACCGCCCCCGACCCCACCAGGGACCGGTCCTCGATCGTGCAGCCCTCCAGGTGGACGAGATGGCCGATCACGCACTCCTCGCCCACGGTCGTGGGGAGCACCGGCGTGACGTGCAGCACCGATCCGTCCTGCACCGACGTGCGCGCCCCGATGGTGATGGGCGCCCCGTCTCCGCGCAGCACGGCTCCCGGCCACACCGACGCCTCGGGGCCGAGGCGAACGTCGCCGATCACCACCGCCTCGGGGTGGACGTAAGCACTCGGGTCGATGGACGGGACCAACTCGCCGAGGGCGTAGACCGCCACCGCGTCAGGCTCCGTAGCGCCCGAAGCCGCCGCGGAAGAACACCAGCGGGCCGCCCTCGTGGCCGATCTCGAGGTCGAGCACCCGCCCCACCACGATCCAGTGGTCGCCGGCCTCGTGGACCGCCTCGATGGTGCAGTCGATCCAGGCCAGCACGTCGTTGAGCACCGGGGCCCGGTTGGCGACCGAGGGCCGCCAGCCGATGCCCGCGAACTTGTCGTCGCCCTTGGCGGCGAACACCCGGGCCACGTCCTCCTGGTCCTCGGCCAGGACGTTCACGCAGTAGTGGCCGGCCGCCTCGATGGCGGGGTAGCTGGACGAGGACTTGCCCGCGCAGAACATGACCAGCGGCGGGTCCAGCGACACCGAGGCGAAGGAGCCGACGCACAGGCCCACCGGACCGGTCTCGCCTCTGGCGGTGATGACGGTGACGCCGGTCGGGAAGTGGCCCAGCACCTGACGGAAACGGGCGCCGTCGGCGGCGGGTGGAGTGGACGTGGCGGGCGTGTCGCTCACGGGGGCACCCTAGCGACGGATGTGACGGTCCGTCAGACGCCAAGTCCCCCGGTCAGCCACCGAAGCTGACGGTGAGGCCCTCGTAGGCGGCCATCACCTCGGACAGCCCCGTGCCCTCCGCCCGGCGGCGGGCGTGCTCCAGCAGGCCGTCGACCGCGGCGTCGTCGTGGGCCGGGTCGTGGTGGAACAGCGCGAGGCGCTTGGCTCCTGCCTCGTTGGCCACGAACACGGCGTAGTCGACCGTGCAGTGCCCCCAGTAGTACTTCTGGGCGAACTCGTCGGAGTTGTACTGCGCGTCGTGGATGACCAGGTCGGCGCCGTCGCACAACTCCAGCACGGCGTCGCTCACCTCGTGGCTGCCGTCGTGGGGCATCTGGTGGTCGGAGACGTAGGCGACGATGGCGCCGCCCACCTCGACCCGGTAGCCGTTGTTGGCGCCCACGTGGGGCACGGGCCGCACCTTCACCTTGGCGCCGTCGATCTCGACGTCGCAGTCGGTCACGTCGTGGAAGGCGATCTGGCCGTACAGCTCCTCCACGGTGACCGGGAAGAACGGCGGCCGCACGAACTGGTGGAACGCCTCGGCCAATGACCCGGCTTCCTGGGGCGGGCCGTAGATGTCGAGGCAGGCGCCGGGGGCGAGGATCGGCGCGAAGAACGGCAGGCCCTGCACGTGGTCCCAGTGCATGTGGGTGACCAGGGCCGAGCCCCGGAACGACCCGTCCGTCGGCAACGTCTGGCCCAGCTGGCGCAGCCCCGTGCCGAGGTCGAGCACGATCGGATCGTGGCCAGGCGCGTCGAGCTGCACGCAGGACGTATTGCCGCCATAACGACGGTTCTCGTCGCACGGACAAGGGGTCGAGCCCCGCACACCGAAGAAGGAGACGTTCAGCAAGAGTTCCCCTGATCGCGCCACGAGCGCTCGGGCGACGTTACCCAAAGCCCGCGCCGCCAAGCGCTGGGTGTGACCACAATCACCGGCCGCGGCTGCCTCACACGTGTTCGGTTAGCTTGCCGGACATGACGGGCAGCACCGACGCGACGATCACCCAGGGGTCGGTGGAGGCGGCCGGCCTCACCTTCGGCCACCTGTCCGCCGGTGACCTCGCCGACCACGCGAAGCCGCTGGCCTT
This sequence comes from Actinomycetota bacterium, assembly GCA_046734695.1. Lineage (GTDB taxonomy): Bacteria > Actinomycetota > Acidimicrobiia > Acidimicrobiales > VFJN01 > ZC4RG19. Next base: position 1,726 of record JBKPRS010000483.1, on the reverse strand, counting down.
GTGCCTGCACGGCTTCCCGGACTCGGCATGGACCTGGCGGCATCTACTCCCCTCCCTGGCGGCGGCGGGTTACAGGGCGGTGGCGCCCTGGATGCGGGGCTATGCGCCCACGACGGTACCCACCGATGGTCACTATCAGTCGGCGGTCCTGGCCCTCGACGCGTGCGCCCTGCACGAGGTATTCGGCGCTGGCGACGACGCGGTTCTGATCGGCCACGACTGGGGCGCGCTCGCCGGCTACGGCGCGGTCCACCACTCCGGCACCCCGTGGCGCCGGCTGGTGGCCATGGCCGTGCCGCCGCCCGCGGGACTGGCCGCGGCGTTCTTCTCCTACGACCAGCTGCGCCGCTCCTGGTACATGTTCTTCTTCCAGCACCCGCTGGCGGAGATGGCGGTCCCGCTGGGCGACCTGGACTTCATCGACCGCCTCTGGGCCGACTGGTCCCCGGGCTACGACGCGGCCGAGGACCTCCCCGGGGTCAAGGATGCGCTGCGCGACCCCGCCAACCTGGCGGCGGCCATCGGCTACTACCGGGCCACGCTGAGCGGCATCGGCCTCGACGACCGGCCCGAGGTGCAGGCCATCGACGCGGCCGTGAACGGGCCGGTCCCGGTCCCGACCCTGTACCTGCACGGGCGGGACGACGGCTGCATGGGCGCCGCCCTGGCGGGCCCGGCGGAAGCCGCCCTCACCGCGCCCGGGTCCCGGGTCGAGCTGGTCGACGGCGCCGGCCACTTCCTGCACCTCGAGCGTCCTGACGTGGTGAACGAGCTGGTTCTGGGGTTTCTCACGGAATCCAGCGGTTGAACCGGCGCACCTGCGCCACCACCGCGTCGAACCGGTCCCGTCGCAGCGCCGCGCCCTCGCGGCGCACCTCGGACGGCCGGTAGCGCAGGACCCGCTCGGCGTGGGCGAAGCTGACCCGGCCTTCGCCATCCCAGCCGCCCTGGCCCACCTCGACCCACTCGACCGCGTCGCGCTTGGCCGCGTGGTCCTTGCTCGACAGTGGCACGGCCAGCAGCTCCGAGCCCTCGTAGCCGATGACCAGCACCGGCCGGTCCTTGCCCTGGCTCGCGTCGTCCTCGTAGGGCACCCACGCCCACACCACCTCGCCCGGGTCGGGATCGCCGTCCCGCTCGGGGGCGTAGACGATCTCGGGACCGGACCGCTGCGCCGGAGCGGAGCGGCGCCGGATCCGGGAGACGAGCTCGCGCAGGCCGGGCACGGTCGGAGGTTACGGCAGGCGCAGGACATCGCCTGCCGCAGGTCACGGCAGGCGCAGGACATGTCCGTCCCGCCGCGCCAGGCCGTCCGCCACCATCCCCGCGGCCACCCGGTCGGCCCGGGCCGGATCGTCCGGCCAGCCCGCGGCCGCGGCCACGCCCGCCACCGGGACCGGTCCCCGGCACAGCGCCTCCAGCAGCCGGCCCCGGCCCTGGCGGTCGGAGCCCTCGAACCGGGGCTGGCCGGTCCCCACGCCGGCCGAGCCGTCGGCGGGATCGGGCGGGGACAGGCCGGCCGCGGCCCAGACGCAGGTGGACCGGGCCGGACAGGCGCCGCAGTGCGGGGCCCGGCGCAGGCAGACGGTGGCGCCCAGCTCCATGAGCGCCTGGTTCCAGGCCCACGCCCGCCCGGCCGGGACCAGCGCGTCGGCCCGGGCCTGCGCCTCGGCCGGGCGCAGCGGCCGACCCTCCCAGCGGGCCAGGACCCGGCCCACGTTGGTGT
>JBKPRS010000482.1:0-4571 GCA_046734695.1 Actinomycetota bacterium | reverse complement strand
GTCCCACCCAGGAGGCGGGCCGGACGGAGGCGGCGGCCAGGCCGCGTTGGACATCGTGATCGGGGCCGCGGGCTCCTCCGCCCAGTCTCCGTTGCTGCGGGCGCCGACCCCGGTGAGCACCGGGGCGCCCCGGTCGGGCGCGTAGACGGGCTCGGCCCACGTGGGGACGGGCTCGGGCCGCGCCGCCCCGGCGGCCCGGTCGTACGGGCGTCCCCCGGCGCTCGCCGCAGCCGGAGACCCGGAGGTGTCGGCGCTGCCGATGAGGTCGCGGGCCCGGCCGCCGAGGTGGGCGGCGACTGCGTAGGCCACGCCCCGTGTCGCCGCCAGCATGACGGCGCTGGCGGTCTCCGCGGCCTGGAGGTCGTCCTTGCGCACCGCCGCGTACACCGCGAGCGCCAGCGCGGCGGCCACGAAGCCGGCGGGCCGCCCGGCGTAGAGGGCGACCACGAACACGGGCAGGAACAGGACCGTGGCCACGACTTCGCCGTCGGCCATGCCGGCCGCGGCGAGCACGCCCGCGACCAAGAAGACGACAACTGACGCCGCCGTCGTCACCACCAGCCGAGCATTGGTTGCGCTCAGGCCGGTGAGCCGGTTGGTCAGGGCCTGCCCCATCGGCGCAAGCTTAAGTCCAGGTGGGGTTACATGTACTACGCGCTACGGTTTGGCGGCCGAATACCACATACCGCGCGTGGAGAGCCACGCTCCCGGAATGCGGTCAGAGGTACGTGCCGGGCCGGGCTTCGCGCTCGGTCGGCTGCGGGCCCGTCCCCGGCGGGAGCCGGCGCCGCATCTCGTCGAGCTGCTGGCGGGCGGCCATCTGCTGGGCGAACAGCGTGGCCTGGATGCCGTGGAACAGGCCCTCCAGCCACCCCACGAGCTGGGCCTTCGCCACCCGCAGCTCGGCCTCGCTGGGCGCGGCCTCGCCTGCGAACGGGTGCGCCAGGCGGCCGAGCTCCTCCCGCAGGTCGGGGGACAGCGCGGTGGAGAGCTCGGCGACCGACGTCTCGTAGATCTCCCGCAGGCGGTCCCGGCTCGGCTCGTCCAGGTCGGACTGGCGCACCTCCTCGAGGAGGAGCTTGATCATCGAGCCGATCCGCATCACCTTGGCGGGCTGCTCGACCGCCTCGCCCAGGTCCTCGCCATCGGCGGTGGTCACCACCTCGGCGTGCTCGACCGGGGGCATGGGGAGCGGCCCGCGGGAGGGGGGCGACTGCGGCTCGTCAGACATCGACATAGGTAGCCATCCTGCCAGCCCTCAGCGCGCCGCGACCAACAGCGGCACCAGCATCTCGGCGGACGTCAGCGAGCCGTGCCGGCCGACCAGCTCGTAGGGCCCGGTGTCGAGCGGGTCGTGGAAGGCGATGTCGCTGCGGGCGACCAGGGCCACATCCCCCAGCCGGGCCAGCGCCGCATCGGTGACGACCGGGCCCAGCCACCCCCCGGACACGACCTCGTCCCGGGTCAGCACCCAGGCGTCGCTCTCGTGGTGCTCGCAGACGGCCTCCCACAGGGCGCGGGCCCGGCCCGCACGGGCGTGCAGCCAGCGGAAGCGACCCTCGCCCGACTGCATCGAGCACTGGGACAGCACCTCGCCCGCCAGCGGGACGACGTTGGCGCCCACCTCCACCTGGCCGTGGTCGGCCGTGACCACCAGCGCGCACCCGGGCCGCAGGGCGGTGAGGATGCGCTCGACCGTGTGGTCGATCCAGGCCAGCTCGGCGTCGTAGTGCTCGCCCAGCCCGTACTCGTGCGCCACTTTGTCGAGGCCGTCGTAGTAGGCGTAGACGAACGGCTCGGAGGCCCGGACCAGCCGGTCCACCTCCGTCACCATGGTCGACAGCGTGCGGTACCCCCAGAACCGGGCTGGATCGAGGTGGGCGCCGGTGAAGCCGGACCGCCGGTACTCGGCCCGGGTCACGACCGGGGGCCGCTCGCCCAGGAACGGCGCGATGGGCTGGAGCTTGGACGGCGGGATGCTCTGGTGGGCGTCGCCCGCGGCCGTGGTCCAGCGCAGCACGTTCAGGACCTCGCCGTGCACCGCGATGCGGTAGCCGACCACGCCGTGCTCGCCCGGGGGCAGGCCGGTGGTGAGCGAGGTCAGCGCGGTCGAGGTGGTGGAGGGGGCCACGGTGGTCACCGGGCCGCCCGTCATGGCGGCCAGCGTCGGCGCCCGGTCCAGGCGGGTCTGGAGCTGCTCCCAGCCCAGCCCGTCCACGACGAACAGCACGACCTGGTGCGCGCCGGAGACCCCCGCCGGCATCCAGGCGGGTGTCTCGTCGGGCGGGCCCAGCAGCGCCGGAACGATGTTCGCGATGCAGGCCCCGCCGTAGTCAGGAAGTACGAGTTCGTCGACCAAGCCTGTGCCTTCTCCTCCGCCCACGGTAACCACACATACCCAGTGCGCGGCATCCGCTCCGAGGTTCGTTCCCAGCGACGCCGTACAGTGGCATTCCGTGAAGGTGTCGACGCGCGGTGACTACGCCAGCCGGGCGCTGCTGTCCCTCGCGCTGCACGGGGACGAGGCAGGCCCGACGTCCGTGCGCGACATCGCCGAGCGCACCGGCCTGCCACAGCCGTACCTGGAGCAGATCCTGCTGGCGCTGAAGGGCGCGGGCCTGGTCCGCTCCAAGCGGGGCGTGGGCGGCGGCTACGTGCTGGCCCGCGAGCCCCACACCATCACCCTCGGCGACATCGTCAGCGCGGTCGACGGGCCCATCGTGGTCGGCGACTTCGGCGAGCCCCACCAGAACGGCGCCTGCGACCACGAGGGCCAGTGCGTGCTGCTGGCCATCTGGGCCATGGTCAGCGACCACATGCGCCGCCACCTCGACGAGCTGACCCTGGCCGACATCGCCACCATGGCCCGCGGCGAGCGCGAGTGGCCGATGGTCGCCCCGGTCGACTAGCTCTGCTGGTCGCAGGAACACGTCCTGATCAGGCCAAGCGGTCCAGGACCGCGGCCAGGTCGGCCGGCAGCGGTGAGGTGAAGGACAGGGGCTCCCCGGTGACCGGGTGCTCCAGCGCCAGGTGCTCGGCGTGGAGGAACGGGCGCGGCAGCGGGAGGGACTGGCGCGCCCCGCGGTAGCGGGTGTCGCCGACCACCGCGTGGCCGATGGAGGCCAGGTGGACCCGGATCTGGTGGGTACGGCCCGTCTCCAGCCGGCAGAGCAGCTCGGTGACCGCGACCGGCTCGTGATAGGCCCGGACGACCTCGTAGCGGGTGCGGGCCTCCTTGCCCCGGACGCTCACCGCCATGCGGGTGCGGTCGCGGGACGAGCGGGCGATCGGGGCGTCCACCAGGCCGGTGGCCGCGGCCAGGGTGCCCCAGGCCAGCGCCCGGTAGGTCCGCTCGACCTCGTGCGCGGCCAGCATGGCCACCAGCCCGTCGTAGGCGGGTCCCGACCGGGCCACGAGCAGCAGGCCCGACGTGCCCTTGTCCAGGCGGTGGACGATCCCGGGCCGGTCGGGCTCCCCCACGGTGGCCAGCTCCGGATAGCGGGCCAGCAGGCCGTTGACCAGGGTCCCGGACTCCTGGCCGGCGCCGGGATGGACCACGAGGCCGGCGGGCTTGTCCACGACGACCAGGTCGGCGTCCTCGTGGACCACCGGGACCTCCACCGAGGCGTCCGGGGCCGGGAGGCCGTCGTCATCCGGGGCCTCGGGTAGCACGAGGTCGAGCACGTCGCCCTCGCTGACCCGGTGGGACCGGGCGGTGACGGCGCGACCGTCCACGACCACCGCACCCTCGTCCACCAGGGCCGCAGCCTCGGCGCGGCTGCACGCGGCCACCAGAGCGACCACCCGGTCGAGCCGCTGGCCGTCGAGCGCCCGCGGCACGACCTCCCTCACGTCCGGCGCTCCGCCCCCGGCTTGTCCTCGTCCTGCCACTGGAGCAGGAACAGCGCGATGGCACCGACCACGATGGCCGAGTCGGCCAGGTTGAACACCGGCCACCACTGCAGGTCGACGAAGTCGACCACCCCGCCCCCGAGGAAGCCGTCGCCCGGGCGGAAGGCCCGGTCCAGCAGGTTGCCGATGGCGCCGCCCAGCACCATGCCGATGGTGATGGCCATGGCCGGGCTGGTGGCGTGGCGTCCCGAGCGCAGCAGGAAGACCACGATGACGATGGCCAGGAGCGAGATCAGCGGCCCGCGGCCGTCGGCCAGGCTGAAGGCCGACCCGTAGTTGATGGTCAGCCTCAGCCGCAGCGAGCCGACGAGCTCGATCGTGCGCATGTCGAGCACGTTGACCGCCCACCACTTGCTGAGCTGGTCGAGGGCCAGGACCAGGGCGGCGGTGCCCAGCAGCAGTGGCCAGCGGGCGCGCCCGTGCCCGGCCGTGGCTCCGGACGCGGACTCACCCTCGGTGGCCAGCTGCTCACCGCTCACGTCGCTCACCCCGGTCACGTTGCGGCCCTGCGCCACCCGTGTCAACGGCCGAGGCCGAGGCCTCCGCTCTTGCACTTCACGCACAGGGCGGCGTAGGGCAGCGCCTTGAGCCGCTCCTTGGGGATCGTGGTGCCGCAGTTGTCGCACTGGCCGTAGGTGCCGGCGTGGATCTTCTCGACC
>JBKPRS010000481.1:0-6989 GCA_046734695.1 Actinomycetota bacterium | reverse complement strand
GTGCTCCCCGGGCTGCGCCGGGAGCGTGTCGCCGGGGCCTCGGTGGTGGTCCCGGTGCTGCGCCGGGTGTGGCCCGCCGTGCCCGCGGCCGCGCCCCGGGCCCGGCCAGGGATGTCCTTGGTGGCGGAGCGGCGGGAACGGCTCGACGAGGCGGGGGGCTGCCGCGAGCCGCTCCGCCCGGTCATGGGGCGGCCTCGAGGTAGGGCTTGACCCGGGCTGCACTGGTGTCGGTCGCCTCGGGGACGTCCTCGGGCTGGTCGGGCGGCGCGGGCTCGTCAGGGGTGAGCCACTCCGTGTCTCCCGGCGCCACCATGCCGAGGTCCTGCTGCGCCTCCGTGGAGATCCGCTGGGGCGACTCGAGCTGGGCCACCTCGAGGCGCAGCTCCTCGTAGCGGGCCTGCTCCTCCGCCACCCGCTCGTCGAGCGCGTCCACGTTGGCCTGGTTCTGGATGAGCAGCGCGTGGCTGACCGCCACCCCGAACAGGGCGACGAAGGCCAGCACGGTCAGGATCACGCCGGCCCGCGGGCTGAGGGACAGCCCCAAGCCGGGCCGCGCCGGGCGGACCACCCGGAGGTGGCGGCGCCGGGGCTCGGCTTCGGTGCGGCGGCGCGGCAGGGCGCCGGGCAGTCCCGCGACTCGGATTCCGGCCATCACGCCACCTCCGGGAGCTTCTCGACGGCGCGGAGGCGGGCCGCCTCGGCGCGGGGGTTGGCCTCCACCTCGGCCTCCGACGGGCGCCGGGCGCCGCGCCGCAGCAGCCGGACGCGGGGGTGCACGTCCGGCGGCACGGGCAGGTGCGACGGGCCGGTCCAGCCGCCGGACTCGGCGTAGCGGAACCGGTCCTTCACGATGCGGTCCTCGCCCGAGTGGTAGGCGATCGCCACGCACCGGCCGCCGGGGACCAGCGCGTCGATGGCGTCGTCCAGCGTGGCGGGCAGGATGGCGAGCTCGTCGTTGACCGCGATGCGGATGGCCTGGAACGTGCGCCGGGCCGGGTGGCCGCCGCGGCGGCGGGCGGGCGCGGGCACCGCGTCGCGCACGATCTCGGCGAGGCGGTCCGTCGTGGCGATCGGCCGGTGCGCCACGATGGCGCGGGCGATGCGCCGGGCGTAGCGCTCGTCCCCATAGGCGTGCAGCAGGCGGGCCAGCTCGGCTTCGTCGGCCCCGTTCACCAGGTCGGCGGCGCTCGGCTCCCGGGTCGGGTCCATGCGCATGTCCAGCGGGCCCTCGGCCCGGTAGGAGAAGCCGCGCTCGGGCCGGTCCAGCTGGGGTGAGCTCACGCCGAGGTCGAACAGCGCGCCGCTGGCGCCGTCGACGCCCCGCGCGGCCAGGACCTCGGCGAGGCTGTCGAAACGGGCGCGGTGCACGGCCGCCCGGTCGCCGAAGCGCGCCAGACGGGCGGTGGCGGCCGCCACTGCGTCGGGGTCCTGGTCGAGGCCGAGGACGGACAGGTGCGGGTGGGCGTCGAGCAGCGCCTCGGCATGGCCGCCGCCGCCGACGGTGGCGTCGACCACCACACCCGGCGGCACCGGGCCGAACAGCTCGACCACGAGGTCCACCAGCACGGGGCGGTGCGAGAACGACGGTGCTGCCCCGCTCACCGGCCGGCCTCCCGGGACGGGCGCGCCAGATGGCAAGCGGAGTTGGGGCCTGAGGGCGCGCCCGCGGCGAGGGCCGGGGCGAGCGGGGCGGCACCGATGTGGTGGGGGGCGATCACAGCTTCAGATCCCGGGCGGCCTGGCGGAGAGCCGCGTCGGGCCCTTCGGGGATGGCGGCCATGCGCTGGTCCCAGCGGTCGCGGGACCACACGGCGACCCGGCTGCGGGCGCCCACGACCATGACCGGACCGGTCAGGGTGGCGAAGGCGCGCAGCGAGCGGTGGACCACGATGCGGCCCTGGGCGTCGGGCTGGACGGGGAACGTCGCGGCCGCGAACGCCTCGGCCGCCTCCTCGGACACGAGGCCGAGGGCGACGCCGTCGTCCCAGCGGGCGAACACCGCGTCCATCTCGTCGTCGGGCCACAGGCCCAGGAACCCGTCGAGCGGGCCGAGGTACGCCCCCGCAGCCAGGCGGGGCCGGAAGGGCGCGGGCAGGACCAGACGGCTCTTGTCGTCCACCGAGTGGTCGAACGTGCCGGTGAAGAGCCGGGGGCCGGCCGAGGCGCGCGCGGGGGCGACAACTGCGCCGCCGGCGGCGGGCTCGCCTCCCACCCGGGGGGCCTCGGGTGCTCCACTGCTCTCCACTTCGTGGGAAAGTACCCCACCTTGTGGTCCTGAACAAGGCATTCCCCCACGTCAGGGTATGCGCGACCACGAACTGGCGTTCGTCCGGATCAGTCCGGGAGGCGAGCGAGCAGGGCGTCGACGAGCTCCCCCGGGGCGTGGCCCGTGCCGGCCGCAGTGCCCTCGACCGCGCGGCGGCCGTCGCCGTCGAGCCCCAGCAGCCGCACCAGCGGCTCGGGCTCCCAGTCGGTGTAAGCCGCGCACTGGAAGCGGGCCGCAGCCCGGGTGCGCCGCTGGCTGATCCCCACCAGCTTGCGCCGGTCCGGGGTCGTCACCTCACCGGCCCCGACCGTGGCGAAGCACACCAGCCGCCCCAGCGGGCCACACGCCAGCGCCCCCTCGTGGACCTCGCTGGGGGCCACGCCCAGGTCCGCCAGCGCCGCCTGCCAGGCCCGGCCCAGCCACTGCGCGGCCCGGCCGACGTCGTCGTCCCACAGGACGTCGCCCGCGGGCACGATCACGTCCACCCAGGCGGTCGTCTCCGGCAGCACGAGGACGGCGCCACCGCCCGACCGGCGCCGCACCACGTCGACGCCCAGGGCCTCCACCTCCGCCAGGTCGACCAACTCAGGGCCCTGGGTCGAGCCCAGCACCAGCGCCGGGCGCTCGGCCTCCAGGACCCACACCGCCCGTCCGGGGGCGTCGGGCACCGCCTCCGCGTGCAGGGCCGCGGCCGGGCCCCTGAGCCGCCGGACGTCCCAGCCGCCGGCGGCGGCGCTCACGCCGCGATCTGCAGGTACGGCGTCCAGGTGTCGGGCACGGGCCCGACGGCGTAGGCGAGCCAGCTCGTGCCCCGCGGCTCGCGCGGCGGGCGGTGCAGCCGCATGGAGGTCTCCTCCAGCAGCCGGTCGCGCTTGCGCACGTTGCAGGGGCGGCAGGCCGCGACCACGTTGTCCCATGTGTGGCCGCCGCCCCGGCTGCGCGGGACGACGTGGTCGATGCTCTCGGCCGGGCCGTTGCAGTACTGGCAGCGATGGTTGTCCCGGGCGAAGACCGAGCGCCGGTTGAGCGGCGTGTTCCAGCGGTAGGGCACCCGGACGAACCGGCGCAGGCGCACGACCGAGGGCACGGCGATCACGAGGTGGGCCGAGTGCATGAGCGCGTCGCTGGCGTGGAGCATCTCGGCCGTCTCACCCAGCACGAGCACGACCGCCCTGCGGTCGCTCACGACGCAGAGGGGCTCGAACGTGGCATTGAGCACGAGCGCCCGGGTCATCGCCGCAACGCTACAAGCGCCGGGCCACCTCAGGACGGCAGTTTGCGCAAGTGCAACACCCGCTCAACCCCGACCCAGCGACCGGCACCACCGGAGGTAGGTCACGATGTCGTCCGGCTCCGGGGCCCGGTCGCCGGCCCCGCCGTAGGCCGTCTGGAGCCGGAAGCGCAGGTAGTCGGGCGAGGGCAGGGGCAGGAACGGAGCCCGGCGCCACCACCCCGGGGCGGCCAGCGCCCGCACCTGGCGGGCCCCGGCCAGCCACAGCGACGGATGCCTCGCCACCGCCGCGGTCGCGGCCAGCGCCCAGCGCCGCTCGGTCCCGTGGGGGCCTTCAGGCACGGTCGGGGGCCCCGGACAGGTCCCGGCCGAGACCGTGCCAGCCCACCGCGGCCGCGCCGACGAGGGGTCCCTCGTCGCCCAGGCCCACGGGCACGATGCGGGCGCCGCGGGCGTACTCGATCGTCGAGCGGGCGTCGAGCTCGGCCTGGGCGGCCTCGAAGAAGGAGGCGCCGAAGCCGAGGGCGACCGAGCCGCCCACGACCGCCAGGCGCAGGTCCAGCAGGTTGACCACGGACGCCACCGCCCGGCCCACCAGCGTCCCGGTGCGGCGGCGCACGTCCTCCCCCACCGCCGCCGGGTCCACGCCGCCCGCGGCCAGGATCGACGGGCCCGACGCCTCCGCCTCCAGGCAGCCGCGCGCCCCGCAGGCGCACCGCCGGCCGTCGGGCTCGACGATGACGTGGCCGATGTGGCCGGCGTTGCCGGTGGCCCCGTCGAGCAGCCGGCCGTCGACCACGATGCCCCCGCCCACCCCGGTCGAGACGACCATGGCGATGTAGTCACGCTGCCCCCGGGCCGCGCCGACCCAGCCCTCGCCCCGCGCCAGCGCCTTCGCGTCGTTGTCGATGTGGACGTCGAGCCCGGTCAGCCCGGCCAGCCGGGAGCGCAGCGGGAACCCGCGCCATGCCGGGATGTTGAGCGGCGAGACGGCCTCTCCTCCGGGCGTCATCGGACCGCCGCAGCCCACGCCCACGACCACCTCGTCGCCGTGGCGGGCGGCGGTCACGAGGTCGACCAGCGTCGCCCACATCACCTCGGCCCCTTCCCGACCGGGGGTAGGGGCGGTGTGACGGTCCGTGAGACGGCCGGCCTGGTCGACGCGGGCCACCGCCAGCTTGGTGCCGCCGATGTCGATCGCCAGCGCCGTGTCCACTGGCCGGTGAACCTAACGCGCCCGGCCGTCGTCAGCTTCGGGTTGGAACGGCGTAACCTGACGAGGCTCACCCAGACGACGGAGGGAGATCCAGGCTGTGGCCAGTATCGAGACCGCGGCGCCCCGGGGAGCAACTTTCTCCGATTACTACGACCGGATCGTCCACAACATCGAGCGTGTCATCCAGGGCAAGCGCGATGTGATCGAGCTGGTCCTGCTCTGCCTGGTGTCCGAGGGGCACCTGCTGTTGGAGGACGTCCCCGGCGTGGGCAAGACCAACCTGGCCAAATCGCTGGCGACGTCCATCGAGTGCAGCTTCGGCCGGGTCCAGTTCACGCCCGACCTGCTGCCCTCCGACGTGGTGGGGCTCACCGTGTGGAACCGGGGCGAGAACAGCTTCGACTTCCGGCCGGGGCCGGTGTTCAACAACATCGTCCTGGCCGACGAGATCAACCGGGCCTCGCCGAAGACCCAGGCCGCCCTGCTGGAGGCGATGGCCGAGGACCAGGTGACGGTGGACGGCAAGACCTACCCGCTGGGCCAGCCGTTCATGGTGATCGCCACCCAGAACCCGATCGAGCACGAGGGCACCTACCCGCTGCCCGAGTCGCAGCTCGACCGCTTCCTCATGCGGGTGTCGGTGGGCTATCCGTCCCCGCACGCCGAGCTCGAGATCCTCGACGCCCACGGCGACCGCGACCCGTTTCGCGACATCGGGCCCGTGGTGGCCGCCGCGGACGTCGAGCGCCTGGCCCAGGCCACGCGCCAGGTCCATGTCGCGCCGAGCCTCAAGGCGTACCTGGTGGACGTGGCCCAGGCCACGCGGCGCAGCTCGCACCTGTCGCTCGGCGTCTCGCCCCGGGCCACCCTGGCGCTGCAGCGGGTGGCCAAGGCCCGGGCCGCGGCCGAGGGCCGGGCCTACGTCCTGCCCGACGACGTCAAGGCCCTGGCGGTGCCGGTCCTCGCCCACCGCCTGATCGTCACCCCCGAGGCTCAGCTCCAGGGCATCAGCCCCGCCGACGCCCTGGCCGAGGTGCTGCGGGCCGTGCCGGTCCCGGCGGCGCACTGAGGCCAGCGGGCGTGCTGACCCGCCAGGGCTGGCTGTGCCTCTGGGGCGGGATCGCCGCGCTCGGGCTCGCCCGGCTGCTGGGCATCGGCGAGCTCTACGTGTTCGGCGCGGTCGCGCTCGGGCTGCTGGCCGTGGCCGTGCTGTACGTGCGGCTGACCCGGCTCGACCTCCAGGTCGACCGGCACGTCTACCCCTCGCACGTCCACGCCGGCCAGCTCAGCCGGGTCGAGGTGCGCATCCGCAACCTGCGCCGCACCGAGACCCCGGTGCTGCGCCTGCGCGACCCGGTGTCGGGCACCGCGGGTGCCGAGCTGCTGGTCCCGCCGCTCGACCAAGGGGCGGCCTCGACCGCCTCGTACCGGCTGCCCACCGACCGCCGGGGCCTGGTCCACGTCGGCCCGCTGCGGGTGGTGGTGACCGATCCGTTCGGCCTCGCCCATGTGCACACGGTGGCGGCCCCCAAGGTGGAGGTCACCGTGTACCCCGCGGTGGAGGACATCCGCCCGGTCCCCTTCACCACCGGCAACGACCCGATGGCGGGGACGCTGCAGCCCCACGCGCTCGGCCGCGTGGGTGACGACTTCTACGCGCTGCGCCCCTATGTGGTGGGCGACGACCTGCGCCGCATCCACTGGCCCTCCACCGCCCGCCACGACGAGCTGCTCGTGCGCCAGCAGGAGCAGCCGTGGCAGGGCCGCACGACGGTCCTCCTGGACGTGCGCCGGGCCACCCACGACGCCGCCTCGTTCGAGGGCGCGGTGTCGGCCGCGGCCAGCATCGTGACCGCCAACAGCGAGCGCCGCGACCTGATCCGCCTGGCCACCACCGACGGCGCCGACTCCGGCTTCGGGTCGGGCAGCGTCCACGTCCAGGCCCTGCTCGAGCACCTCGCCGTGGTCGAGCCCACCGGCGGCGCCAGCCTGCGGGCCATGCTCGACCTGGTCAAGCGGGACGGGCAGGGCGCGCTGGTCGTGGTCGTGGCCCAGGCCACCGGGGACGAGCTGCGGGCCACAGCCGGCCTGCGCCAGAAGTTCGGGCTGGTCGCGGTGGTGCGGGTCGACGCCGGGGCCCGCCAGTCGGTGGAGGCACCCGCGTCGGGCGTCTCGCTCATCCGGGTCACCGCCGGTGTGCCGTTCGGCAAGGCATGGGACCTGGCCATGGCCACGTCGCGCCGCGCCGGGCTCCCCGCGGGGACCGGACGATGAGC
>JBKPRS010000480.1:0-27290 GCA_046734695.1 Actinomycetota bacterium | reverse complement strand
GTGCCAACCTGTGTGTCGATGCTGAGGCCGCCCGCCGCTCCGTCGATCCGCTCGAAGTGAGCCGTCCAGGAGTTGGCCGCAGACCGGTAGCCGTCCGCGGGCGCCGGCCCATCCGCCACCACGGCCGTGTCGATCAACCGGCGGTCACCCGGAGCGACCTCATAGGTGAGCGGTGCGGTCGACAGCTCGACCTCGGTGATCCCTCCTGCGCTGCGATAGACGCGACGGTTGCTCGTGCGCTCCTCGACGACCTCCTGCGCGGCGGACGATGTGCTCGCGCCGAACCGTGCCGGTAGGTCCTCACCACCGGTGGTGCCAAGCGGCATCTCGGCCGGCGCTCGCTGGGGATCAGGCGACGTGATGAGAGGCACCTCCGACACCTGGCCCACCCCCGGCGGGCGCGCCTGGACGGACTCAGCCGCCGCCACGCCAGCCGTTCCCACCGCGGAGACCACCATCGAGAGAGCCGACACGATGACGACCGCCACCACCCACACCCCACGCTGGGCATCGCCTCGATGCCGACTGACCGCCTTGAGTGAACCGCCCCGCGTCACCTGGACCGGTACCAGCCCCAGCGTCAGTCGCTTCACGGATCCCCCCAGGACAGCGCAACGTTGACGCCATTCACATCGAGCACCCTCGGTGTTGTCAAGGGCACGTTCTGTTACAACGCGACTGAGCCGTGGCTCGTTCGTGTCGAGCGTCGAGTCCCTCGCCTCCGTCCCACACCCGTCCCGCAGCCGTCCCATAGTTGGGGGTGCGCTGTGGCGCCTCGCGGTCACTCAGGGTCAAAGACTCGGGACGCTCGACCCAACGAATCCCCAGGTCACAGCAGACCTCAGATGCCAACCTCGTCCGCTCCCGTTCTCGGCTCTTCGCGTCCATCTGCGACGGGGTCGGATGCTCGTGACGGCGTGAGCATCGCGTAGCGCTCGTTTTGCGCGTGAGGAGGATGGGAGCCGGGAGTTGGGTTGAGTGAATCCGGGGTCGGCCTCGGCTGCTCGGTCCCGTCCCACACTCGTCCGACAGAGAAAGGCTGCCGACGGCGTTTCGCGGTCATCCACGGTCAAATCGCTGAGTATCGCCGTCGGACAAAACCGCAGGCCACCGGGTATGCATGCAGCGCAACCGAGGTGCCCCCGGCAGGACTCGAACCTGCGGCCTACCGCTTAGGAGGCGGTCGCTCTATCCACCTGAGCTACGAGGGCGGGCGTAGAGGTCAACCCTACGGGAGGTCCTGGAGGGTCACCACGTCGAGGCGGACGTGGTCGATGAGCCAGTCTTCCAGGCAGCCGCGGAACTGGCGGCGGTTGGTTTCGTCCATGGATGGGCGGAGGATCGCGCGGAAGTGGCCGTCGTCGGTGGCGGCGATCTCGCCGACCACGTCGGAGTTGACCTCCAGGCGGCACGTCTGGACTTGGGCTTCGACGATCTCCTGGAGGGACTGGGTCGTCTCGGCGCCGCGGGCGCGGGCGTTGACGATCAGCTCGGTCTGTGAGTCCAGGGAGACCCGGTGGTGGGTCGACAGTGTCGCCTCGCGTAGGGCCAGGACCGCCAGCATGCCGATCGCCAGGCCGGCGGCGCCGGCCAGGATGGCGAGGGGGCGGGGGAAGCGGCGCATCACGGGACCAGCACGACCGGCTCAGGCGTGGCCGGCGCGGCGGAGGAGCTTGCGGATCTGGGCGTCGTCGGCGCCGGGGACGTCCTGGGCCAGGACCGTCACGTCGTCGACCAGGAGGCCGCCCCGGGGATAGGAGATGTTGCCCAGCTCGCGGGCCAGGCGCTCCTCGCCCACCGGCGTCGAGGTGGTCGAGGCGACCCGGTCGACGATCCAGGCGATGCCCGACAGGATGATGCCGCCGCCCACCAGGAACGTGATGAACACGTTCGTGCCCGTGCCCGAGGTCGACTCCTTGAGCCAGGCGAAGCGGTCGGGGTGGGGCGGGCGGGTGGCACGCAGGATCTCCGTCACCGCGGGGTCGATGACCGCGTGCTGGGCGTGCTCCAGGCGGGCCAGGCGGCGCAGCACCAGGCCCGTGGCCAGGCCCACCTCCGCGATCAGCACGATCAGGCCGAAGAACAGGGCGCGGTTCCACTCCCAGCGGTTGAGCGAGACCAGCATGTAGGCCGCCGCCGCGACGAGGGTGCCGATGCCCGCCAGCCAGGCGATGGTCTTCATGTCGACGCCTCCGACGGGGACGGGGATGGGGACGGGGATGGGGCGGACGAGGAGGATTGGATCGTCACGCGGCCGGTGTCGCCGTCCACCTCGACGACGGCGCCCTCGGGCAGGTCCGAGGTGGCGCGGGCGTAGCCGACCACCGTCGCCACCCGGCTCTCCCGGGCCAGGATGGCCAGGTGGGACAGGACCGAGCCGGTCTCGGCCACGATCCCGTTCAGGCGGGACAGCAGCGGCCCCAGCCCGGGGGTCAGCGTGGTCGTCACCAGGACCGACCCCGCCGGCGGGTCCGAAGTGTCGTAGGTGACCGGACCGACCGCCACGCCGCCGCCCGCGCCCGTGCCGCCGCCCACCTCCGAGGCGCATTGTGCCCGGATGGGACGGCCCAGGTCCGAGACCTGGAACCAGGCCGGCAGCGGGGCGCCGAAGTCGTGCTCGTGAGCGGACACCAGCGCCGGCACGACCACGGCCCGGTTGGTGGCGACCGCCTCGACGTGCTCGAGGTTCATGTGGCGGATCAGCCCGGGCTCGGTCAGGTCGCCGCTGGCCGCCAGCCGCTCCCCCAGGGCCCACGCCGCCCGGCCCGACAGCTCGTGCATCCACCGCACCCGCAGCCGCAGCGCCTCCCGCAGGATGCCGTTGTCGTTGCCGCTGTCGCCGTCGGGCCCCAGGTTGATGGCGGTCGCCTCCGCCGGCAACTCGGGCCGCGGCGCCACTCGAGGGGCGACCAGCGCCAGCACGATCGGGCTGCGGTTGAGGATCTCCTCGTCGGACAGCCCGTCCTCCCGGGCCTCCACCAGCACCCGCAGAGCCACCGATGCGCCGGTCATCCGATTGCCGCCCGTGTCGGTCAGCATCCCCATGAGGATCTCGTGCGCGTGCAGCGCCCGCAGGATCGTCCGGCTGCGGTGCAGCAAGGCGATCAGCTGGCGCGATGTCAGCTGCGGCAGCGCGGGCACCGCCTCCAGGTCGGCGTCGACCCGGTCGAGCAGGTGCTCGGACAGCCGGGGCAGGGCCGCCTTCAGCCG
Source organism: Actinomycetota bacterium (assembly GCA_046734695.1). GTDB lineage: Bacteria > Actinomycetota > Acidimicrobiia > Acidimicrobiales > VFJN01 > ZC4RG19. The sequence goes on along the minus strand of JBKPRS010000480.1, from coordinate 24,080 downwards.
CCCCACCCGCCAGGCGCTGCGCAGCCGGGCCAGGGCGGGCAGCGGGTTGAGCTTCTGCCGGACACGATGCGGCGGGCGGATCTCGCCGGCCAGGCGCAGGTCGATGGCCACGTGCCCGTCGATGGACACCACCACGTCGCTGGCGGCCGCCTCCCGCCGGGACGCGGTCCCCGCCAGCAGCACCGCCTCCCGCACCGCCTCCCGGAGCGGCGGCACCCACAGGTCGCGCTCCAGCTCGGTCAGCGGCTCGGGGAACGTCTCCGCCACCGGTCCGGGCCCGTAGATCGGGCCCCGCGGGACGCCCCGCACCTCGGTCGTCACCGGCCGCGACTGGAGCAGCCACAGCGTGTCGTCATGCCCGATCGCCCACTCGACGTCCTGCGGGCCGCCGAAGGTCGCGGCCACGTCGGCCGCCAACCCCGCGAGCGCCCGCAACCGGGACCGGGACAGCCGCGGCCCGTCGTTGGGGGTGAAGGAGAGAGCCCCGCCCTCGGGGTCGAGCTCGTAGCGGGACCCGTCGACCTCCCCGGACACCAGCGGCTCCGGCCCGCCCCGGACCGCGGTCACGACCCGGCGGTCCGAGCGGCCCGACACCGGGTCCACGCCGAACATGACCCCGCCCACGTCGGGATCGAGCAGGGGCTGGACCAGCACGGCGATCGGCGAGTCCGCCGCCCCCGCCTGCTCTCGCGACTCGAGCACCACCTCGACCGCGGTGGTGAAGGCGTCGAGGCCGTGGACGCCGATGACGGACGCGAACTGGCCGGCCATCGAGGACTCGGCCGTGTCCTCGACCACGGACGAGCTGCGGGCCACCAGGTCCCGCTCGTCGCCCCCAGCCCGCTCGAACGCCTCCCGCACCGCGGGGTGCCCGGCCACCGGCGCGCCGCCGTCGATCTCGTCGCAGAACGCGGTCGTCAGGACGACGCCACCGAGCGTGCGCAGCCCGGCGACCTGCGCTCGGGCCAGGGCCGCGGCCTTGCCGCCGGTGAGGGACGGATCAGTCGCCACCGCGTCGGCCAGGTCGACCACGTGGGGGCGCTGGCCGCCCGCAGCAGGGCCGGCGGCCCCATGGCCGCCAGCGGCCGTTTCCGCGCGCGTCATCTGGGCATCATGCCGGGTCAACCGGCGGTATCAACCCGAGCCAGGTCGAGCTGTGGGTGACGTGTGCCCACCTTGCGGGCGATGGCGAGGTGCCCGCCCAGATAGCCGCCCACGGTGGCGACGCCCATGCCGCCGAGCGCCAGGGCGGTTCCCCACCCCGGCCGGCCCCGCAGCCGCGCCACCAACGAGGCGGTGTAGAAGGCCAGGCCGGCCGCGTTGGCCGCGGCGTGGACCACGCCCACCCGCCGCACCTCGGGATCGGTCTCCAGCCACTCGGCCAGGCCGGTGGCCGCGGTGGGCAGCGCCGCCAGATTGCCCACTGCCAGCAGCGCGGTGGCGGCGGGCCGCGCCTCCCGCCCGCCCACCAGGTCGAGAAACGACGTGCTGGTCCAGAACCCGATGGGCAGGTCGGTCAGCAGCGGGTGGACGGCGTGGCCCAGCCAGCGACCGGTGAGCGCGTCCTCCAGCGGACCGGGCCGGACCACCCGGCGGGCCGCCCGGGCCACCAGCGAGGCCGGGCGGTCGAGGCCGTCCGCCGCCTCGATCCGCTCGACCACCTCGACGAGCACCGGCGGTGGTCGGTCATTCTCGGCGTACACGGCTCAGTCATTCCCCACCCCGGGGGGAGTCAGACGGTCGCGCACCACCTTCCCCATGGCGTTGCGGGGCAGGGCCGACACCTCGTGCACCAGGCGCGGCCGCTTGTAGGGGGCCAGCCGCGAGGCGGCCCACTCCCCCAGGCGGGCCGCGTCGAACCCGGGCCCCGGCTCGACGTAGGCCGTCACGACCTCGCCCCACTCCGCCGACGGCGTGCCCACGACGGCCACGTCCACGACGCCCGGATGCGCCCGCAGCACGTCCTCGATCTCCCGGGGGTAGACGTTGTAGCCGCCGGTGATGATCAGCTCCTTGGCCCGGCCGACGATGGCGAGGTAGCCGGCCTCGTCCCAGGCGCCGACGTCGCCGGTGCGGAACCAGCCGTCGGACGTGAACGCCTCGGCCGAGGCCTCCGCCCGGTGCCAGTAGCCGGCGAACACGTTCGGCCCGCGGACGAGGATCTCAGCAGTCTCCGGATCGAGGCGCACCTCGACGCCCGGTAGCGGCACCCCGACGGTGCCCGGCCGCCGTTCGCCGTCGAAGGGATTGGAGACCAGCATCACGGTCTCGGTCATGCCGTAGCGCTCGAGCACGGCCTGGCCGCAGCGGTCCGCCAGCCGGGCGTGGAGGTCGGCGGCCAGCGCCGCGGACCCGGACACGCACAGCCGTAGCCCCCGCAGCGGGCCCAGGTCCGGCGCCTCGGCCAGGCGGGCGTACATGGTGGGCACGCCGAAGAACAGCGTCGCCCCCAGCTCCGGGTCACCGGCCGCCGCCAGCACATCGGCGACGTCGAAGCGGGTCTGGAGGACCATGCGGGCGCCGGCCAGCAGCGTGCCGTGCACCCCGACCCCCAACCCGTGCATGTGGAACAGCGGCAGGCACAGGATCAGGCAGTCCCGCTCGGTCCAGCGCCACGCCAGCCGCAGGCCCTCGGCGCTGGCCAGCAGGTTGCCGTGCGACAGCAACGCGCCCTTGGGCGTGCCGGTCGTCCCCGACGTGTACGGCAGCAGCGCGGGATCGCCGGGGCCGAGCCCGTCGAGCAGCGGGGGCGGGCCGTCGGCCAGGTCGACGTCCGTGCCGGTGACGACCACGGTCGGATCGACCGACGCGGCCGCGGCCCGCAGGCCCTCGTCGCCCAGGATGGCCGCCCGGGGCTCGGCGTCGACCGCGATGACCTCCAGCTCCCGCGGCGTGTACGCCGCGTTGACCGGGACCACCACGTACCCGGCCCGCAGGGCGGCGCAGTGGGCGACCACCAGGTCGATCGACGCCACCCCGGACAGCAGCACGCGGTCCCCGGGCCGGACCCCGGCCGCGGCCAGCCGCCCCGCTACCAGCGAGGTCCGGGCCAGCAGGTCGGCGCCGGTGGCCCACGTCCCCGACGGGTCCCGGACGACCGGCCGGTCGGGGTGGGCGCGCCAGTGGGCGGACCAGGCCGCGGGCAGGGTCCCGGCGGCCAGCAGGTCGACGCCCGCGGCGTCCGTCCCCGGGGGAAGGTGCGCAGCCCAGGCGGGGTCGGTCATCCCGTGGACCCTAGAACGACCCGTTCGATGACGGCTGTGTCAGACTCCGGCGGCATGGGAAGGATCGCCGACCATCCGACGAGCGAGGCCGTCGACCTGGTGGCGGGGACGTTCTGGGCCGACCCCCATCCCGCCCTCACCTGGATGCGGGAGAACGCCCCGGTCTACTGGGACGAGCGCGGCCAGGTGTGGGGCATCGCCCGCTACCACGACCTGCGCCACATCTCCCGCACCACGGATGTGTTCTCCAGCGCCGGCGGCATCCGGCCCGCGGTGCCGGCCCTGCCGATGATGATCGACATGGACGATCCCGACCACTGGGGGCGCCGCAAGCTGGTGAACCGCGGGTTCACGCCCCGGCAGGTGCGGGACCAGGCGGCCAAGGTCCGCCAGGTGTGCGACACGCTGATCGACGCGGTGTGCGAGCAGGGCACGTGCGACCTGGTGTGGGACATCGCCGCCCCGCTCCCGCTCATCATGATCGGCGACGCCCTGGGGGTCGCGCCCGAGGATCGGGACGACCTGATGCGCTGGTCGGACGACATGATGCGGGCGCTGGTCGGCGTGGAGGACACCGAGGCCATGCTGGCGGCCGCCGGCGCCTTCGAGGGCTATCGCGAGTACGCCCTGCGGGTGATCGCGGAGCGCCGGGCCGAGCCCCGCGACGACCTCATGAGCGTGCTGGTCCACGCCGAGGTGGACGGCGACCGGCTGGACGAGGACAGCTTGGTGCACGAGTCGCTGCTCATCCTCATCGGCGGCGACGAGACCACCCGCCACGTCATCTCGGGTGGGATGTACCAGCTGATCGTCCACCCCGACCAGTGGGCCGACCTGCAGGCCGACCGGTCGCTGATCCCGGCGGCGGTGGAGGAGATGCTGCGCTGGGTCAGTCCGATCAAGAACATGGCCCGCACGGTCACCCGGGACGTCGAGGTCCGCGGCCAGACCCTGGCCGAGGGCGACAAGCTGCTGCTGCTGTACCCGTCGGCCAACCGGGACGAGGACGTGTTCGCCGAGCCGTTTCGCTTCGACATGCGGCGCCGGCCCAACGAGCACGTCGCCTTCGGCAACGGGGCCCACTTCTGCCTGGGCAACAGCCTGGCCCGGCTGGAGCTGACGACCATGGTCGACCGGCTGGCGGAGCGGCTGCCGGACCTGCGCCTGGCGGACACCGTCTCCGCCGAGGCCGACCTCAAGCCGCGGCCGGCGAACTTCGTGTCCGGCTACGAGACCATGCCGGTCGTCTTCACTCCATCCGGGCGCGTCGGGGACTAGCTCGGCCCGCGGCACACTGTGCCGCCATGGAGGCCATCGACGCACCCCCCGAGCCCCGGGTCTCGCCCCTGGAGCTGTTCTTCGACCTGGTCTTCGTGTTCGGCTTCACCCAGATCACCGGGACGATCACCGTGGGCCCCACTGCTGCCAACCTCGGCCGCGGGCTCCTGATCTTCCTCGTGCTGTGGTGGGCGTGGGGCTCGTACGCCTGGTTGACCAACGCGGTGCGGATGAGCATGAAGCTGGCGCGGGTCGTGATGTGCGCCAGCGCCGCCATGCTGGTCACCGCGCTGGCGGTGCCCACCGCGTGGGAGGACGGCGGCGTCGCCTTCGCCCTCGGCTTCCTGGTGGTGATGGTGCTGCACACGGTTCTGTTCGCCATCGCGGGCGAGAACCCCGAGACCACCCGGGGCGCCATCCTGCGCCTGGCTCCCACCAACCTCGGGGCGGCGCTGCTGCTGGTGGTGGCGGGGATGGTCGAGGGCACCGCCCGGCCGCTCCTGTGGGTGGCGGCGGTGGTCATCAGCTACACGGGGCCGTACCTGACCGGCGTGGCCGGGTTCAGCGTGCATCCCGCCCACCTGGCCGAGCGCCACGGCCTCATCGTGATCATCGCCCTGGGCGAGTCGGTGGTGGCCATCGGCTCCGCGGGCGACATCGCGGTGGACTGGGGACTGGCCGGCACCGCCCTGCTGATCATGGGCCTGCTGATCGGGCTCTGGTGGGTCTACTTCGACCACGAGGCCGAGGAGGACGAGGCCGCGCTGGTCGCCGCCGAGGGGGTGGACCGGGCCCGGATGGCCCGGGACGTCTACAGCTACCTGCACGTCCCCCTGGTGCTCGGGGTGGTGTTCGCAGCGGTGGGGATCCACGAGGCGCTGCTGCACCGGGGCGAGCCGCTCGACCCGGTGTTCGCGGCCGCCTTCGCGGGCGGGGTGGCGCTCTACCTCGGAGCCCTGGCCGCCATCCGGGTGCGCCGGGGATCACGCCCGGGCGCGGCGTGCCTCGCGGCCCTGGTGGTGGCGCTCGCGATGATCCCTCTCGGCCGGGAGATCGACGCCGTGGGGTCGGCCGCGATCCTGGCCGCGGCGGTGCTCGCGGTGGCGTTCGCCGAGCGACCACGCAGCGGAGTGCTTGAATCGTCCCCGTGACGCTCGACCCGCAGGCCACCACCGCCCTTGTCGACCAGGCCTGGGACGACGACATCGTCCCGGTGCTCCACGACTACATCCGCATCCCCAACGTGTCCGTGGCCTACGACGCGGCCTGGGCCGAGGAGGGCCACATGGCCCGCGCCACCGAGCTGCTGCGCCAGTGGTGCGAGGCCCGCGCCGGCGCGGGGCTGGCCGGCGCCAAGGTCGAGGTGCAGGAGCTGCCCGGCCGCACCCCGCTGCTGGTCATCGACGTGCCACCCGCCGGGAACGGCCGGCCCGGCGACACGGTCCTGCTCTACGGCCACCTGGACAAGCAGCCGCCGTTCACCGGCTGGCGCGAGGGCCTCGGGCCCTGGGAGCCGGTCATCGAGGGCGACCTGCTGTACGGCCGGGGCGGGGCCGACGACGGCTACTCGACGTTCTCGGCGCTCACCGCCCTGGAGGCCGTGCGGGCCGGGGGAGGGTCCCACAGCCGGGCCATCGTGCTCATCGAGGCCAGCGAGGAGTCCGGGAGCCCGGACCTCCCCGCTCACCTCGACACCCTCGGTGACCGCCTCGGCTCGCCGTCGCTGGTCATCGCCCTGGACTCCTGGTGCGGCGACTGGGACCGGCTCTGGACCACCACGTCGCTGCGCGGCCTGCTCGACATGGTGCTCGAGGTCGAGGTGCTCACCGAAGGGGTGCACTCGGGCTCCGCCGGCGGGGTCGTGCCGTCCAGCTTCCGGATCCTGCGCCAGCTGATCGGCCGGATCGAGGACGAGAACACGGGCCACCTCATCCCCCGCGAGCTGCACGCCGACATCCCCGAGGACCGGCTGCGCCAGATCGCCGCCACCGCCCACGAGCTCGGCGACTTCGCCGACCGGTTCCCGTTCGCGGGCGACACCCAGCCGGTGCGGCCCACGACCGACCAGCTCCTCATCGCCCGGACCTGGGAGCCGTCTTTGGAGGTGGTGGGGATCAGCGGGGCGCCCCTGCCGGAGGAGGCGGGCAACGTGCTGCGGCCCCGCACCGCGGCGAAGCTGTCGATACGGGTGCCGCCGACCGCGGACGCCGCCGCCGCCGCCGATGCGGTCGAGCGCCGGCTGACCACGGATCCGCCCTACGGCGCCAAGGTCACGGTGCGCCGCGGCTCGGCCGAGCCGGGATGGCACGCGCCCCCCGACGCCCCCTGGCTGGCCCGGGCGATCGAGCGGGCATCACTGGCCACGTTCGGCCAGCCTCCACGGGCGTTGGGCGAGGGCGGCACGATCCCGTTCATGGGGATGCTCGGTGCTCGCTTCCCGGCCGCGCAGTTCCTCGTGACCGGACTCCTGGGCCCGGGCTCCAACGCACACGGCCCCAACGAGTTCCTCCACCTGCCAACCGCACGGAAGGTGACCGCCGCGGTCGCCCACGTGCTCGACGCTCACGCGCAATTGTGAGCATCCTCCCAGGTTGAGCGGTTCTACTCAGGGCATGGGAGGTAACGCCGTCCTCGTCGTCGACGACGACGAGTTCATACGCGATCTGGTTTCGAGCGCGCTGCGCATCGCAGGGTTTGCCACCGCGACCGCCTCGGGCGGCATGGAGGCGCTCGGCCTCGTGGAGCGCGACCGGCCGGACCTCATCGTGCTGGACGTGGGCCTCCCCGGGATCGACGGCTTCGAGGTGTGCCGGCGGCTGCGCCACGTCGGCGACCCGACTCCCGTGATCTTCCTCACCGCCCGGGACGCGGCCGAGGACCGCGTCAGCGGCTTCATGCGGGGCGGCGACGACTATGTCACCAAGCCGTTCAGCCTGGAGGAGCTCGTGGCCCGGGTGCGGGCCGTGCTGCGCCGCACCCAGGGCGCCATCGTCGCCCCCGAGGGCGTGGCGCCCAGCGCCGGCCGCCACCGCTACGCCGATCTGGAGCTGGACGAGGACACCATGCGCGTCGCCCGGGCGGGCCGGCCGATCCAGCTGTCGCCGACCGAGTTCAAGGTGCTGCGCTACCTCATGCTCAACCGCGAGCGGGTGGTGTCCAAGGGCCAGATCCTCGACCACGTGTGGGACTACGACTTCGCCGGCAAGTCCGGCGTGGTCGAGAACTACATCTCCTACCTGCGCAAGAAGGTCGACAGCGAGGACCCGGCGTTGATCCACACGGTGCGTGGCTTCGGCTACGTGCTCCGGCGGGACCCTTGAGCCGCCGGTGATCCGCCGCCGGCTGACGGCCATGATCGTGGTGATGGTGGCGGTGGTGGGCATCGTCGCGGCGCTGGCGATCGTGCGCACGCTGGAGGCGCGCCTGCTCGCCGACATCGACCAGGAGCTGGATGTGGTTCCGGACCACATCGACGCCGAATCGGCGGACAACGTGCGGCAGCAGCTGCAGCCGGCCGTCGCCGATGCCCGACGGGTGGCCGTGATCCGGACCGGGCCGGGCGGCTCGGTCATCCTCGCCCTGCCTTCGGGCCCGGCGGACGCGCAGGACCCCCTACCCGACATCCAGGGGGTCACCGCGCCCAGCGGTCCGATGACGGTGAACTCGGTCGAGGGCTCGAACCCGCGCTACCGGGCCAAGGCGTCGACCACCCCGAACGGGGGCATGGTGGTGACGGCCATCTCCCTGGCGGACGTGGACGGAGCGGTCGCCGACGCCCGCCAGGTCATGCTGGGCGCCGGCCTGCTGGCCATGGCGGCCGTGGCGATGGGCAGCTGGGTCCTCATCCGGCTGGGGCTGCGGCCCGTGGACCGCATGGTGCTCACCGCCCAGCGCATCGCGGACGGCCACATCACCGAGCGGGTCCCGGTGCGCTCGCCCGACAGCGAGGTGGGCCAGCTCGGCACCGCGCTCAACCGCATGCTCGACCGGGTCAGCGACGCCTTCGACGCCCGCACCGCGTCCGAGCAGCGCATGCGCCGGTTCGTGGCCGACGCCTCCCACGAGCTGCGCACCCCGCTGACCGCCATCCGGGGCTACGCCGAGCTGTCGACCCACTCGGCCGATCCCGACGAGCGGGAGGCGGCCATGGCCCGCGTCGAGCAGGCCGCGGTGCGCATGGCCGCGCTGGTCGACGACCTGGTGCTGCTGGCCCGCCTGGACCAGGGCCGGCCGCTGGCCACCGACCCGCTGGACCTGTCCCAGGTCGTGCTGGACGCCGTCGCCGACGCCCGCACGCTGGAGCCCGAGCGCCAGTTCGAGATCATCGCCCCGGTCGTGGGCACCACGGTGTTCGGGGACCGGGCCCGGCTCCGCCAGGTGGTGGACAACCTGCTGGCCAACGTGCGGGAGCACACTCCCGCCTACACCCGGGTCGCCATCACGGTGGTGGGGCGCAACGACGGGGTCATGCTGGTCGTACGGGACGACGGACCCGGCATGTTGGAGGAGGACGCGGTCCACGCCTTCGACCGCTTCTGGCAGGCGCCGGCCACCGACGCCCACCCGCGCCGCGGCACCGGCCTGGGCCTGGCCATCGTGGCCGACCTGGTCCACGCCCACGGCGGCACCATCGAGCTCGAGACCGCCCCCGGGCAGGGCACCTGCGTGACCGTCCGCCTGCCGCGTGAGCGCGAGCGGGCCCGCGTGGATTCCCAGGTTTCTCCCAGGTCCCCGTGAGGCCACGCCGAGATGGCGCGGTAAGAGTGATGCTCGTTACACAACGTCGCCGGGGGAGGACCACATGAAGTACGGCAGGCCTGTGGCGGGCACCGCACTTCTCGTGGCCACCCTTGGAGGCGCCACGGCCGGCGCGCTGTTGCTCGGCACGGCGGGGGCCGACCCCGGCGCGCCGGCCGTGGTGAACTCGGTGAGCACGTCGACGACGGCGGCGAGCCCGGGACGCTGCGGCCCGGTGCTCACCGCTGTCGTGGAAGCGATCGGGATCCCGGCGGAGGACCTCCGGGCCGCCATGGCCAGCGGCCGGACGCTCGCCGAGCTGGCCCAGGCCAACGGGGTGGACCCGCAGGCGGTCATCGACGCCATCGTCCAGGCGGGCAACGCCCAGATCGACCTCCAGCTGGCCCGGGGCGAGATCAACGAGGGCCAGGCGGCCCTGCGAAAGTACCGGCTACCCCAGCGGGCGGCGAACTACGTCAACAACCCGGTCGACCCGGACCAGGGCCGCGGCCAGTTCGCCCGCGGCGTCGTGATGGCCCGGGCGGCCCGCACCATCGGGGTGCCGACCACGGAGCTGCGGGAGGCGATCGCGCAGGGCCGGTCGATCGCAGACGTGGCCACGTCCAACGGCGTCGATCCCGCGGATGTGATCGACGCGCTGGTGGCCCAGTCGACCGAGCGCATCACGGCGTTCGTCAACGGCGAGACCAGGCAGCGAGACCGCGCAGGCGCCAGCGCCTGCTGACCGGCTCGAGAACAAGGGCAGATGATGTTCGGGGGGCAAACCTGACGGGCGGGCCCGAGCACCCGGCGCCGCGGATCTCCCCGCGCGGCGCCGGGGCTCCGGGCCATTCAGACGCCTCGTAGCCCCCGAACTCCTGGTGCCTCGCTCCCCGACAGGTGGGTACCAGCGCCCGCCGGGCGCCAACCTGGTGGGCGGGCCAGGGGCGCAGGACGGCGAGCCTGGCGGTAGAGCGAGGGTCGGGGTGGGCAAGCCGAGCACCCGGCGCCGCGGGGTTTCCCTGCCGCAGCGCCGGGGGCCGGCGGCCAGCTTGGGTCCACCACTTTCGCAGCGTTCGTCGCTACGCTCAGGGGCCTACACACGGAAGGCCCCGAGCTTCAGACCGGAGCTAGCCGGTCCGCTGCTCGGGGCCATCCTGTTCGACTGGTAGCTCCGGCCCCTTCGCCGGCGGCGCCCGCCGACTCCGGCACCAGTCACCCGTGGGCGAACCCCCGAGGTGACCCGGAGAACTGTCAGTGGCTTTTACCCCACATCAGACTCTCCGTCGGCTACCTGTCGATCCCCCAGACTGCCGGTTTCCTCGGACTGAAACTTCGAAGCGAACTCCTCGGTCCCTGTCGTCAGCTCGTGCTGTCGTGGTGGATAGCGGCATCTTGCAGAGCGCGAAACCCCACGTCAAGGGCTATTTCGCAATACACAGGGTCGTCCCCAGACATTCCTTGTTCATCCCCAGGACCGCCGCGGTTCCCCACAAGTGGCCTCACAGGTCACCCACAGGATCGGCTCAGGTGAAGGTGAACTCGGCGTAGAACGAATCGAGCACCGAGGGGTCCCCAATTCGCTCCACCGGGCCCCGCGCGGGACGTTGGTAGAGCGTCATCTCGAGGTCGCTGACCGCACCCCGGAGCGTCAGATCGGCGGGATCGGCACCCCGGTCGGCCCGGTCGGCCCGCTCGGCCCGCGTGCCGGCGGGGTCGAGGTGGATCAGCCACGCGGTCGGCGCGCCCGAGACGGCATGGTCGGCGGCCTCCAGCGCCAGGGTCTGGCCGCGGCGGGCGCCGGACTGGCGCCGGCCGGCGGTACGGGGATCGGCCGCCGACTCCGTCACCAGCATGAGCACCTCGTCGATCCCGTCGGCGGCCAGCTCCGGCGGCGCCACCTCTCCCGCTGTGCCCGAGGCGGCCAGCTGGGCATCGACCCGGTGGACCGCCGTCTCGTGGTTGGCGCGCCGGGCGACGAACGCAGCTGTGTGGTCCGTGGGGTGCCAGGTCCACACGGCCTGGTCCGGCCGGGCGGCCCGCAGCTCGGCCACCAGGTGGCCGGCCAGCGCGGCGAGCCAGGCCGGCCGGTCGCCAGGAACGACCGAGGTCGAGTACGGCGTCTTGGGGCGGCCGGTGCCCTCGCACAGGACGTGGGTCCAGAACCCGCAGAACTCGCCCACGTGGGCCGCGAGGTCGTCCAAGCTGAAGTCGGGACAGGTGGGCACCCGGGCATCCGGCTCCCCCGCCGCCACCGCGGCCGTGAGGTCCGCCAGCTCCCGCTCGACCGCGTCGATGCGCGCTGCGTACTCCATGCCCGGCAACGTAGCGGTGACCCGAGCGTCCACTAGGTTGCAGGGCATGGCAGCAGGTGGATCCACCAGAGCCGTGATCGCCGCGCTGCTGGCCAACGTCGGCATCGCGATCGCAAAGTTCATCGGCTTCGCGATCACCGGAGCCACCTCGATGCTGGCCGAGGCCGTCCACTCGGTGGCCGACTCGGGCAACCAGGTCCTGCTGCTGTTCGGAGGCAAGCGGGCGCAACGGGCGCCGACGCCCGAGCACCCCTTCGGCTACGGGCGGGAGCGCTACTTCTGGTCGTTCGTCGTGTCGCTCATCCTGTTCAGCCTGGGCGGCATGTTCGCCACCTACGAGGGCATCCTCAAGATCCAGGACCCCCACGAGCTCGAATCGCTCAACGTGGCCGTGACCATCCTGGTGGCGGCCATGATCATGGAGGGGCTGTCGTTCCGCACCGCGGTGCGCGAGGCCGACCACGTGAAGGATCGGCAACTGGGCTGGTGGTCCTTCATCCGGCGCACCAAGCAGCCGGAGCTGCCGGTGGTGCTGCTGGAGGACTTCGGCGCCCTCGTCGGCCTGGTCACCGCCCTGACCGCCATCCTCGTCTCGCACTTCACCCACAACGCGGTGTGGGACGGCGTCGGCACCCTGCTGATCGGCCTGTTGCTCATCACGATCGCCGTCGTGCTGGCGGTCGAGATGAAGGGCCTGCTCATCGGGGAGGCCGCCACCCAGGTCGACCAGGAGAAGATCGCCGCCGCCATCGAGGTCGAACCCAGCGTGCAGCGGCTGATCCACATGCGCACCGAGCACATCGGGCCCGACGAGCTGCTGGTGGGGGCCAAGATCGAGCTGGTCGACGGGCTGTCGGTGCCGGAGGTGGCCGAGGCGGTCAACCGGATCGAGGCCAACGTCCGGCGCAACGTCCCGACCGCCCGGGTCCTGTACCTGGAGCCGGACATCTTCCGCACCCAGGTGCCGAGCGAGGACGACCAGCCGGCCCACCTGGAGCCGGCGGAGCGGGACGAACCTACCGAGGCGGAAGCGGCGGAAGTGGCGGGCGGCGAGGTGGAGCCCGACGCGGACCGCGGGCAGGCAGCGGCCGGCGACGATCCCGAACAGGCATCCGCACCCCCAAGGCACTGATGTGACCGACGCCCCGGGACCGAGCGCGCGGGATCTGGGCAAGGCCCAGCTCGAGCGGCTCGGCCGCGTGATCCGGGAGCAGCGCACGCACGCCGAGATGTCCCTGCGGGACCTGGCCGCCCGCACCAACGTGTCCAACCCGTACCTGTCGCAGTTGGAGCGGGGCCTGCACGAGCCGTCGGTCCGGGTGCTCAAAGCCATAGCCACCGCGCTGAACATGTCGGCGGAGGCGTTGATGGTCCAGGCGGGCATGCTCGATGCCCAAGACGGCCACGACCTTCCGTCGGTGACCGATGCCGTGCGGGCCGACCCCAAGCTGACCGACGAGCAGAAGCTGGCGCTGCTGGCGGTCTACCGCAGCTACGTCGAGGCCAACCGGCCGGGCCCGGACGCGAAGAGCCGCCCGGCCGAGTAGGACCGGGCGGCTCTGACGCTCGCAGAGAGCGTGTGAGATGACTGTGCTCAGGCGGCGGACTTGGTGGCCTGGGTCGCCTTGGTCGCCTTGGCCGGAGCCTTGGGGGCCTGCGCGCCGTAGAGCGGGGCGACCGTCTCGACGACGGCCTTGACCAGCTCGTGCTGGGCGGCGAGGAGAGCGGTGACGAACTCGTACTGCGAGTCGATCACCTCGACGGGCTTGGGGAAGGTCGCGGGGTAGCTGACCTGGGGGAGGCGCTCTCCGGCCAGGTCCACACCCTTGCGCACGTACTCGACGACGGGCGCCTGCAGCTCGCGGACGGCGTCCACGACCTTGGCCTCGGCGTCGGTGACGGTGGTGAGGATTGTCATGCGCTAACTATACCAAGCACACGCTTGACATACCACGTGACATCGGCCACGGGCCCCGTCAACAAATCCGACCCGCCGGGTCGGCTTTAGCCGAGAAGGGACTAGGCTGCGCCGCGAAGCGATCCAGGAGGATTCACATGGCGATTCGACTTGGCGACGACGCACCGAACTTCAGCGCCGAGACGACAGAGGGCGAGATCGACTTCTACGACTGGAAGGGCGACAGCTGGGCTGTCCTGTTCTCGCACCCCAAGGACTTCACGCCAGTGTGCACGACCGAGCTCGGCCGGGTGGCGGCGCTCAAGCCCGAGTTCGACAAGCGCAACGTCAAGGTGATCGGCCTCTCGGTCAACGGCCTCTCCGACCACGAGGGGTGGAGCCAGGACATCCTGGACGTGACCGGGTCCGCCCTCAACTACCCGCTCATCGCCGACCCGGACAAGAAGGTGTCGGACCTCTACGACATGGTCCACCCCAACGCCAGCGATACCGTCACAGTGCGCTCGGTGTTCGTGATCGGGCCCGACAACAAGGTCAAGCTCACGCTGACCTACCCGCAGTCGACCGGCCGCAACTTCGACGAGCTGCTGCGGGTCATCGACTCGCTCCAGCTCACGGCCAAGCACAAGGTCTCCACGCCCGCCGACTGGAAGCAGGGCGAGGACGTGATCATCGTGCCGGCCGTGTCCGACGAGGAGGCCAAGGAGCGCTTCCCCGAGGGCTGGGAGACCAAGAAGCCCTACCTGCGGCTCGTGAAGCAGCCGAGCTGACCGGCGCGGAACGGGCGCACCGGAGCCCGTTCCCGCTATATGTTGCGGAGGTGTGAGGGGGATACCGACGTCGCGGTCAATAGGCCGCAGCGTCGTGGCCGCAGGCACCGTCCACGCCACCAAGGTCTACGGCCACGAGGACACGGCCGTGACCGCCCTGAACGACGTCACGGTCGGCTTCCCCACCGCGCGCTTCACCGCCATCATGGGCCCGTCGGGTTCGGGCAAGTCGACGCTGATGCACTGCACGGCAGGCCTCGACGCGCTCACGTCCGGCCAGGCGTTCATCGGCGACGTCGACCTCGGCTCGCTGTCCGAGCGCGCCCTCACCAAGCTGCGGCGTGACCGGGTCGGCTTCGTGTTCCAGGCGTTCAACCTGGTCCCGACGCTGACCGCGCTGGAGAACATCACGCTCCCCCAGGCGCTCGCGGGCAAGCGCATGGACCGCAAGTGGCTCGACTACGTCATCGACACCGTGGGCCTGCGCTCCCGGCTGGGGCACCGGCCCGCCGAGCTCTCGGGGGGCCAGCAGCAGCGCGTGGCCGTGGCCCGAGCCCTCGCCAGCCGGCCGGCGATCATCTTCGCCGACGAGCCCACCGGCAACCTGGACAGCCGGGCCAGCGCCGAGATCCTCGCCTTCATGCGTGACGCGGTCGACGAGCTGTCCCAGACCATCGTGATGGTCACCCACGACCCCGCGGCGGCGGCCCACGCCCACCACGTGCTGTTCCTGGCCGACGGGCGCATCGTGGGCGAGATGGCCCAGCCCAGCCCGGACGCCATCCTCGAGCGCGTCAGGCGCCTGGACTTCAAGTAATGGGGATCGTCGCCAAGCTGTCGCGGCGGGACCTGCGCTCCCACGCCGGCCGGTACGTGCTCACGTTCCTGGCCGTCGCCATCGGCGTCGGCTTCGTGGCAGGCGTGGTGACGCTCACCGACACGATCAGCCGGACGTTCGACGACATGTTCCGGGGCTACAACGCCGGCACCGACGTGGCCGTGCGGGGTGAGGGGCAGTTCGAGCTGGGGCCGGAGTTCGGCGGCGGCGTGGCCCGGCCCCGCATCGACGCCGACCTCGTGCACGCGGTGACGGGGCTGGACGGGGTGGCCGCGGCCGAGGGCTACGTGCAGGGCTACACCCGGCCGATCACCGCCGGCGGCGAGCCCTACGGCAACCCGACCTTCGGCGCCCCGACCATCGGGACCAACTGGGGCGAGGTCGAGGCGCTCAACCCGTTCCACCTGGTCGAGGGGCGGGCGCCCCAGCGCAGCGGCGAGGTGGCGTTCGACCAGCGCACGGCGGACCACGCCGGCTACGCGGTGGGCGACACCGTGACGTTCCAGACCCAGACCGGCGTGCAGCAGGCGACGCTCGTCGGGATCGCCCGCTTCGGAACGGCCGACAGCCCGGCCGGCACCTCCGTGACGCTGTTCGACGCCGCCACCGCCCAGCGCCTGCTGGCCGTGCCGGGCCAGGTCGACCTGATCGCCATCGACGCCGAGGACGGAGTCGGCCAGGCGGAGCTGAAGGACACGGTGGCCCACGCCCTCGAGGGGACGGACGTGGACGTCGTGACCGGCGAGACGCTGGTCCACGAGACCCAGTCGGCGGCCCGCTCGACCTTCACCGGGATCCGCACGTTCCTGCTCGTGTTCGCCCTCATCTCGGTGCTGGTCGGCTCGTTCGTGATCTTCACGAGCTTCTCGTTCATCGTGGCCCAGCGGCAGCGCCAGGTCGCGCTGCTGCGGGCCCTGGGGGCGAGCCGCCGCCAGATCCTGGCCGCGGTGGTGGTCGAGTCGGTGCTGGTCGGCGTGCTGGCCTCGCTGGTCGGCTACGGCCTCGGGGTCTCGCTGGCCGCGGGGCTGGCCGGCAGGTTCGTGCCCGGGGCCGAGGCGGTCATCCAGCCCCGGACGCTCCTGGTGGCGCTCGGGGTCGGGACCGTGGCCACAGTGGCCTCGGCCGTGTTCCCCGCAGCGCGGGCGTCGCGGGTCCCGCCGGTCGCCGCCATGCGGGACGTGGCCATCGACACCAGCAACCAGTCCCGCCTGAGGGCAGGCGTGGCCCTGGCGCTCGGCGTGGAAGGCGCGGCGCTGGTGGTGATGGGAGCGACCGGTGGCGAGCTGGCCGGCCAGTCGCCGCTGCGGCTCTCGGGCTTCGGCATGCTGGGCGTGTTCCTGGCGCTGATCGTGCTGGCCCCGGTCGTGGCCCGGCCCGCGGCGCTGGCCATGGGACGGGTGCTGCCCCTGGTCCGGGGCGTGGTGGGGCGCCTCGCCCAGCAGAACGCGGCCCGCAACCCGCGGCGGACGGGTTCGACCGGATCGGCGCTGATGATCGGGCTCGGCATCGTCTCGCTGTTCCTGGTGGTCAACGCCTCGCTGCGGGCCTCGCTGGACGACACCGTGGACAACCAGTTCCGGGGCGACGTGGTGATCGACAGCGGCGGCAGCTTCGTCACCGGGGGGCTGCCGGGTGACATCGCCGAGGCCGTGAACGCCCTGCCCGAGGTGGACGAGGCCACCGGGGTCCGCTTCGGCTTCGCCGACATCGCGGGCACTCCCCACGGTCTGCGGGCGGTCGACCCCGCGACCGCCTTCGACCTGTTCGACATCGAGGTGGCCGAGGGCGATGTGTCGGACCTGGACGCCAACGGCATCGCCGTATTCCAGGGGATCGCCGAGCAAGAGGGCTGGGAGGTAGGCGACGAGATCCCGATCAGGTTCGGCCAGACGGGCGAGGTCCCCTTCACCATCGCCGCGCTGCTGACCCGGCAGGATCTGACCGGCCCGTACCTGGTGGGCGTGGACGCGTTCGACGCCAACCTGCCCGACGTGGGCGATTCCCAGATCTGGGTGCGGCTGGCCGGCGGCGTGACCGTGGACCAGGCCCGGCCCGCCCTGGAGTCGACCGTGTCCTCCTTCCCGTCGGCCGAGGTCCAGGACCTCGAGGAGTTCAAGGCGGCCATGAAGGGCCAGTACGACATCATCCTCGTCCTGGTCGACGCGCTGCTGACCCTGACGATCGTCATCGCCATGATCGGGATCGTGAACGCGCTGATCCTTTCGGTCGTGGAACGCACCCGCGAGATCGGCCTGACCCGGGCGGTGGGAGCGACCCGGGGACAAGTGCGCTCGGCCATCCGCTGGGAGGCGCTGATCATCGCTGCCTTCGGGCTGGTGGGAGCGGTCGGCGTCGGGGTGTTCTCCGGGTGGGTGCTGGTACATGCGCTGTCGCAGGAGGGGTTCCGGGTGTTCGTCCTGCCCGCCGGCCAGCTGGCGCTCTTCGCCGCCGTCACCGCGGCGCTGACCCTGGCCGCGGCGGTGCTGCCCGCGGCGTGGGCCGGCCGCCGCCAGGTTCTGGCCGCCATCGCCGAGACCTGATCACATGGGGTCATGGCGCTCGATCCCGCGGCCCTGCCCCCCGAGGCGCTCGTGTTCGTCGGCGAGCGTCACCTGGCCACCCTCACCACGCTGCGACCCGACGGCAGCCCGCACTCGACGGCGGTCGGCTTCACCTGGGACCCGGGCACCGGGCTGGTGCGGATCATCTCGTGGGCGTCGTCCCGCAAGGCGCGGAACCTGGCCCGGGGCGGTCGGGCCAGCGTCTGCCAGGTGGACGGCGGGCGCTGGCTGACCTTCGAGGGCCCGGCGCAGGTGACGGACGATCCGGCCCGGGTGGCCGAGGCGGTCCGGCGCTACGCGCAGCGCTACCGCCAGCCCGGCGAGCGCCACGACCGCGTCGCCATCGAGATCGCCGTGGACCGGGTGCTGGGGCGGGCGTGATGGCGGGCCATTCGGGAGCGCGGGCGATCGACGGTGAGCTGGGGCGGGCGTGATGGCGGGCTATTCGGGGACGCCGCTGGCGCGCAAGCTCGGGATCGGTGAGGGCGAGCGGTTGGGGTTGCTGGCGGCGCCCGACGGGTTCGCCATCCCTGAGCTGCCGGGCGGGGTCGAGGTGCGCACCCAGGCGCGTGGGCCGTTCGGGGTCATCGTGTCGTTCCACACCGAGCGCCGCGACCTGGAGCGGCGGCTGCCCGCGCTGATGAAGGCCCTGGACGTCGACGGCGGCTTGTGGATCGCGTGGCCGAAGAAGGCGTCCGGCCTGGCCACCGACATCACCGAGAACACCGTGCGGGACGTCGCCCTGCCCACCGGCCTGGTCGACAACAAGGTGTGCGCCATCGACGACACCTGGTCCGGCCTGCGGCTGGTGTTGCGCAAGGAGCTACGCCCCGGGCGTACCACCGCTGCCGGGTAGGGGCGGCCGGTCCCGGCCGTCGGGCCCGAGGATGATGCGAGGGCCGCGGTCCCAGGTCAGGTAGCCCCACAGCCAGTTGAGCAGGACCGACGCCCGGTTGCGCAGCCCCGCCAGGTACAGCAGGTGCAGGCCCAGCCAGGCGAACCAGGCCGTGGTGCCGCGCAGGTGGATGTGCCCAGGGAGCTCGGCCACCGCCGAGCGCCGGCCGATGGTGGCCATCGTGCCCTTGTCCCGGAACCGGAACGGCTGGGTGGGCTTGCCCTCGAGCAGCCGGCCGATCTGGGCCGCCACGTGCTTGCCCGACTGCATCGCCACCGGCGCGAGCTGGGGCAGGGCTCCCCCGCCGCGGTGCGCCGGGGCCGCGGCCACGTCGCCGATGGCCCACTCGCCCTCGTGGCCGGGCACGGCCAGGTCGGCGCCCACCTCGACCCGCCCGCCGCCGGTTGTCGGCATGCCCAAGGCCTCGGCCAGCGGGTGGGCCCGCACGCCCGCGGCCCAGATGACCGTCCGCGTGGGCACGATCTCGCCGGAGGCGAAGCGGACGTGGTCGGGCGTGACCTCCGCGACCGTCTCGTCCAGGCGCACCTCGACCTGGCGGGCCCGGAGCGTGGCCAGCGCGGCCCGCTGGCTCGAGGGCGAGAACGGGGCCAGGAGCGTGTCCCGGGCCTCGACCAGGATGACCCGGGCGCGGGCGACGGGGATCGTGGGGTAGTCGGCCCGGAACACCACCGAGAACAGCTCGGCCAGCGCGCCGGCGGTCTCCACGCCGGTGGGCCCACCCCCGACGACCACGAACGTGAGCTCACCATCCTCGATCACCGCAGGGTCGGCGTCGGCCACCTCGAAACGCTCGATGATGTGGTTCCGGAGCCGGACGGCGTCCTCGAGCGTGTAGAGCGGGATGGCGTTCTCCGCCGCGCCCGGGACGCCGAACCAGGTGGCCACCGCGCCGGTGGCCAGGATCAGGTGGTCGTAGGCCACCTCGCGCCGGTCGGCGAGGCACACGACCTTGCGCTTCCGATCGATGCCGACCACCTCGCCCCGGCGCACGTGCAGGTTGTGCTGGCGGTGGAACAGGCCCCGCACCGGGTGGGCCACGTCGGTCGCGTTCAGCCCTGAGGTGGCGACCTGGTAGAGCAGCGGCTGGAACGTGGTGAAGTTCTGGCGGTCGATGAGCGTGACCTCGACCGGCAGCTTGTCCAGGCCCCGGGCCGCGGCCAGGCCCCCGAAGCCGGCTCCCACGATCACGACGTGCGGTCGGACACCCATGCCTTCGCACCTCTCTGCGCCACCCTGACGCTATTCGTGAAACTTTTCACGATCTACTCTACCGGCGGCTCCTGGCAGCGCGGGCACCAATACGTGCTCCGGGCCTGGGGGCCCTGGCGGCGCCGCTTGATCGGCGTCCCGCAGCGCGGGCAGGGCCGCCCCGCCTTGCCGTAAACCGCGTTCCCGGGGTGGGCCCGGAGGTTGCGGTGGGCGGCGGCGTAGAGCCGGCGCCGGTCCGCCTCCGGGACCCGGGCAACGGGCATGAACGGGTCGATCCCGCAGGCGAAGCAGGCCTCGCTCTTGTGCATGTTGCCGATCCCCGCCGCGATCCGCTGGTCCATCAGCACGTCGCCGATCTCGTCGCCTGCGCCGGCCAACGCCTCGAAGCGCCGGAGCACGGCGTCGAGGTCGAGGTCGGGCTCGCACAGGTCGGGGCCGAGCCGGGCCAGGGCCGCGGGCTCGGCGCCGCGGCGATGGAACGTCTCGACCGTCGGCGCGGCGAAGCACACCGCGCACCAGCCGTCGTCGGTCTCCACCACCGCCCGGGCGTACTGGGGGCCGCGCTGCCAGGGCTCGCCCGTCCGGTAGAGGTGCCACATGCCGTTCATGCGCAAGTGGGTGCGCAGCGTGAGCCCGCCGCGGAAGTCGATGAGCAGGTGCTTGCCCCGGGCATGGACCGCCTCGATGACCTCACCCGGCCGCGGCCGCTCGCCGCGCAGCCGCGGCGCCTCGAACCGTGCCAGCTTCTTGCCGGCCAGCGCCGGCCGCAGCCGCTCGGCGATGCGGTGCAGCGTGTCACCCTCGGGCACGGCCGCCGCCGCTCAGCTCGCGACGTCGTCGACCGGATCGCGGGGGAAGGCGACCACGTCGGCGTCGGGCCCGAACGTGCGCCGGTAGGCCATCGGCGTCGTGCCGACGATCCGGCGGAAGTGCACCCGCAGGGCCGTGGCGGTGCCGAACCCGCAGCGCTGGGACACCCGCTCGACCGCCAGGTCCGTCGTCTCGAGCAGGCGCTGGGCGTACAGCACGCGCTGGCGCAGGAGCCACTGCATCGGCGTGGTGCCGGTGGCCGCCCGGAACCGCCGGGCGAAGCTGCGGGGGCTGAGCAGCGCCCGGCCCGCCAGGTCCTCGACCGTGAGTGGCTGGTCCAGGTGCTCCAGGGCCCAGTCGAGCACCCGGGCGATGGGGTCGTCGGAGCACGCGTCGGGCAGGGGCGAGTCCACGAACTGGGCCTGCCCGCCGTCGCGCTGGGGGGCCACCACCATGCGCCGGGCCACCTTGTTGGCGACCTCGGCACCGTGGTCGAGGCGCACGATGTGCAGGCACAGGTCGATGCCGGCGGCGGTGCCCGCCGAGGTGAAGATGCCGTTGCCCGCGTCCACGAACAGGACGTCGGGGTGGACGTCGATCTCCGGATAGCGCTTGGCCAGGTTGTCCGCGTGCATCCAGTGGGTCGTGGCCTGGCGGCCGTCGAGCAGCCCGGTCTGCGCGAGCAGGAAGGCCCCGGTGCACACGCTCACCAGCCGGGCGCCGCGGGCGTGGGCGGACCGCAGCCGGTCGAGCAGGTCGGGCGGCGCCTCGGCGAAGGGCTCGGGCCACACCGGCACGATGATCGTCCCGGCCTGGTCGAGGTCGTCGAGCGTGTACGGCGACGTGATCGACCAGCCACCACCCGAGACCGGGATCGTGCTGCCGAACGCGCCGATCACCCGGAAGCGGTACCAGGGGTCGGCGTACTCGGACCGGTCGAGGCCGAACACCTCGTGGGCCACGCCCAGCTCGAACGCGGCCACGTTCGCGCCGACCAGCGCGGCCACCAGGTGGCCCCGGTCCTCACGCCCCGGGGGCTTGGAGCGTTGTACGGATGGCACGTCAGACAGTTTGGCAGGATTCTTGCGCACATGCGCAGTCCTGCCACTCGTCATGCGAGCGGGATCGACGGAGGATGAGTTCATGTTCACTGTGCATTGCCCCCGACACGGCAGCGAGGTGTTGCTGAACGAGCGACGCATCGTCAGCCTCGAGCCCGACGAGGGCCGTCTGAAGGTGCGCTGGGTGTGCTGGTGCGGCCACCAGGGCTCGCACCACACGGGCCGGACCCGGGACCAGGCGGCGATCATCTGATCTCCCGGTCATGGAGCCGACCTCTTGCGGGCGATGAGCCCGCGGTAGCCGTCGGCGAAACCGGCGGCCCGCAGGGCATCGGCGTAGGCGGACGTGCGCACCGGGTCGCCATCGACGGTCTGGACCTCGAGGGAGCGCACCCGGCCCTCTTCGACCCGCCGGGCCAGGGCCTCGGGCCAGTCCGGGTGGTCGGCCGTGGCCGGGAACGTCCAGAGCGACCGGCCTCCCCGCTCGACGAACACCACCGGCTCGCCTTCCGCCAGCACGACCAGGGCCCCCGCGGCGCGAGCCGGGCGGCCGCCGGTCTCGGGCCAGGGCAACGCGGCACCGTACGGCTGGGCCGGATCGGTGGCGGCCAGCACGACCGGTGGCCCGGGCTCGCGCCGTCCCCCGCCCTCCTGCGCGGGCCGGGCGGCCCGCAGGCGGTCGACCGCGCCCGGTAGGGCGAACTGGGCGGCGCCCAGGCCGGCGACGAAGTAGCCGCGGCGGATGCGGCCCTTCTCCTCCAGGGCCCGCAGCACCGGGTAGACCCCGGCGAAGCCGCCCTCGGTGCCCTCCCCCAGGGCCGCCTCCCGGGTGAGCACGCCGTAGCGCTCGACCAGCTGCGCGGCCCGGGCATGGGCCAGCTCCGTGGGCGACGGGCGGGGGTCGAGCAGCGGGGCGACGAGGGACCAGCGGCCCGCGGCCGAAGGCGGGCCCAGCCGGGTCAGGCGGCCGACCGCCGGGCGCCGCCGGCCTGCGGCCTTGCGCACCTTGCCGCCTACGAACGAGCGCAGCGGGGCCAGCGAGTCGTTGGTGACCATGCCCGCCCACACCAGGTCCCACAGCGCGGCCAGCACGCCGGCGTCGTCGTAGGGCAGGTCGGCCTGCTGCACGGCCTGGACCAGATCGCTCCAGAACGAGGCGCCGCGCTGCTCCAGCCGGTCGAGCAGGGCCCGGTGGACCGCGCCGTCGGGCAGCTCGTCGGCCTCCGAGGGCGCGGGGACCAGCAGCCCGGCCTGATCGCGGAACACCAGCCGCACCCGGCCGTCGGTGGCGCCTATCGCCCCGGCGCCCACCCAGACCAGCTCGCCCGCGGTGCAGAGGGCGTCGAGGTCGGCGGAGCGGTACTCGGACAGGCGGGCGGGCAGGATCTCGGCCTCCAGCACCGAGGCGGGCAGCGGTGCCCCCTGAAGCTGGCCCAGCACGTCGACGAGCGCGTCCATCCCCTGGCGGGACGTGCCCAACCCGTGCCACTCGCCCAGGAACCGGGCCAGTGTGGCCCCGTCGACCGGCTCGACCTCGTGGCGCAGCCGCGCCAGCGAGCGCCGCCGCAGCTGGCGCAGGACATCGACGTCGCACCACTCGCGCTCGATGCCGTCGGGACGGAACTCTCCCTGCACCACCCGACCCGAGCCCACCAGCGCCCCGAGCGCGACGGTGGCCCGCTCGCTCGTGATGCCGTAGCGGCCGGCCACCTGGGCGGTCGTGAACGGACCGTGGGTGCGGGCGAAGCGGCCGACCAGGTCGAGCAGTGGCGCCTCGACCGAGTCGGTGAAGACCGTGGGCAGCCCCACCGGCACGGCCACGCCGAGGGCATCGCGCAGCCGCCCGGCGTCCTCGGCCGCGGCGACCCGCTCGTCGCCGGCCATGCCGGCCACGAAGGCCCGCCGCTCGGCCACCAGCGCGTCGACCCAGGCCGCGGCCTGGTCGCCCTCGCTGCGGGCGTCGAGCTCGTCCAGTGACAGCGGGCCCAGGCGCCGCAGCAGGTCGTGGGCCTCGTCGGCGTCGCGGGCGCGGCGACCCTCCACCAGCGACTGGAGCTCCAGCTCCAGGTCGGCCAGCGCTCCGGCGTCGAGCAGCTCGCGCAGCTCGTCGGCGCCGAGGAGGTCGTCGAGCAGGTCGCGGTCCAGCGCCAGCGCCGCCGCCCGGCGCTCGGCCAGCGGGGCGTCGCCCTCGTACATGTAGACCGCGATCCAGCCGAACAGCAGCGACTGGGCGAACGGCGAAGCGTGGGGCGTCTCCACCTCCACCACCCGGACCTTCCGGGAGCGGATGTCGCCCAGCACGTCGCGCAGCGCGGGCAGGTCGAACACGTCGTTGAGGCACTCGCGGGTGGCTTCCAGCAGGATCGGGAAGCTGGGGTAGCGCCCCGCCACGGCCAGCAGGTCGGCCGAGCGCTGGCGCTGCTGCCACAGCGGGGTGCGCCTG
>JBKPRS010000479.1:0-3373 GCA_046734695.1 Actinomycetota bacterium | reverse complement strand
CCGCCTGGCCGCCGAGGCCGAGCGCCTCGCCGCTGCCGCCACCGCCACACCGGCCCCGGTCCCGGCCTCCGGCTCGGCAGACGAGTCCGGTCCCGGCATCACGCTGTCAGTGCCGCCGCTGGCCATCCAGTGCCTCGGCGGGTTCGCGGTGCTGCGCGACGGCGAGGCGGTCACGGTCAGCGAGTGGAAGTCCCGCAAGGCCCGTGACCTGGTCAAGGTGCTGATCTCGCGGGAGGGCCGGCCGGTCCACCGCAGCGTGCTGGTCGACCTGCTGTGGCCGGACGAGGACCCGACCCGCACCGGCAGCCGGCTGTCGGTCACCCTGAGCACCGCGCGGGCCGTGCTCGATCCGGCCAAGACCTACCCGCCCAACTGGTACCTGGCCGCCGAGTCCGACGCGGTGTGGCTCGACGTCGAGCATGCGGAGGTGGATGTCCTGCGGTTCTCCGCCCTGGCCGCGCAGGCGACGGCCGAGCGCCGGACCGGTCCCACGCCCGAGGCGGTCGAGGCCCTGGCGGTGGCCGAGGCCGCCTATGTGGGCGACGCCTTCACCGAGGACCCGTACGAGGACTGGACGGTCTCCATGCGGGAGCGGGCCCGGGCGTCCTACATCTCGGTGGCCCGCACGCTGGCCGACGACACCGCCGCTGCGGGCGACTCGGCCACCGCGGTGCGCTGCTACCTGCGGGTCCTCGAGCACGATCCGTACGACGAGCACGCCCACCTCGGCCTGGTCGCCACGCAGCTCGCGGCCGGCCAGCAGGGCGAGGCGCGCCGGTCCTACCGGGCGTACGGCCAGCGCATGGACGAGATCGGCGTGGAGGCCGCCCCCTTCCCGGCCTGACCCGACCTGAGCGTCACCCGAAGCTGAGCCGAAGGTTGTCGGAAGGGACCTCTGGCATCCTCCGGGCATGGAGACCTTCGTGGTGCGTGCTTGGCGGCCGGCGGCCGACGAAGGCCTTCCCAGCGATGCCGACGCCCTGCGGGGGGTCGTCGAGCACGTCGGCTCGGGAACGACGATGCCGTTCCGCGATGTCGACCAGCTCGTCGCCTTCCTGCTGGGCGGAGGCGCCGAGGACCTGCCGGTCGAGGCGGACGGTCGGGCGACGGGCTGACCAGACCGGCTCAAGGTGGCGGGAACCATCGTGCCGGAGTGTTCGGAGCGAGGCCGATACGCGGTGGGCCGGCCGAGCTCCAGGCGGGACACTCGGGCCGACGCGGGACGGGGGCGGAGGTGAGCGGTCACCTCTCCCCTGTTCCGTGCTGAACGTCTGTAGCGCCCGCGCTCCCCTGCGGGCGCTCAGGCGCGCCCGTGTTTCTATGACGGCCGAGCAGTGCTGCTGGTGCTCGCGTGCAAATCCGCACGCGTGGACTGCGGCGAGCGCCCAACCCGCTCGGCCGGTCAGGCTCGCCCGTACTCGTCGTCGTAGCGGACGATGTCGTCCTCGTCGAACTTGCCGAAGCCGAGCTCGAGGACCCGGACCGGGCCGGGGGCGTCGGCCGCAGTGGCCAGGCGGTGGCGGGCACCGACCGGGATCCACACCTGCTCGCCCGGCTCGAGGTGCCGCTCCTCGCCGTCGACCTCGGCGATGCCGCCGGGATCGAGGAAGGTCCACAGCTCCGCCCGGTGCTCGTGGCTCTGCAGCGACAGGCGGTGGCCGGGATCGACCGTGAGCACCTTGACCGTGCACGGCTCGTTATGGACCAGGCGGCGGAAGCCACCCCACGGCCGCTCCTCGCGGTACTCCTCGGGCGCCTCGTTCAGCACGTCTCGGCCGTCCGGCACGCCTGCTCCTTCCGGTCGATCCGTCATGTGGCCAGGAACGTGTCCTTGACGGGGACCGGACCAGGGTCGATGCCTTCCTGGGCCGCCATGTGGAGGGACACGAAGTCGCCGACCAGGGTGAGGTCGAACAGCTGGGCCAGCGGGCCCTCGCCGATGGCCCGGACCTCGACCACGTCGTGGGTGACCTCGGCCAGCAGGTCCCGGATCAGGTCGAAGCGCCGGGCCTCCTGGGGGTGCTCCTCGTCGTGGCGCAGCTCGACCAGCGTGAAGACCTGGCGGGTCATGTCGCCGTGCTGGCCCCAGCCCACGATCTCGTTGTGGCACAGCTCGGGGACGGTGCCGGTGAACGCGGGGGCCTTGGCGTTCTCGTTGACCTGCGTCTTCCAGCGCCGGGCCGCCACCTCGCCCAGCGGTCCCGCCCCCAGGATCAGCGGGATGGTGCGACCGATGGTGCGGGCGATGCGCTGGGCGGACTCGCCCGCCAGCAGGGCGTCCCGGCGGACCTGGAGCTGCGTCACCGCGCCGTCGACCCAGCCGGAGGCGCCCGGGAACAGGCCGACCTGCTCCAGCAGCAGGATCAGCGGCACCGCGAGGGCCCCGAGGCCGGCGCGGGACATGGGGAGCGCCTCGGGCAGCGGCACGTGCGCGGCCTGCCAGCGGGGTGCCAGCGCTCCCAGCTCGCCGCCCCGGGCCACCACCACCATGCGGGCCCCGGCCGACGCCGCGGCCTGGGCCGCCTCGACCGTCTCCTCGGTGTCGCCCGAGAACGACACCGCGAAGCACAGGGTGCCCGGGCCCACGAACGCGGGCGGGCCGTAGCCCTTGGCCACCACCAGCGGCACGGGCACGAACGAGCCGGCCACCGCGGCCAGCAGATCGCCGGCCAGGCCGCCGACCCCCATGCCGAGGACGAGGACGTTGTCGACCTCGTCGGCCGCGGGCAGCCCCTCGACCCGCGCCGCGACCTCCGCCGCCGACGCCACCTGCTCGGGGAAGCGCGTGGCCGCGCCGAACATGTCCAGGCTGTCGAGCAGGTCGCTGGTGGCGGAGGACAACGTCAGCCTTCGAACGTGGGGGCGATGCCTTCCGCCTCGGCCTTGGCCACGAGCCGCTCGTGCTCGGCGTCGTCGACGGTCTCGGCCTCGTCGATCAGCATGATCGGGATGTCCTCGCGGATGGCGTAGCGGCGCTTGAGCCGCGGGTTGTACAGCGAGTCCTCGTCCTCGAAGTAGAGCAGCGGCCCCTTGTCCTCGGGGCAGGCGAGGATCTCGAGGAGCTGGGTGTCGAGTGCCATGACGTCCACCTTTGCAGCTAGCCGATCAGCGCGCGCACTTCGGCGACGTGCGCGTCGCACGCCTCCCGGGTGGCGGCCTCGAGGTTGAGCCGCAGCAGCGGCTCGGTGTTGGAGGGTCGGAGGTTGAACCACCAGTCGCCGTTGTCGACGGTGAGCCCGTCGATGCGGTCCTGCTCGGCGTCGGGGAAGGCCGCGGCCACCCGCTCGATCACGGCCGCGGCGTCGTCCACGGTCGTGTTGATCTCGCCCGACGCGGCGTAGCGGTCGAACGGCTTGCGCAGGGCCGACAGCGC
>JBKPRS010000478.1:0-2734 GCA_046734695.1 Actinomycetota bacterium | reverse complement strand
GGACGCGGCCCGCCGCGGCTACACCGCGCTCGACTTCCTGCCGCCGCTGCTGGAGCGGTTGGCGACCCGCACCGGCTACGCCGCCCGGGCCTGGCAGCGCCAGGACGACCACGTGGCCGTGGTGGCCCAGTCACCGGGGCGCCGCGTCGAGGGGAGCGGCGTGCGCCTGCCGCTGACCCCGCCAGTGGGTGCCCTGTTCATGGCCTGGAGCGACAGCGCCAGCATCGAGGCCTGGCTGGCCCGCGCTCCCGCGGCCGACGCGGTGCGCCCGGCCCTCGACGTCCTGCCCGCGCTGCGGAGCCTGGGGTTCGCTATCACGCTGGCGTCGCCCGAGTGGCGGGCGCTCAGCGAGCCCCGCCCGGCCGGGAGCCTGCCCGACCCGAACAACGGGGAGTCCGCCGGCGACGAGATGCGGCGCCTGCTCGCGGCGGTGGCCCGCCAGCGGGTGCTGGCCGGCGACATCGACCCCGGGGCGACCTACATGCCGGCCGAAGTGGCCGCGCCGGTGTTCTCGTCCTCCGGCACAGTGGACCTGGCGCTGGCTGTGACCGTGCCCGCAGGCGAGGCCCTGACCGGCGCGCGGGAGCTGGCGCTGGGCCGGGAGGTGGCGGCCACCGCCGCGGAGCTGACGGACGCGGTGCGAGGCCACCCGCCGGGCGAGACCTGACGCCCGCGCCACCTTTCCGCCCGCGCAGCCGAGATCTACCGTTTTGGCATGCCCGAGTATGAAGCCCCATTGGCGGACATGCGCTTCGTGCTGGAGAACGTGGTGGACCTGCAGGCCCTGGCCCAGCTCCCCGGGTTCGAGCACGTCGACCCGGAGATGACCTACGGCATCCTGGAGGAGTCGGGCCGGTTCTTCTCCCAGGAGTTCGCCCCGCTGAACCGGGTGGGCGACACCCAGCACAGCCGGCGCGGCGAGGACGGTGCGGTGACCACGCCCGCCGGCTTCGTGGGGGCGTACCGGCGCTACGTGGACGCGGGCTGGCAGGCCGTGCCCTTCCCGCCGGAGTACGGCGGCGGCGGGTTCCCGTGGCTGATCGCCATCGCCATGCAGGAGATGATGACCGCCTCCAACATGGCGTTCTCGCTGTGCCCGCTGCTCACCCAGGGCGCCATCGACATGCTGCTGCACTACGGGTCCGAGGAGCAGCGCGAGGTGTACCTGCCCCGCATGGTCACGGGGGAGTGGACCGGCACCATGAACCTCACCGAGCCCCAGGCGGGCTCGGACGTCGGCGCCCTCACCACCCGGGCGGTGCCCGCGGACGACGGCACCTGGCGGATCACCGGCCAGAAGATCTTCATCACCTACGGCGAGCACGACCTGGCGGACAACATCGTCCACCTGGTGCTGGCCCGGGTGCCCGACGCCCCGCCCGGCACCAAGGGCATCTCCTGCTTCATCGTCCCCAAGTTCCTCGTGAACGACGACGGCTCGCTGGGCGAGCGCAACGCGCTGGAGTGCGTGTCGATCGAGCAGAAGATGGGGATCAACGCCAGCCCCACGTGCGTGATGGCCTACGACGGCGCGGTCGGCTACCTGATCGGCGAGGCCAACCAGGGCATGCGCTACATGTTCAAGATGATGAACAACGCCCGCCTGTCGGTGGGCGTCGAGGGCCTGTCGCTGGGGGAGCGGGCCTACCAGCAGGCCGTGCGCTACGCCACGGAGCGCCGCCAGGGCCGGGCCGTGGGCGCGCCGCCGGGGGCCGACTCGCCCATCGTCGAGCACCCCGACGTGCGCCGCATGCTGCTCACGATGCGGGCCCAGATCGAGGCGCTGCGCTGCCTGGCCTACCTCAACGCCGAGAGCCTGGACATCGCCGGCCGCCACCCCGACCCCGCGGTGGCCACCGCCCGCCAGGAACTGGCCGACCTGCTCACCCCGATCACGAAGGGCTGGGGCACCGACCTGGGCGTGGAGCTGACCTCGCTGGCCGTCCAGGTCCACGGCGGCATGGGCTACATCGAGGAGACCGGCGTGGCCCAGCACTACCGCGACGCCCGCATCGCTCCCATCTACGAGGGCACCAACGGCATCCAGGCCATGGACATGGTGGGCCGCAAGCTCCCCATGCGGGCCGGCGGCGTCATCGCCGACTACCTGGCAGGGATCGAAGCCACCGCGGCCGAGCTCTCGGGCGCGGCCGACCCCGACCTGGCCACGATCGGCAAGCACCTGGCGGACGCCCACGCCGCGCTCCGCCAGGCCACCGACTGGCTGCTGGCCAACGGCCTGGCCGATCCCAACAACGCCCTGGCGGCCGCCTCGCCCTACCTGCGCATGTGCGGGATCGTGACCGGCGGCTGGCTGCTGGCCCGCTCCGCGGCGGCCGCCCAGCGGGCGCTCGCCGAAGGCCGGGGCGACGCCGGCTTCCTCACCCAGAAGGTGCTGACGGCCAGGTTCTACGCCGAGCAGCTGCTGCCCCAGGCGGCCGGACTGGCGCCCGCGGTGACCGCGGGCCCCGGGGACCTACTGGCCGCGGTGTTCTGACAGCACCGCCGCGGACAGGTCCGGCCAGCGGGGGAGCGCCCAGTCCCCGAACCCGCGGTCGGTCAGGACCGCGCAGGCGACGCCGGCGTCGGGGTCGACCCAGAGGAACGTGCCCGCCCCGCCGAAATGGCCGAACGTGCGGGGCGAGCCGTCCGGGGCGGTCCAGTGCGGCGACTTCGCCCCCTTGAGCTCGAAGCCGAGGCCCCAGGGGTTGGGGTCGTAGCGGCCCAGCCCGGG
>JBKPRS010000477.1:0-12976 GCA_046734695.1 Actinomycetota bacterium | reverse complement strand
CACCGCCCCCGAGCCCGCCGAGCGGGTGCTGGCGCGTCATCGGGCCGTCCTCGCCCATCTGTGGGTCGACAGCCCGGAGCCGGCCCCGGCCGCTGCCCCGCCCCCGCCCCCGGCCGGGGCGGGCGGGTCGCTGGAGTCGCTGCACGACCTGGGCCTGGCCGCCCTCTCGGGCGATCCGCGGGCCCGGGGCTGGCTGGCGCCCCACGCCGACCTGGTCTGCGGCCTCGGCTACCGCACGTTCGCCGGCGCCGCCGCGTTCCACCTCGGCCGCCTGGCCGCCGGCGAGGGCGAGTGGGCCGAGGCCGAGCGCCACCTGCTGTCGGCCCTGCGCCTCCACACGGCTCTCCGCGCCCGTCCCTGGGTCGCCTGGACCCAGGCCGCCCTGGCCGGCGTCCTGGAGGCCCGCGGCCGGCCGTCCGACCGCGAGTGGATCGCCGGCCTGCAGGCCGAGGCCCAGTGGGTGGCCGGCGACCTGGGCCTGCGCCCGCTCCCCGCCCCGCCCTAGAGGCCGGGCTCGCCGAAGGGCCCGGGGCCGCCGAAGGGGTCGTCGATGCTCGGGCGGATGCTGACCGGGCTGCCCTCGTCGGGCTCGCCCGCCAGCTCGGCGCCGAGCAGGCCGGCGTAGCCCCGTTCCTCCAGCTCGAGGGCCAGCTCGGGACCGCCCGAGCGGACGATCGTGCCCCTGGCCAGCACGTGGACATGGTCGGCCCGCAGCTCGTGCAGCAGGCGGCTGTAGTGGGTGATCGCCAGCACGCCCAGGCCGGGGGTGCCGTCGGTGGCCTGGGTGGCGGCCTCGATGCGCCGCGAGGTGGCGCGCAGGGCGTCCACGTCGAGGCCCGAGTCCAGCTCGTCGAGCACCGCGATGGCCGGCTCGAGCACGCCCAGCTGCAGCGTCTCGTTCTTCTTCTTCTCGCCGCCCGACAGGTCGACGTTCAGGGGCCGGTCGATCAGCCGGGGGTCGAGCGCCAGGCGCTCGGCCTCGACCCGGATGGCCGCCCCGACGCCCTCGGTTTCGCGACCCGCGGCCCGCAGGGCCGAGGCCAGCAGGTCGTGCAGCGACACGCCCGGGACCTCGGTCGGGTACTGCAGGGCGAGGAACAGCCCGGCCTGGGCCCGCTCCCACGGGGTCAGGCCCAGCAGGTCGACGCCGTCGAGCGTGGCCGAGCCGCCGAGCACCTCGTAGCCGGGCCTGCCCATGAGGACGTGCGCCAGCGTGGACTTGCCCGACCCGTTGGGGCCCATCACCGCGTGGACCTCGCCCGAGCGGACCGCCAGGTCGAGGCCGCGCAGGATCTCCTTGCCCGCCACCCCGGCCCGCAGGCCCTCGATCTCCAGCACGTGCACGTCACTCATCGGGCAGCACCACCACGATCATCCCGTCGTCCACCCGCACGTCGTAGACCGGCACGGCCCGGGTGGCCGGCAGCGAGATCGGCTCACCGGTGGCCAGGTCGAACTGGCTGCCGTGCTTCCAGCACTCGATGGTGCGCTCGTCGGGGTCGACCTCGCCCTCGGACAGGGGCACCTCCTGGTGCGAGCACACGTCGTGCAGGGCGTAGACGTCGTCGTCGAGCCGCACTACCGCCAGGCGGTGCCGGCCGACGTCGAAGTGTCGGGCCGTGCCTGGAGCCAGCTCGTCCAGGGGGCAGAGCGGGACCTTGGCCATCACGCGTCCTTCCGGGCGAACTTGGCCGCGATCGTGGCCCGCAGCAGCGGGACCACGGAGGCCACCGGCAGCCGGCTCAGCACCTCGTCGAAGAAGCCGCCCACGATCAGCCGCTCGGCCTCCTCGCTGGGCACGCCCCGGCTCTCCAGGTAGAAGCGCTGGTCCTCGTCCACCGGCCCCACCGCGGAGGCGTGGCTGCAGCGCACGTCGTTGTTCTCGATCACCAGGTTGGGGATCGACTCGGCCCACGCGCCGTCCGACAGCTTGATGTTGCGGTTGGTCTGGAAGGCGTTGGTCCCGCGGGCCTGCTTGCCCACCCGGATCATCCCGGTGTACACGGACCGGGACACGCCGCCCCCGGCCCCCTTGAACAGCAGGTTGGATGTGCAGTCGGGGGCGATGTGGTCCTGGAACGTGCGGAAGTCGAGCGTCTGGCTGCCCTCGCCGAAGTAGATGGCGTCGAGCTCGCCGGTGGCACCCCGGCCGACCATGCGGCAGTCGGTCCGCAGCCGGGCGTAGTCGCCGCCGAAGCCGACGCTGGTGCTGCGGATCGTCGCCTCCGCCTCGACCTGGGACACCTGCAGCCCCAGCTGCCAGGTGGCGAGGCCCAGCTGCTGCACCGTGACATGGCCCACGCGGGCGGCCCGCCCCACGAGGATCTCGGTCACCGGCACGACCAGCGCGGCCTCGGCGCCCGAGGCCTGGATCTCCAGCACGGAGACCTCGCTGTCGTCGCCGGCCCGTACCACCAACCGGGGGAAGGCGGCCACGCCGTCGCCCTCGGTGAGGTGCACCACGACCACCGGGCCGGGCACGGCCACGCCCGCGGGCACATCCACCACCACGGGATCGGCCACGAAGGCGTCGTTCAGGGTGGCGAACACGTCCGGCGGCTCGGCCAGCGTCGCGCCGACAAGCGCGGCGTGGGCGTCGCCCGCAGCCCCGGCCACCACACCCTTGGCCCCGGCCTCGCCCAGCTCGACCTCCGTCACCCGGCCGTTGCGCACGATCACGGTGGCGGCGGGCTCGACGACGGCGTCGACCAGCGCCTGCACCCCGTCGGGCAGCGCACCGTCGCCGGCGCCGCTCGCCGGGCCGGCGGGCGCGTAGGTGTCCAGGTCGAGGTGGTCGATGCGGCTGTAGCGCCAGACCTCCTCGTCGGTCGACGGCAGGTCGGCGGCGGCGAAGGCGGCCGCAGCGGCCGCCCGGTGTTCCTGTAACCAGCCGGGACCGCCGAGCGCGGCGGATGCGGCGGGGGTGAAGTTGCTCAGCGTCGGTCCTTTCGCAGCTCGCCCGGCCGGTGCGGGGCCGCGTGCAGGGAACGTTCAGCCTACCGGCGTGACCTCCCGGCGAACGTACCCAAACCTCTCCACGGGACGGGTGTGAGCGCTACCCGTTCTTGCGCCGCCGCCAGAACTGCCAGCGCGAGCTGCTCGTGCGCGCCTGCTCGGCCTGGATGTCGGCCATGATGTCGGGCCCCGCGGCGTTGACGATCTCCTCGGCCTCGTCGAGCAGGCGGGCCACCGAGCCGTCGTCCCGGTCGAGCGCGTCGAGCGGCTCGTCGGGCGTCTTCGGGGTCACCAGCGAGCCGTGGGCCCAGTTGACGTCGGCCATGCGCCGCTCGTAGCGCGGGCAGTCCTCGGGGCACCGCCACGGCGCCTCGGGAGCCAGGTCCAGATCGCACTTCCGCACCGTCTCGCCGTTCGGATAGGTGCGTGACTCGAAGTGTTTGCAGTCCTGACGCATCGGCACGACCACATTGTGCCAGCGACCTGGGCGCCCGCGTCATTTTGCGAGCAGGATCAGCCGACCGATCCCTCCATCTGGAGCTCGATCAGCCGGCTCCACTCCACCGCGTACTCCATGGGCAGGGTCCGGGTGACCGGTTCGATGAAACCGTTCACCACCATGCTCATGGCCTGCTCCTCGGAGAGGCCGCGGGACATGAGGTAGAAGAGCTGCTCGTCGGCGACCTTGGAGACCGTGGCCTCGTGGCCGATCACGGCGTCGCGCGCGCCCACCTCCATGGTGGGGAAGGTGTCGCTCACCGAGTCCTCGTCGAGGATCAGCGCGTCGCACTGGACGTGGCTCTTGCAGCCGTAGGCGTCGTCCTCGACCCGGACCAGGCCCCGGTACGACGTGCGGCCGCCGTCCTTGGAGATCGACTTGGACACGATCTTGGACGTGGTCTCGGGGGCGGCGTGGTACATCTTCGCCCCCGCGTCCTGGTGCTGGCCCGGCCCGGCGTAGGCCACCGACAGCACCTCGCCCGACGCCTTGGGGCCCACCATGTAGACGGAGGGGTACTTCATGGTGAGGCGCGAGCCGATGTTGCCGTCGATCCACTCCATGTGGCCCTCGGCCTCGACCCGGGCCCGCTTGGTCACCAGGTTGAACACGTTGGACGACCAGTTCTGGATGGTCGTGTAGGTGACCCGGGCACTGGGCTTGACCACGATCTCGACCACGGCGGAGTGCAGCGAGTCGGTCGTGTAGACCGGCGCCGAGCAGCCCTCGATGTAGTGCACCTTGGCGCCCTCGTCGGCGATGATCAGCGTCCGCTCGAACTGGCCCATGTTCTCGGCGTTGATGCGGAAGTACGCCTGCAGCGGCATGTCCACCTCGACGCCCGGCGGCACGTAGATGAACGAGCCCCCGGACCACACGGCGGAGTTGAGCGCGGCGAACTTGTTGTCGTTCTTCGGGATGATCCGCCCGAAGTACGGCTTGACGATGTCGGGATACTCCCGCAGCGCCGTGTCCATGTCGCAGAAGATGACGCCCTGGCGCTCGAGGTCCTCCCGGTTGCGGTGGAAGACGACCTCGGACTCGTACTGGGCGGTGACGCCGGCGAGGTACTTGCGCTCGGCCTCGGGGATGCCCAGCTTCTCGTAGGTGTTCTTGATCGACTCGGGCAGCTCGTCCCACTCGTCGACCTGCGTCTCGGTGGGCTTGACGTAGTAGTAGATGTCGTCGATGTAGATCTCGGACATGTCGCCGCCCCAGTTCGGCATGGGCCGGCGCTCGAAGTGCTTCAGCGACTTGAGGCGGTAGTCGAGCATCCAGTCGGGCTCGCCCTTCATCCACGACATCTCGCGGACGATGTCCTCGGACAGGCCCTTCTTGGGCTTGAAGACGTAGTTCTCCTCGTCGGCCCAGCCGAGCTTGTAGCGCCCCAGGTCGAGATCGGCGACGGCCATGAGCGGTCCCTCCGGACTGCGATCAGCAATTTCTCCTACGCCGATAGTAGCAATCGGCAGTCGCTGCTCCACCATGCCACCCCGGCCAACGCCGTACGTAGTGGTATCTGCGCGCCGCGTCGTGCAGATCTGTCAACATGGCTCTCCATGCCGTCACGTTCGACCCGCACCCCGGACCGCGCAGCCACCGAAGCGGCCCTCCAGAAGGCGGCGCTCTCGCTGGTCGAGCGCAACGGCGTCCTCGCCGGCCTG
Organism: Actinomycetota bacterium; assembly: GCA_046734695.1. Lineage (GTDB taxonomy): Bacteria > Actinomycetota > Acidimicrobiia > Acidimicrobiales > VFJN01 > ZC4RG19. The sequence goes on along the minus strand of JBKPRS010000477.1, from coordinate 7,858 downwards.
AACCTGCGCGAGGTGGCGGAGGAGGCGGGCGTGAACCGCGGCCTCGTGTACCACTACTTCGGCTCGCGCCGGGACCTGCTGCGGGCCGCGCTGCGGTCCGACGCCGAGGAGCGGCTCGGCGACGCCGCGCCCGGCTTCAGCCTCCCGGCGGCGGCCCGCTACTCCCGGTTCCTGCGCACGTTCGTGGGCCACCGGCGGGCCGCGATGCTGGCCACGCTGCTCACGCTGGACGGCGACGACAGCCTGCACGCGGTGCCCGACCTCCAGGGGGCGCGGGGCCGCCTGGCGCGGGACGTGGCCGAGGGCGCCCTGCCGGCGGACATCGACATCGATGCGGTGCACATCGCCATGTCCGCCCTGGTCTACGGCTACCTCGTGTTCCGGGAGCGGTTCGCGGACGAGCTCGGGGCCGAGCCCCTCGACCTGGACGAACAGGTCGCCACGGTCGTCGAGCAGATGATCGGCGGCCTGGTCTCCCCCGTCTCCACCTGAGGGTCTCCGTTCGGCGACCGTACGTGGCGCTGGTTGATACCAGTGACTGAGAGTGGCGATCGCCCAAAGTCACACTTCTGTCGTTTGCCGGTGTGGCACACTCGCTTTACTATCCGACGTGCCGCTCGTCACTGAGGTGGCGGGCACGGAAGAGGGGGACGAGAGGTGGCATCCAACGACAGCAGGAGCCTCCCGCGACGATTGCTCGCGGTGCTTTTGGTCCTGGCGGCCCTCGCCGCTGCGTGTGGTGGCGACGACGACAACGGGTCCGGTGAGCCGACCGGGGAACAGAGCGACCAGTCGGCACAGGGCGATCCTGTCTCCGGCGGCTCCATCACCGTCGGGCTCGAGGCCGAGACCTCCGGCTGGCAGCCCGGATCGGGCAACTTCGCCAACTCGGGCGTGTCCGTGGCCTACGCGATCTATGACCCGCTGGTGCGGCTGGACGAGAACGGCGAGATCCAGCCCTACCTGGCCGAGTCGATCGACACCAACGACGACTTCACCGAGTGGACCGTCAAGCTGCGCCCGAACGTGATGTTCCACGACAACACGCCGCTGAACTCCCAGGCGATGAAGACCATCTTCGACACGTACCTGAAGAAGCCGGGCGCCAACACCGCCGGTGCGCTGAACGGCGTCGAGATGCAGATCGTCGACGACCTCACGTTCAAGTACGTGATGCAGACACCCAACTCCGGGTTCGCCGACCAGCTCGGCCTGGCCATCGGCTGGCCGTTCTCACCCACCGCCGCCGCGGCCAACGGCGCGGACGCCCCGAACCATCCGGTCGGCACCGGGCCGTTCGTCTTCGACAGCTGGGAGCGGGACAACCGCCTGGTCGTCAAGAAGAACCCGAACTACTGGCAGGAGGGCCTGCCCTACCTCGACGAGATCGTGTTCCGTCCCATCCCCGACGAGGACACCCGGCTGTCCAGCCTGGAGACCGGTGACATCGACGTGATGCAGACCCTGCGCCAGAGCACCGGCATCAAGGCCCGCGACCTCGACGGCGTCGACGACTACGAGTACCTGGGCAACACCACCGGCACCACCATCTTCAACACCACGAAGCCGCCGCTCGACGACGTCCGGGTGCGTCACGCCCTGGTGCTGGCCCAGGACCAGGACCAGCTCATCGAGGTCCAGGGCGGCACCGGTGTCGTCCCGCCGTCCACGCAGCTCTTCAGCAAGGACAGCCCGTACTTCTCCCAGGACGTGGCCGACGCCTGGCCGACCTACGACCCCGACAAGGCGAAGGAGCTGATCGACGAGTACGTCAACGACCCCACCCGCTCCGACGGGAAGGCCGTGGGCGAGCCGGTGGCGTTCCGTTACGACTGCCTGCCGGAACCCGTGCTCGTGGACCTGGCGTCCCTGTACCAGTCGTTCTGGCAGGAGATCGGCGTCCAGGTCGAGCTCCGCCAGGTCGAGCAGGCCACCCACGTGTCGGAGGCCCTGGCCGGCGACTTCGACGCCAAGTGCTTCCGGGCGGGCCTCGACGCGGATCCGTATCCCACGCTGAAGAACGCGTTCACGCTGCCGAGCCCGTTGAACTTCACCCGGTACACCGATCCGGCGATCGACGCGGACCTGGCCAAGCTGGCCGCCTCGGGTGACCTCGACGAGCGCAAGGACCTCGTCTCGGACATCTCGATGACCATCAACGAGGGCTACCCGCTCAGCTACTACGGGAGCACGCTGGCGGTCCTCGCGGCCCAGGACGACGTCAAGAACATCGACGGCTGGACGTTCCCCGAGGGCGCCAAGGGCAACGGCACGCCCGGCGCCACCACCATGTGGGCCTTCGTCTGGAACACGGCGGCGTGAGCACCAGGTAGTGACACCGGGAGCAGGATGACGGTCAGGAGGTAGCGATGGGACTGGTGCTGAAGCGGCTGCCGGCCATGCTGGCCACGCTGCTGATCGTGTCGTTCCTGACGTTCCTCCTGACCAGCCTGCTCCCGGGCGATCCCGCCGTGCAGATCCTCGGCGCCGACAACGCCAACGACGAGGTCTCGATCGAGACCGTGCGGCAACAGCTCCGGCTCGACGACCCGCTGCTGGAGCGGTACGGGGCCTGGCTCCAGAACGTCGCCACCGGCGACCTGGGGCGGTCGTTCCGCACCAACCAGGACGTGAGCGACGCGATCGCCGAGCGCCTGCCGGTGACGCTGGAGGTCGGCGGGCTGGCCGTGTTCATCGCCCTCTGCGTCGCCATCCCCCTGGGCACCCTGTCGGCGTTCCGGGCCGGCGGCCGGGCCGACCGCATCATCACGGGCGCCAGCTTCGGCCTGCTGGCACTGCCGGCCTTCATGGTGGCGATCCTGCTGATCCTGGTGTTCGCGGTCACGCTCGGATGGTTGCCGGCCACCGGGTGGGTCCGGTTCACGACCGACCCGATCGAGAACCTGCGCCACGCCATCCTGCCGGCCCTGTCCCTGGCCGTCGGCGAGATGGCGGTCTACACCCGCCTGCTGCGGGCGGACATGATCACCACGCTCCAGCAGGACTCGATCACGATGGCCCGCGCCAAGGGCATCCCGACCAAGCGGATCCTGTTCCGCCACGCCCTGCGGCCCAGCTCGTTCTCGCTGATGACCGTGGTCGGCCTCCAGGTCGCCACCATCATCGGCGGCGCGGTGATCATCGAGACGCTGTTCGCCCTGCCGGGAGTCGGGCGACTGCTGGTCGACTCCATCCTCCAGCGCGACCTCATCATGGTCCAGGGCTGCGCCCTGGTGATCGCCTTCGCCTTCGTGATCATCAACTTCATCGTCGACATCCTCTACACGTTCCTCGACCCGAGGATCCGCTATGGCAGCGCTGCAACCACTTGACGACGCCGCTGACCGCGTACTCGGTCTCGGCGTCGACGACGAACCGACCCTCGACGTCATCCCCGCCCCCGCGGGCTCCGGGCCGCAGGCCCGGCGCCGCTGGCGGTTCCGGCGCGTCGGCGGCAAGAAGGGCATTGCCTTCTGGCTGGCGGTGGCCTGGCTGGCCACGGTCATGTTCTGCGCCCTGTTCGCCACCCGGCTGCCGCTCCCCGATCCCAACCGGCCGAACGTGATCGACCGCTTCGCCGGGTTCTCCGCGGAGCACCCGCTGGGCGCCGACGCCCTGGGCCGGGACCAGCTCTCACGGGTGGTGCACGCCGCCCGGGTGTCGATGACCGTCAGCATCGTCGCCGTGACCATCGGGCTCGTGGTCGGCGGGATCATCGGCACCGCCGTGGGCTACATCCGGGGCCGCACCGAGCGGGTCGTGATGGCGATCGTCGACGTGATCGCCGCGTTCCCTGCGCTCGTGCTGCTGCTGGCCGTGCTGGCGTTCGTGGGCCGCAGCCTGACCGTGATCTCGGTGCTGATCGGGGCCCTGTCCATCCCCGTCTACACGAGGGTGTCCCGGGCCAACACGCTGTCCATCGCCCAGCGCGACTTCGTCCACGCCGCCCACACGCTGGGAGCCAAGCAGTCCCGCATCCTGTTCCGGGAGATCCTGCCCAACGTGGTCCCGGCAGTGGCCGCCTTCGCCCTGGTGGCGATGGGCCTGGTGATCGTGATCGAGGGCTCGCTCGCCATCCTGGGCCTGAGCGTCGAGCCGCCCGATCCCACCTGGGGCGGCATGATCGCCGCCAGCAAGCCGCACCTGGAGGAGGCCGCCCACCTGGCGCTGGTCCCGGCCGGGGCCATGTTCTTCACGGTGCTGTCGCTCAACTTCGTGGGTGACACGCTGCGGCGCAGCCTGGACGTGCGGGACGCGAATCTGTGAGCCCCCGTCGGATCGTCCGGCCCGGGAAGTTCGAGGACGGGCCGCTTCTGGAGGTCGACGACCTGCACACGTCCTTCGACACGCCCCGGGGCCGGGTCGTGGCGGTGGACGGCGTTTCGCTGCACCTGGAGGCGGGCAAGACGCTCGGCATCGTGGGCGAGTCCGGCTCCGGCAAGACCGTGCTGGCCCGATCGATCCTGCAGCTGATCCCGGCCCGCAACGCCGTCATCGAGGGCCAGGTCCGGCTCCAGGGGCGCGACCTGGTCGGCCTGTCGCCCAAGGCCATGCGCAGCGTGTGGGGCGTCGAGGCCGCCATCGTGTTCCAGGACCCGATGACCTCGCTCAACGCCACTATGCGGGTGGGTGACCAGATCACCGAGTCGCTGCGGTTCCACCTGGACATGAGCCGGAGCGAGGCCCGATCGACCGCCACCGCCCTGCTGCGCTCGGTCGGCATCCCCGAGCCCGAGGCGCGGTTGCGGGCCTATCCGCACCAGCTGTCCGGGGGCATGCGCCAGCGCGTCACCATCGCCATCGCGTTGGCGTGCGGGCCGCGCCTGCTGGTGGCCGACGAGCCCACCACCGCGCTCGACGTCACCATCCAGAAGCAGATCCTCGACCTGCTGGAGGTCCAGAAGCGCGAGCGCGCCATGGGCATGATCCTCATCACCCACGACCTGGGCGTCGTGGCCGGCCGCACCGACCGCATCGCGGTCATGTACGCGGGCCGGGTGGTGGAGCGGGGCCCGACCCGGGTGCTGTTCCACGACCGCCGCCACCCCTACACCGAGGGCCTGCTGCGCTCCATCCCGCGGATGTCCAACCCGGGCCACTCGCGGCTGCAGGTCATCCCCGGGCGGCCGCCCGACCTCGTGGCGCTGCCCGAGGCGTGCGCCTTCGCCCCCCGCTGCCGCTACGCCCAGGCGCGCTGCCTGGAGGAGCAGCCGCCTCTGATCGACGTGGGCCAGGGCCACGAGCACGCCTGCTTCTACCCGGTCGGCTCACCCGGCGGCGGCGAGGCGCTGGGCCGCAACCTGGCGGCGGGCGAGAACGCCGCGGGCATGCCGGTCACGCCGGACCCGACGCTGGACGTCACCACCTACGTGCCGGAAGAGGAGGCGTCGTAGTGGCGGGGAGCGGTACCGCCGCGCTGCGCGAGCGCGAGGACATCATCCTGCGGGTCGAGAACCTGGTGGTGACGTTCCGGTTGGGGCGGCACGAGCGGGTCCAGGCCGTCTCGGACGTGAGCTTCGACGTGGCCCGGGGCGAGACGCTCGGCCTGGTGGGCGAGTCGGGCTGCGGCAAGTCGACGACCGCCAAGGCGATCATGTACGCCCCCCGACCCACGGCGGGACGGGTGACGTTCGCGGGCCGGGACATGTCGGTGCTGGACCGGGAGTCGCTGCGCAAGCTGCGCCCCGAGATGCAGATGATCTACCAGGACCCGATCTCGTCGCTGAACCCCCGCCGCCGGGTCAACGACATCGTGGGCGAGGGCCTGTCGATCTGGGGCCGGCGCGCCGGCTCGGCCGAGCGTGTCGCGGACACCCTGCGCTCGGTCGGCATCGACCCCGAGATGTCAGGCGATCGCCGCCCTCACGAGTTCTCCGGCGGCCAGTGCCAGCGCATCTGCATCGCGCGATCGCTGATCCTGGAACCGTCGGTGCTGATCTGCGACGAGCCCGTCTCGGCGCTGGACGTGTCGGTGCAAGCTCAGATCCTCAACCTGCTGGAGGATCTGAAGGCATCGCACGACCTCACCATGCTGTTCATCGCCCACGACCTGGCGGTCGTCCGCAACATCAGCGACCGGGTGGCGGTGATGTACCTGGGCAAACTGTGCGAGGTCGGCCCGGCGGACTCGCTGTACGCCCGCCCGGCCCACCCGTACACGGCGGCCCTGATCGAGTCTGTCCCCGAGCCGGACCCCGACATCCCGATCCCCCTCACCGCCCTGGCGGGCGACCTACCGTCGCCCCTCGCTCCCCCGTCCGGCTGCCGCTTCCGCACCCGCTGCCCCCGCGCCCAAGCCCGTTGCACCGACGAAGAGCCCATCCTCCGCCGGGTCACAGCCGACGGCATCGACCACGTGGTCGCCTGCCACTTCCCCCTGGTAGACGCCGACCCCGACCGCCTTGCAACGCTCGTCCGGCCCGCCACCAGCCCCGCCCCGCCCCTACCACCGTCGGCGCCACCGTCGGCGGCACCGTCGCCATCGCCATCGCCCGAGGACGCCCCGTCGTCGTCCCTATCGCACGACCACACCGCCGCCTCCGCCCCAACCGATCCCGACTCCCCCGCCACCGACGACCCGACTGCCACCGCCGGCGCCGAGCCCGCCAACGACCCCGACTCCCCCGCGGCGGCCGACCCGACAGCCAGCGCTGAGTCCGAGCACGGCGGCGAGTCCGAGCCCGCTGAGGCTCCGTCGGTCGATCCCTAGCCTGCCCAGCCGCCACTCACGTCAGGTCGAGCGCCGTAGTGCCAGCTCGAGCAGCCGGACAAGCCTCGAACCACGGCTGATCCCGACAACCAGAGGTCTTCGCAGCACGTTTGGTACTTTGCTCGCTTGGCTGGCGGTGGGGGAGGCAGCGTGCAGGTAGCGGACCAGCACGACGCTGAAGCCACCACCCGCGCCCCGAAGTGGCGCACGGGGACCGGCCCGCTGGCGGTCGTGGTGGTCGTGGTGGTCGCCGTGCCCGTGGTCGTCGGGGCCATGGCGCTGAAGGGGCAGCAGTGGCTGCCGCTCAGCGACTGGGCCAGCCTCGCGTTCCGGACCTCCCAGGTCGGAGGCCGGGACACGCCGCTCGTCGGACCGTACAGCTACCACGGCTTCGCCCACCCCGGGCCCCTGTCGTACCTGGTCGCCACGCCGCTCTACCGGTTGATGGGCGGGGATCCCCGCTCGCTGCTGTGGACGGGCGCCATCCTCAACGTCGCGATGGTCCTCGCGATCGCCGCGGTGGCCTGGCGGCGGGGCCGGTGGCCGCTGCTGCTGGCCGTCCTGGTGGCCCTGACGGCCTTGCTTCACGGGCTCGGTCCGTCCGTGACGCTCGACATGTGGAACCCGTACTCGCCGCTCCTGCCGTTCCTTCTCGCCGTGCTGCTGGTGTGGGATGCGGGGCTCGGCCGGTCCCGCGCCCTCGTGGAGGCGGCCGTGCCCGCCGCCTTCGCCATGCAGACCCACCTGGCCTTCGTGCCGCTGATGCTGGTCGTCGTCGCCTGGTACGTGGCGTGGACGCGCCGGCGCGGGCGGGTCGTGCCCGAAGGCGTAGACGGCACGGACAGCGGGCCGCCGGCGGGTGAGGGACGGGCGGTGCGGCTGGCGGCGATCGTGACCGCCATCTTGTGGCTCCCGCCGCTGCTCGACGCGCTGTTCGACCTCCACAACCCCTGGCACGTGGGGAAAGCGCTGGCGAGCGGCGACGCGACCCTGGGACCCGTGGACGCGGTCCCGATCGTCGGCCGCTACGTCGCCGTCAACGGGCGGTGGCTGCTGGGCACCGACCACGTGACCTGGCTCTCGCCCCACACCGCCGAGGCCGTCCACGTCGTGGTGGCTGCCGCGGTCCTGATCGGCTGCCTCGTGGTC